>JAQYWF010000260.1 GCA_030145105.1 Desulfosarcina sp.
CATCTCGGCATCAGATATCTTCCTGGCCGTCTTGGGCGGGGCGACGGCCCTGTACCTGTTTGTCAACTATGACCATGTGGTCACCTCCGTGGGCGATGCCGCCCTGTACGACCTGATCATCGGCGGTGTACTGATTGTACTGGTGCTGGAGGCCACACGCCGCAGCATATCGCCCATGCTGCCCATCATCACGATCATCTTTTTGCTTTACGCATTTCTGGGGCCCTATCTCCCCGGCGATATGGGCCACCGGGGATTTCGCGTCAAACGGATTATCGACCATATTTTCATGACCGGGGAAGGCCTGTGGGGGGTTCCGCTGCGGGTATCGGCAACTTTTGTTTTCCTGTTTGTGCTATTCGGTGCTTTTCTGGACAAGATCGGTGCCGGCGAATACCTGATCAACATCTCCTTTGCCTTGATGGGTAGATTCCGGGGAGGGCCGGCCAAAGCAGCCGTCGTGGCCTCATGCGCCATGGGATCCATATCAGGTTCCTCCATCGCCAACACGGTCACCACCGGTGCCATGACCATCCCGCTGATGAAAAAAGTGGGCTTTAAGAACCACGTGGCCGGTGCCGTGGAAGTCGCCGCATCCACCAACGGCCAGCTCATGCCGCCAATAATGGGTGCCGCCGCCTTCATCATGGCCGAGATCATCGGCGTGCCCTATATCGAGATCGTCAAAGCGGCGTTTATCCCGGCGATCCTGTCTTATACGGCCATCTTCTCAATCGTTCACTTAGAGGCGGTCAAAGAGAACATCCGGGGGCTGACCAAGGAGGAATGCCCGCCCATGATCAAGACCCTGATATCGGGCCTGCACTTTCTCATACCGTTGTTTCTGCTGATCTGGCTGCTGCTGGTGACCATGTGGACACCGACCACGGCGGCCTCCTGGTCGATCCTTGCCGGATGCGTAGTGGCCATCGGCAACAACATCTACCGCAGCCAGCGCCTTTTTCCCGGTTACGTCCGGATGGGCGTTGAGAGCGAGGACCCGGCTTATACCGCTTACCTTCAAGACAGCCGGGGGTTTGCCTTTAAAAGAAGCCGGCAGGAGATCCTGGGATCCCTTGAAACCGGGGCCCGCAACATGGCCGGCATCGCCGCCGCCTGTGCCTGCTGCGGCATTATCATCGGCGTAGTCACCCTGACCGGACTGGGCCTTAAAATGGCCACCCTGATTACCGAGGCGGCCGGCGGGCACCTCTTTCTGACGCTGCTTTTTTCGGTATTTGCCTCCATCATTCTCGGCATGGGGCTGCCCACCACGGCCACCTACATCATCATGGCGGCCATGACCGCACCGGCGATCATGACCATCAGTGCGGACCTGGGCCTGGGGTTGCCGGTCGTCGCGGTTCACCTGTTCGTTTTCTACTACGGGATTGTCGCCGACGACACACCGCCGGTGGGGCTGTGCGCCTATGCCGCCGCCGGGATAGCCGGTGCGGATCCCATCAAGACCGGCTGGAAGAGTTTTCGGCTGGACTTGGCCGCCTTCACCCTGCCGTTTATGTTCATCTACAATACGAAATTGCTCATGATCGATACCACTCTGATGGAAGTCCTGTACCTCATCCCGCTGTGCATCCTGGGCATGTTCTGCTGGTCGGTCTTCATCCAGGGGCACTGGAAGGTCCATACACCCATTTTAGAGCGGTTCCTTTTTCTAGGACTGGCGTTCCTTCTGGTCAATCCGAACCACCTGTCCATCGGCGAGATGATGATCAACAAACATCTGGTCAACGGCCTGGCCATCGCTGCGGTGGCTGCGATCTATCTTTCGCAGCGTGCGCGGGCCAACCGTGTTCTGGCACCTGCGGCGGCATAGGGATCGCTTTGGCCCTTACCAGGAAACGCCTGGCAGTGCTTGCAGCTGGTTTATGCCTGTTGTTGAGCCTGATGATTTTTTTCCGGGTGGACGCATTTACCGTGAGACTGCCCCGGGAAGGGAATCCGCTTTTCGGGGCGGTTCATGTGGTGCCTGGCAGTGAAATTCAATTGAGCTACCGCCACTCGGTGGAAAAGACGATGGTGGAAGGCATTTTTAGCGTGGGTCCGGGGTCGGTCATCCAGGCCAAGGAAACGCGCATGACTTCCGTGGGGACCGGCCTTCCAAATACCTACACGGCAAGAACCCGGCGGGAAGGGCAGTGGATTGTGGTGGACGAGGGACTAACAACGGTCCCGGGGTTTGATTTTTTCATTTCAGACGTCAACGCCACCCGGCTGGCTGTAGACGGAACCGCCATTGGGGTGCAAACTCTGGCCTCGGGCAGTGTGATTCATGTCGATGTGGAACGGGTGCGTCTGTTGGACTGGATATTGTGGCGTTACGGCAACAAGGATTGGCGAAAGGATCAGCAATAATGAGCAATGCAAGCAACCGGCGTGAGGGGCATCTATTCCCCAGACGCCTGGACCCGCAGTTGCCGGTGGCGGTGAAAGCTGACGGGGTATGGATCGAGGACCAGGATGGCAACCGATATTTAGATGCCAGCGGTGGGGCCATCGTGGTCAATGCCGGCCACGGCAGAAAGGAAATTGCCCAGGCCGTCTACGATCAAATCCTGGCATACGACTACATTCATCCCACCATGTTTACCACGCCGGCCGCCGAAGGGTTGGCTGACGCTTTAGTTGCGCATGCACCTGAGGGCATCGACCGGTTCTACTTTTTGTCTGGCGGCGCCGAGGCCGTGGAGGCCGCCATTAAGCTGGCCCGTCAGATTCACCTGGCCAACAGTCGTCCCGAGAAGTTCCGCTTGATCTCGCGTTGGAAATCATACCATGGTCTGACCTTAGGCGCCCTGTCCGCCATGGGCAGGGCGGCCTTTCAGACCCCGTATGCCCCGATGCTGGCGCATGCCGTTCACATCCCGCCACCCTATTGTCTGCGTTGCTCATACGGGCTTACCTTTCCCGACTGCCGTCTGCGCTGTGCCCTGGCCCTGGAAGAGACCATTTTGAACATGGGCCCCGAAACGGTATCCGCTTTTCTGGCCGAAACCGTCAGCGGCGGGACCCTGGCCGCCTGCCCGCCGCCGCCGGGGTATTTTGAAGTCGTCCGCAAGATATGCGATACCTACGATGTCCTCCTGATTCTGGACGAAGTGCTCTGCGGCATGGGGCGCACCGGTCGCTGGTTTGCCTGCCAGCACGATGACGTGGTGCCCGATCTGGTCACCTTGGGAAAAGGCCTTGCCGGCGGCACCGTGCCGCTTTCTGCGGTGGGTGTGAAGGGAATTCATTTCGACGTAGTGTGCGCCAATGGCGGGGGCTTCACCCACGGTGGTACCTTTTCCCATCATCCTGTCGCTACTGCCGCCGGCCTTGCACTTGTCCACATACTTGAGCGTGAGCAGTTGGTGCAGCGGGTGTCAGAAGTCGGAGGCGTATTGGGCAATACGCTCAAAAGCCACCTCAAAGATCTCCCCTGGGTGGGCGACGTGCGGGGGATCGGCTTCCTTTGGGGCCTCGAGCTGGTCAGGGACAAGGCCTCCAACACGCCGTTTCCGCGAAAACATAAGGTCACCGAGAAGATCTGGCAGGCGCTTTTTGAAAACGGCATCATCACCTACAAGTCGACCGGACTTGCCGGACTCGACGGAGATGCCCTCCTCGTGGCGCCCCCATTTGTCATGGACACGGCGGATTTCGAGCTGGTTGCTAGTAGAATCAGGGCTGCCATTGAACAGGTGTTGTCCACCTGATAAAAGAAGAGGTCTCATGGATAAACTTATCATCACGGTGGCCGTCACCGGCTCCCTGCCCACGAAACGGGTTACGCCCCATGTCCCTATCACCCCGGAGGAGATCATCCGGGACGGTATTGCCTGCGAGGCGGCCGGTGCGTCCATGATCCACCTGCATGCCCGGGATCCGGAAGATGAGTCACCGGCTACGGATTTAGCGCTTTTCGGAGCTATCTGCCGTGGTATCCAAACCAAAACCCGGCTCATCACCCAGATTTCGACCGGCGGCCGGGCCGGGATGGCCTATGAACAGCGCTGCGAACGACTGCAGCTCAAACCCGAGATGGCCAGCCTGACCACCGGGTCGGTTAACTTCCCCAATTCCGTCTATGAGAACAGCCCCGGTTTGATCGAGGCCCTGGCCGCCGACATGCAAAAATACGGCATCAAGCCGGAGATGGAAATCTTCGATCTCAGCATGATCAGCAATGCCACTGCACTGGCGGAAAAGGGACTGGTATCAACGCCGCTGCATTTCGATTTTGTCATGGGCTTGAGAGGTGCTATTCCGGCCACCGTGGAGAACCTGGTACACATGCGCAGAACCATCCCGTCCGACGCCACCTGGACCGTTGCCGGTATTGGAAAGGCCCAGCTTGCCATGACCACCCATGCCATCCTGATGGGCGGTCATGTGCGTGTGGGGCTGGAAGATAACATTTATCTGCGTCGCGGTGAATTGGCTACCAATGCACAGCTGATAGAGCGTGTTGTGAAGCTGTCAGAAATCCTCGGCCGGGAGGTTGCCACCCCGGATGAGGCCCGTCAGCTGTTGCACCTGCCGTTATTACCAGTTTGAATGCATTAACGAATCAGTGAAGGATTAACACCATGTCCGCAAAACCCATCGCGATCTTCTATGAACACCCGGATTGGTTCAAACCCCTGTTTGCTGAATTGGACAGCAGAAGCATCGATTATGAGAAAATCCATCTCAACGGACACTTTTTTGATCCTTGTGTGGATGCATTTCCCTATTCACTGGTGGTCAACCGGGTAAGCGCCTATCCGTCCACGGCCAGCGCACCCCAGGTCGTTTTGTACGTCAAGCAATACCTGGTTTACCTGGAAGGCATCGGAACGCCAGTGATTAACGGCTGGCGATCATACGAGGTGGGCACCTCCAAAGCCCTGCAGATGCAAATATTCAGCAAGCTGGGGCTCAATTCACCCAAAAGTCGTGTGATCCACCATGCCGCGCAGGCCGTCGACGCTGCTGAAAAGCTGCAATTCCCGCTGCTGATCAAACCCAATGTGGGCGGCAGCGGTGCCGGCATCACCCTTTTCAAGACCCGCGAGGAACTGGCTCGGTCTGTCGATGCCGGCGAGATCGATCTCGGTATCGACCGGGTGGCTTTGATTCAGGAGTACCTCAAACCCAAAGACGACTGCATCTACCGGGTGGAAGTGTTAAACGATGCGTTCCTGTATGCCATACGACTGCCCGTCCTCGCGGAAAATTTCAACTATTGTCCGGCCGATGGATGCAATATCGATCGATTCGATTATTGCCCGGTGGGAGGATCGTCCGGCGGGGATACCGATTCGGGTGCATCAGGAATTACGGCATTCGTTCCAGAGCTTGAGGTGATCGAAAAGGTCAGACAGGCAGTCGCTGCGGCCGGTGCCGACATCGGCGGCGTCGAGTATCTGATCAATGCTGCCGACGATCAGCTCTACTTCTATGACATCAATCCACTGTCCAACTTTGTGGCCAACGCCACGCAGGTGGTGGGATTCGATCCGGTACCCCGATTCGTCGACTTTATTATGCGGCAAGTTCTTGCCTGACGAGGTCACTCCGTCATGGGGGACGATCTGTTAAAAGAGGGAATCATTCTAATTTCAAACGAGGAGAACAACGATGAAAGTGGTCGCATTCAACGGCAGCCCCAGAAGAGACGGAAACACCTCCATCCTGATCCGGAATGTGCTGGAGGCCATCGAAGGCCAGGGTGTCGAGACGGAAACCGTTCAGGTGGGTGGCAAACCCATTCGGGGCTGTATCGCCTGCTACAAGTGCTTCGAGAACAAGGACCGCCACTGTGTCGTGGGCAAGGACATGCTCAACGACTGCATTGACCGGATGCTGGCGGCTGACGGCATCATCTTAGGGTCACCGACCTATTTTGCCTGCATGAGCCCGGAGATCAAGGCCCTTATCGATCGCGCAGGCATGGTGTCGATCGCTAATGGAATGATGTTGCGGCGCAAGGTCGGCGCTGCCGTGGTGGCGGTTCGGCGGGCCGGGGCGGTTCACACCTTTGACTCCATCAACCACTTTTTTACCATCAGCGAGATGATCATTCCCGGATCCCGATACTGGAATATGGGTTTCGGCAGGGAAAAAGGGGAAGTCACGGACGACGCCGAGGGACTAGAAATCATGAAGACCCTGGGGGAGAACATGGCCTGGTTGCTCAAGAAAATCGTCGGATGAGGTGTCTTCCTGACCTATACTTGAACCGCGTTAGCGAGCGGACTGAAAATCGATTTTTTATTCCTTACGGTGCTGCGAAGCAATCGGCAAAATTGAGAAATGAGTCAGAAACTCGCTTCACAGAATGGTACCACAACAGCTTCAACTCTCTTTACAGCGTTGATGTGTTGGAGTCATCGTCAATTGCCAGATGAAGACTTATGCCAGAAGTCTCCAGTTTCTTCAAAAATGGACCACCCCCCATATGTGGTATATAGCCATCTAAAAAAAAGGTGGACTAATGGTCGTAGTCATTCGCGTTAATGTTAGTCATGAGTGGCATGGAATACCTGTAAGTTCTTTCCAAACCGCCACATATTGTTATTTGTTGGTTTCACCTATTCTTCGATAACGCTTTTATATGGTTTACGATGTGGATACTGTTCGATCAATTCATTATGCATTCGGACAATTATATTAGCCGAACAATCAAGGCAAAAGGATGCGCAAACTACAACATCTTGTGTTTTGCCATTTTAAATAAATTCTTGTGATTAATTGAGATAATTACCAGCCCAATTAAAGTGCAGATAACAAAACCGGTTTTTTCAGATCAAGTAAATATAGGGTGACAAGATTGTCAGGCATCTTCATTTTTGCCGGTCGGCTACAGGGCATTATTCACCTGATTGGTGGGCTGGGTAGTTCTTTTGGCGGTACACTTTTATTTTCTTGAATATGTATCTCAATCCCTCAACGCCTTTGGTTTTTTCTCCCGAAATTTCCAAGTAGGTACCAGGTGCTGCTTCTTTTGGCTTTTTAGAAATCGCTATTCGTTCTTGATCAGGAGATTTTGCGATAATCGTTTGGGCAACCGATGTAATCGCAAAACTACCACATTCTTCACATTCAAAGCGACCAATGGCGGTGACCCAGAATGGGGGATTGATAAATTCGGCAGAGTTCCCGCACAACGGACATTTCTTCAACGGCATCGCGTCCCCCTATTACTTGGCCTTTTCGTACTTTTTCAAAATGTCCTCAATAGCCTCTTCAAGGATGTCATTCGCCCGTTTATCTTGTTCAGCAGCAAGCATTTTTAACCGGCGGGTAAAGTCTTTACGCAGAGTGGTTGTAAATTTTTCACGTTTCTCCATAAATTTTTTTACCACATACAGATCATCGTATCAATGCCACGGAAAAACTCCTTGACATATGTATGGTAATACGTAAACCCA
>JAQYWF010000039.1 GCA_030145105.1 Desulfosarcina sp.
AATCGTATTGCCGTGGTAGTGGCTTCGGATCTCGGCATCTACGAGCTGGAGCCCCACCTGATCAAACTCTACGGCAACCGACTGGGATGGGTGGCCCTGCGCAGGGGTGAAAAAGACTATACCCTCAGGCAGATGGACCTGTTCATGCCGGTGAACCTGGAGGATGTATATCAGCGTTTGAACTTCATGGACCCGGCGGTCAAGGGTCGCATAAACGTCAGCCGCTGGGGGGGATCCGGAGATATTGGCGGCTCGCCCCGAAACCTCGGCACCCGGCTGTTGCCCGAAGAAATTGTTTCGGCCTGCCGCGATGTCATCGAAAAGCGCAGCGACATTCGCCACGTGAAACGATTTTTATCCAGTGCCGTATTTTCAATGCTGATCGTAATTGCCGCCATTGCCATGGGCCAAAACTGGGAGCCGGCCCGGTGGCTGGGCCGCGAAACGCTCGGCGAGGTTTTCCGGAGTCAGGTTGTCGGTTTCCACACCGCGCTCTTGTTTTTTACCACCATCATGCTCGGCATCGTGGCCCTGCGCCGGCCATGGCAGTTTGGTTTGATGTTGCCGGCTGGAAATGACTGGTGGCGCCTTCTGCCCATGGCCATTCTCTGCGGATTTACCGGTGACATGCTGGTGCCCGACAAAATGATGTTTGCCGCCGACCCCGTGGCGGCCTGGACGATTGCCCTGGTCCTGATTCCCCTTTCCCTGGAACTGTTGTTCAGGAGCCTGGTGCACGGCATGATGGCTCAACTGGCAACCATCCAGGACTCTGAAAGCCGGTGGTTCTTCTCCGGCCCCACCATTGGATCGGCCCTGCTGTATGCGGCCACCATCGGTTTCCAGATGACAATGATGGCAGACCACCCAATGGCAATCCTGACCAACGGCATCCTGATAAAGTATATCGCTGTGGCCGCCATATTCGGCTTGGCTGCCGGGATGATCCGGGAACGGTCGCACAGCATCCTGCCGGCCTGGCTGTTTCACGCAGCAGCCGTGGCGACCTCGCTCTTTGCCTTTGGACCGACTTGACAGATCCTGAAGCATTGGCGCCACCCCACGGCAATATGTTGCGGATGCGTTTTTTTTAATTCGCACACCTTAACAATGTCCTCTCCACTAGCATACCCATCGCCAAAGACTTGAGGCAATTTGACGGCCGGTATCCGACGTGTGGATGCAAGGCAGATCTGAACGATTCCGCCGGCATGATATATTATCGCTTTTTTAACAGGAGTCGGTGCGATGAAGTTGAAAAAAGCGCCCGTTGACCTGGACGGTAATGACGGAAACATCCATATTCTGAGGAATAATCATGGTATTCCGGAAATCACCGCGTGTACAGTCGCCGATCTGATGAGGGGGTTAGGGTGGATCCACGCCAACGATCGCCAGATGCAGACCCTGCTCACCCGCATTCTTCTCCAGGGCCGTGCCGCCGAACTGCTCAAGGCCGATGAAGGCCTGGTTGAGATCGACACCTATATGCGGCGGATGAATTTTCTCCCGGATCCGCAGAAACAGGTCGCCCGGATTGGACCCGGCGCACGCAAGGCCTTAGATTCCTACGTGAGCGGGTTCAACGACTGGATGGAAGACAACGGGCCGGTATTTGAATTCAAACTCATGGGATATCGCCACCCGGAACCCTATGCGGTGACAGATTGTCTGCTGCTGGCCAAGGTTTTCGGATTTTTAGGTTTGGCCGACATCCAGGCCAATATGGAAAAATTTCTGGTGGAGATGATCCAGAAAGGGCTGCCGGAAGAGAAATTGATGGAACTGTTCCCCTATCTCACCGATCCCATAGACAAGGCCTTAATCAACCAGGTTACGCTCTCGCCCCCCCTGGTGCCGGCGGCGGTCGAGTGGCTCAACCGGCTCCCGCGCTTCAATGCCTCCAACAACTGGGCCGTAGCCGGCCGTCACACCCGTTCCGGCTTTCCAATATTGTGCGGTGATCCCCACCTGGAGGTCAACCGTCTGCCCAATGTCTGGCAGGAAATCATCCTCCGGCTGCCCGGCAACACCATAATGGGTGTCAGTGTTCCCGGTGTACCCGGAGTGATAATCGGCCGAAGCAACCACCTGGCATGGAGCGCCACCTATGCCTATATGGATATGCTGGATTACCGCATCGAACGGTGCCGGGACGGCAACTATTTTCGAAAAGACGGCTGGAAACACTTTACGGTTCGTGAGGAAGAGATCAAGGTGAAGAACAAACCTTCCATCCGAATCAAGATCCATGAGAATGAAAACGGACTGCTGGAAGGCAACCCCCATGCGGAAGGTCACTATTTGGTGATCGGATGGTCGGGCGCCAGCGGATGCGGGGCAGAGGTGTTTGACACGCTATTTGAGATGATGGACGCGAAAAAGGTGGAAACGGCCATGACCCTTTTTCGACAGGTGAAGGCCGTAGCCATGAACTGGGTCTTTGCCGATTCCGAGGGAAACATCGGCTATCAGATGAGCGGCCGCCATTTCAAGCGGCCCGAGGGAATCAGTGGATTGCTGCCCCACGCCGGATGGGAAAAACAATTTGATTGCCAGGGGTTTAACGATCCCAGAGAGTTGCCCAATGTGTTCAATCCTCCCGAAGGCATCATCGCCACTGCCAACCAGGACCTCAATTATCTGGGACGCTCCAATCCCATTAACCTGGCCATGGGACCTTACCGGGCGGATCGCATCGTTCAATTGCTGGAAACCGGCAGTGAACTGGATGTGGCATACATGAAGGACATGCATTATGACCTTTACTCCCTGCAGGCAGAGCGGCTGATGAAAATCATCGGCCCGCTTCTGCCGGAAACGGAGAAGGGCCGCATCCTGAAAGCATGGAATCTGCTGTATGAAGCAGACTCGACAGGAGCGGTGCTTTTCGAGTCCGTATACCGGGCCATTGTCAACGTAGTCTTTGGTGACCACGGGTTCGGACGCGAGGTGGTGAACCATATTTTCTCGGAGACCAGCCTGTTCAACGACTATTACGCCAACCTGGACCGTATTCTGGAAAAGCAGTCATCGGCCTGGTTCGACGGACAAACCAGGGAATCGCTGTTTAAGCAGGGTATCGGTGCAGGCCTTAGTACCGATCCCGATGCATACGGGAACACCCGATCGATCACCCTGACCCACCTACTGTTAGGCGGCCGGTTGCCAAAATTCTTAGGATTCGATTACGGCCCCCTTGCGCTCCCTGGATGCCGGGCCACCATCCCCCAGGGCCAGATATTTAAAAATGCCGGGCGACTGACTACGTTCAGCCCCACTTATCGCTTCATTGCCGATCTGGCCACCGATGAGATCCACACCAACCTGGCCGGTGGCCCATCGGATAGACGCTTTTCCCGATGGTATGTCAGTGACCTCAAAAACTGGTATGAAGGAAATTACAAAGTATTGCGATGAAATCGTCGCGTCCGCTTTTCGGCCGGCGGTTGGGAAATGACAGCAGATCGGACTGTATCGTTCGCGAAGGATGGGCGATCAATGGTGAGAAAACAGAATCTGATTCTCATCGGCATGCCCGGGGCGGGCAAAAGCACCGTCGGGGTCCTTCTGGCCAAACGTATGGGCGTGTCGTTTTTAGACACGGACATCCTGATGCAAACGGGAGAGGGTTGCTATCTGCAGGAAACCATTGCCCAACATGGCGTGGACGGTTTCCGCAGCATCGAGGAGCGCTATCTGCTCTCCGTACCGCCGGACTGCGGAGTCGTGGCCACCGGCGGCAGCGCCGTATACAGCCGGCAAGCCATGTCCCACCTCAAATCTTTGGGGCCGGCCGTCTACCTGCAGATCGATCTGGCGTACCTGAAGGATCGATTGGGCAATCTGGATGAGCGGGGGGTGCTGAGAATGCCCGGTCAGAGTTTCGACATGCTCTACGACGAACGGTGCCCGCTGTACGAGCACTTCGCAGACCTTACCGTCTCCACTGCAGGTGTGACGCCGGATCAGGTGGTGACGCAGGTGCTGCTGCAGCTATAACTGTCCAGGGCAGTTCAAGATGGCGCGCCGGGCGGAAAGGATGCAACAACGGGCTGGTTGGCGAACAGCATTCTCTGCAGTTGATTTTTTCTGAGGAATAGGCAAAAACAGGTCGTATCCTTTTCTCATTATAACTTCTGCCAACCAAAAGGAGTCATCGATGAATATCGGCAGCCTTTTACCCCACCATGCGCGTTATCGTCCAAACCACCTCGCTTTTGTCTGCGGCGGAGAACGGTTTTCCTACGATGCATTTAACGCATACGTGAACAAACTGGCCAACGCATTGCTGGACTGCGGGCTTTCCAAGGGAGATAAATTTGCCACCGTCTTGCCCAACTGCACCCAACTCATGGCGGCCTATTGGGCGGCGGCCAAGACGGGTCTGGTAATTGTACCCAGCAGCACCATGCTCAACGAAAGCGGACTCGCCACCCTGCTGAAAAACTCCGACACCACCCTGGTAATCGCCGAAGCCGCTTTTGCCGACACGCTGGATGGTATCCGCAATGATTTGGTGGCCATCGGCGATGATCGCTACGTGCTGGTAAATTTGGATAGTCGGCGTGAAGGTTTTCGCAGTTACAACGAATTCGTTGGCCATGCAAGTGAGAAAAACCCCCCGGAGATACCCATCGACGACCACGACATGTACAACATCATGTACTCCAGCGGAACCACCGGCGCACCCAAGGGTATCGTGCACACCCATTATGTACGCGCTATGTACTGCACCATCTTCGCCGCCTCCTGGCGCATGACGCCGGAAAGCGTGGCCCTTCACGCCGGCGCCATCGTCTTCAACGGCGCCATGCTGGACCTGATGCCCTGGATGTTCCTGGGCGCCACCTACATCCTCCATGAGAGCTTCAACGCCGAGGCGGTTATCGCCGACATCGAAAAGGAGAAGGTAACCCACGTGGTCATGGTGCCGGCCCAGATCATCGCCATCCTCAACAGTCCGGCCTTTGAACCGGCGAAACTGGGCTCCCTGGAGATGATCCACAATGTGGGCGCCCCGCTGCTCCTGGAGTACAAGCACCGCCTCAACCAGGCTCTGCCCGGTCGTTTCTACGAGTTGTACGGACTGACCGAGGGCTTCATGACCGTGCTGGACAAGCATGACGCCGTTCGCAAGGTGGGCTCCGTGGGAATCCCCGCACCATTCATGGAAATGCGCATCCTGGATGCGGAGGGCCGGGAATGCGCACCCGGGGAGATCGGCGAAATCTGCGGCAAGAGCCCGATGATGATGCCCGGTTATTACAAGCGGCCCGACCTGACCGAAAAGGCGCTTGTCGATGGGTGGCTGCACACGGGAGATATAGGATACGTGGACGATGATGGGTTCCTCTTTCTCGTCGACCGTATCAAGGACATGATCATTTCCGGTGGCGTGAACGTCTACCCAAAGGATATCGAGGAGGTGGTGATCCGCCACCCGGATGTCAGCGAAGTGGCGGTAATCGGCGTGCCCGATGAAAAGTGGAGCGAAGTGCCCATTGCCGCGGTGGTGCTCCACCAAGGGGCCGCGCTGTTGCCGGAAGCATTGATCGACTGGACCAACAAACGGGTGGATGCCAAATTCCAGCGTATTCGGGACGTGGTCATCATGGAATCGTTCCCACGAAATGTCGCTGGCAAGATGCTCAAACGAGAAATGCGGGAGGCGTATAAGAAACCGGCGGTCTGAAATCAGCGGACGGATGCCGGAAGATTGGGGTCCCAGAACACCGAATCGGGAGACCCTCAATCATCTATCGTTTAAGCCTCGATCATCAAGTAATGGGAGACTGGAAACATGGCACAGCAGATCGCAGACCGCCGGGACATCGATTTTGTCCTCTACGAGCAATTGGACGTCGAGCAGCTGTTTAAATCTAAAAAATACCGGGAGCTGAACAAGAAAATGGTGGACATGGTAGTCACCGAAGCTCGGGCTTTCGGCATTAAGGAGGTGCTGCCCACCCTCGCCGAAGGAGACAAGGACGGCGTTGCGTTCGAAAACGGCAAGGTGATCGTTCCGGAGTGCTATCGCCGCCCCTACCAATTGATGGTTGAAAATGGGTGGACATCACTCGCCGAGGATCCGGCAATGGGTGGCCAGGGACTGCCCCACATGGTCATGCGCGCTGCCTACGAATATTTCTACGGCACCAATTGGGCCATGGTGACCTATGCGCTGGAAGGTCACGGCACCGGCAAGATGATCGAATTGTTCGGCACCGACAAGCAGAAAGCGCTGTTTTTAGAAAAGCTCTACACCGGCCAGTGGGGCGGGACCATGGATCTCACCGAACCCGAGGCCGGGTCCGACGTGGGCGCCCTGACCACCTCAGCCAGACGTCTCGATGACGGCACCTATGCCATCACCGGCAACAAGATCTACATCACCAACGGTGAACACGACCTCACCGAGAACATCATCCACCCGGTGCTGGCACGCATCGACGGGGCCCCGACGGGAACCAAGGGCATTTCCATCTTCATCGTCCCCAAAATCTGGGTCAATGCCGACGGCAGCCTGGGTGAAGTGAACGACATCGTATGTACCGGTACGGAAGAGAAGATGGGCATTCACGGCAGCGCCACCTGTGCCACGTCAATGGGCAGCAAGGGCGTTTGTCGGGGGCTTTTGCTGGGAGGAGAAAACGCGGGCATGAAAATCATGTTCCACATGATGAATGAAGCCCGGCTGGATGTTGGATTCATGGGATTTAGCCATGCCACGGCTGCCTTCCTTCATGCAGCGAACTTCGCCCGGGAGCGTATCCAAGGAAAAGACCTGGCCGATGGGAGATCTGCCGAGGCCCCCCCGGTACCTATCATCCGGCACCCCGACGTGCGCCGCATGCTGCTGTGGATGAAGGCCCATGTTGAGGGCATGCGAAGTTTTGTTTACTATGTGGCCCGCTGCTTTGACCTGGCCGAGTGCGCTGCCGATGAAAAGGAACGCGTGCGCAATGACGATCGCATCGCCCTGCTCACGCCGTTGATCAAGGCCTACTGCGCCGAACGCGGATTCGAAGTGTGTATCGAGGCCATGCAGGTGCACGGCGGCTGCGGCTATACTGCGGACTACCCGGTAGAACAACTGGCCCGGGACTGCAAGATCGCCTCGATTTTCGAGGGCACCGACGGTATCCAGGCCATGGATCTGCTGGGGCGAAAACTGGGCATGAAAAAGGGAGCGGTGTTCATGGATTTTATCGGTGAAATTAAAAACACCATCGGCCAGGCCAAAGCTACCGATGCTATCAACCCCCTGGCGACAACACTGGAAGCAGCCTTAGAGCAGCTTGGAGAGACCGCCACGGTCATCGGCAGGCAGGCAGTTAGCCCGAAGTACAAGATCGCTTTTGCATCTGCGCATCCCTTCATGATGGCCATGGGGGACGTGATCATGGGATGGATGCTGCTGTGGCGAGCGGCTGTGTCGGCACCAAAACTTGAGAAGATCGTTGACGGAATGGACAATGAGAAAAAGCCCGCAACCCTTGAGAGGGACAAAAATGCCGCCTTTTACGACGGTCAAATCCAGAGCGCCCGCTATTTCATCAATTCAGTGCTGCCGATCACGCTGGGTCGCTTGGCTGGCGTTCGTGCCGGGGATGAAGCGATACTGGAAATCACTGAGCGGGGTTTTGGAGGGGTATAGACCGCTTCTTCAAAAGCGCAAACCAACCAAACAGGATGCATACCGGACAATTCGACAAAACAGGAGAAGAACATGAAAGATGTCGTCATCGTTTCAGCTTGCCGGACAGCGATCGGGGCCTTCGGTGGAACCCTCAAGGATTCTAACGCGGCGACCATCGCCAGCGTCACCATGAAAGAGGCGGTCAAGCGAGCCGGCATCGATCCGGCCATTATCGACGATGTGCGTTACGGCTGCTGCATGGAGCCTGCCGATGCCCTGAATGTCAGCCGTGTGGCCGCGCTTTTGGCCGGCATTCCAGACACCGTTACGGCCGTCACCATCAACCGTGTCTGCATTTCCGGGATGGAGGCAGTCCTGTCGGGCATGGCCATGATTCAGGCGGGTATGGCCGACGTCATCCTTGCCGGTGGCGTGGAACACATGAGCGGTGTAGCCTACCAGGTGCCCAATGCCCGCTGGGGATGCCGGCTGCAGGACACCGTCTTCGTGGACGCCATGATTCATGCTCTTCACTGCGGTTCCCACATCATCCCTCACCCTGAAGATGGCCCGGTGGATGCCACACAGCCGCCACTGAGCATGTGCGTGGGCAAACCCTATATTATGGGCCAAACCGCTGAATTCATTGCTCAGTACATGGACCTTTCCCGCAAGGAGATGGATGCGGTGGCGTTGAAAAGCCAGAACAATGCCGAGCGGGCCAACAACGACGGTTCATTCAAAGACGAGATCGTACCCATGGGAATCCCCCGGCGCAAGAAGGAGCCCCTTATCTTTGACCGGGACGAGCATTTCCGCCCCGGTTTGACCATGCAGCAACTCGAAAAACTGCCACCGGCCTTCGTACCCAAGATCGGCAAGGTTACCGTCGGCAATGCGTCGGGCATCAATGACGGCTCGGCTGCCATGGTAATCATGTCCGCCGACAAGGCCAGAGATTTGGGCATTCAACCGCTGGCCAAGATTGTCGCCACCGGCCGTGGTGCCTGCCATCCGTCGGTCATGGGGCTTTCCCCGGTACCGGCTGTCAGAAACCTCATGGACCGCCATGGCATGCAAATCAGCGATTTCGAATTGGTCGAGGTCAACGAGGCCTTCGCCGCCCAATATATCGGCTGTGAGCGTGAGCTGAACCTGAACCGCGAGATCACCAATGTCAACGGTTCCGGCATCGGGCTGGGGCATCCGGTGGGCGCCACCGGATGCCGGATCATGGTGACACTGCTATACGCCCTGAAAAACCGGGGCCAGTCCTTAGGCATGGCCACACTTTGCGGCGGCGGCGGGGTATCGATGGCTTGTGCGCTGGAATTAGAATGAAGCAAAATTGACAACTGACATCATCATAATCGTTCGCCATTGGTCGGTCAGCCCTCATATCCATCTTCTATGTCCCTCGAAAGCCATGACCGTTGGAGATGCAAAGACCTATTGCCCATATTGACTTCTCAGTATTGAAAAATCCATAAGATTAACGGTACCGTCACGATTTATATCTGCTGATATCCAACCGGGATCCCCGGTTTTGCCATAATTAGCTCTTAAAAGAGAAAAATCTAACAGGTTCACATGTCCGTCACCGTTTAAATCAGCGGTCAATATTACCTTAATTGCCGAATCAAAATCTGATCCCCCCAAGCTTAAATCATTCGTGATAACAATATCATCAAGCTTGGTGCCATCTTCCCTTTGTCGAATAGTCAGGCTATGAAAACCAGCCTCCAGCCAATAAAGTTGCGGATTGCTTGCATCACGTAGGTCGCCATCTGTACGATTGCTGACCACGTCCCACGTCCAAACGCCCTGGCCGCCAATTTTAGTATACCAGACCATTTCTGCCTGACTGTCAACTGAGACGAAGAAGGAGTCACTGGTGGAGTCGTTTGAAATCTGACGGCCCCATATGACATAGTCACCGGTTTCCGGCACTTCAAAATGATATACTGCATATCCGGCATCAACAGAAGGGTAGTTAAAGCTCCCGGTTCCTTCAGGTACCCACACATAACCGCCAGTTGAAGCGGCGGCATCATCACCGATCTCCATCGGCCATTGCAAATTCCCATCTTCCGCTTCCATCCATATGGGTAAAGAAGTACCATTGTAAAATTTAACTTCCGTGGAATCGGCGCTTTCCTGGATACCCACAAAAGCTCTTACCACGAAGTAGTATGCGACACTATCTTCCAGCCCATAGACGTTGGCGATGGTACCGTAGCCGGTCCAACAGGGCTGGCTGTAGTCATATGCCTGACCTTCAGTCCGAAGATAGATACAGTAGCCATCCGGAACAGGATCATTGGGATCCCACGTCAGGGTGACTTGAGCTGCCTGAGACAGGACGGGAATAAACAAGAACGAAATAAGTAACAGTGCTGAGAACGAAAAAGTGGCGATACGGGCGAACAACCAGCTCAACATACATTAACCTCCGTGGTTCGTTTTGGACAATAGCTGTAATCAACCGCTTGACATCGGTAGCCCTGCTGCCATTTCTTCGTATGAACGAAGATTTAGACCAGTGGCTTTGCGTCCCATCCTTTCGGATGGTTAGCCTGTATCGAGCCTTTTGGTGTTTACTGAGCCAGATCCCAAAGCAAATAAAGTGCCAAATGCATTGAAGACCCATCGCCATAGGTTTCAACCTGTTAATATCTAATTGTTTTTAAGCTTTGTTGATCGGCTGATCACATAAACAATGGTTCGAAAAATTACCAAATTCTGCGCAATAGAAGTAACTGCCCCGATCAATGGAAGTTCGAAATTTTCACTCGGCCCAGGAATTGGATGGATACCTGTACCAAAGAGGGGGATGCCGATTTACCATTGACATCCCCCTTTGTATTGATTTCCGTCAAAAACCGCTAAATGGCCGTCGCCTTGCGCCGATGCTAACGGCTGAATGCCATATAACCAACGACTTCCGTAGTGTGACCGGTTTCCGTATCCCGCGACTGCTCTTCATCGATCAACACATCAACGGCAAACTCATCTTTGTTGGCATACCGCACGTTCGCAGTATCACCACCGTCGGTAGTCTGCATGTCGGCCAGAAAAGTAGGAGCGGAGGGAAAAGGTTCATCAAAAAAAATGCAGTAGTCGTCATGCTTAACCGCATCAATCGTTTTCTCAACTAGGTAGATGGTATCTCCCATCGCACCGGATGACGGCTCCCAGGCGATGTATGAGAGGTTTTCCGTACCATGGTCTTGCACATTCCCCTCCTGTTCCTGCATTCGGTATCCAAAGCCGTCAACGCTGATTTGTCGCACTCGCCCGGCCACCGCATTTGAATCATTGAAACCGGTGATTGTTGTCATTACAATCGGAGGGACATTGAACGCCTCGTTGAAAGCGACTTGCTGAAAACTGTCCGCAGCACGGGTCTCTAATTTGGCCGCCTCGATTTTGGTCCCGTCGGCAAGGGTGTAGTTTCCCTGCTCCATAACCAAGTAGCTTACCGCCTCGGTGACATGGGAACCGTCAAGATAGTCCCACTCCTGAATGCGCATCTCAAACCCAGTGGTGTCGACATTCTGAATTCTAACGACCGCCGGTTGGCCGCCGTTGAGACTGATTGGACCTGCAACCACTATCGGCGTGACAAATGTTCTTTCGAAGTTAACGCGAGTCCAGGTATGATCGACCTGTACATCGCAAAATTCCATTGCCTTTGAGAAATCAGTACCGGCTGGATTGGTGGTGTCCTTGTTACTGGTATTATCTTCTATAGCAACCTTGTCAGCTGTAAAAGTTGCATGAATTGTGCTATCAGAATTGATCTGATCGAATGTATAGGTGTTGATTGCCCCCATTGACACACCGTTCACTAAAACATCTGCAACATGATAACCAACGACGGACGAAATTATATAGTCTTTACTAGTCCCATGATCCGCACTGATGGTGCCTAATGGCAAGATGCTACCGTTGGTTCCGGCGGAAGCCGCAATTTGATAGGTATCGATAGCGAAGCTGGCATCAATGGTATGATTGGCAGTAACCGCACTGAACGTATAGGAGGAAATCGCACCCTTGGATTGGCCATCCACCTTAACATCGAGCACATGATAGCCGGATTCCGGGATGATGGTGACGGTGAAGTCAGAATCTTTGGGCACAACGACCGTACCACCAGGTGAGATTGAACCATGTTCGCCGGCGACGGACGAAATGGTATAGGTCGTCGGTTCAGGAGTTCGGGCGACAAACGACACCTCTTCGGAATCTGCGCTCTCCAGGGTGCCAACATAGGCCCGTACGACAAAATAATATGTGGTGTCCCAAGTCCAGGTTATAGACAGATCCGGAGGTACCCGACCCGGTCCAACAAGGCTGGCTGTATTCATATGAGTGTCCTTCCGTTCGCTGATAGATATGGTAGCCATCCGGGGCTGGGTCGTTGGGGTCCCAGGCCAATTTTACTTCGGCCGTCTGGGGTACGCTGTAGGTGTCAGCGGAAAAGCATAAGCTGGAAGCGAAATGAACCATTCCTATGGCAAGGGTCAACAATGCAAGGGTGTTGAACGGGATGTTAAACCGTTTTGACATGCTACGAGCCTCCGTGGATATTTTTTTGGACAACCGGTGAATCCGCGGAGGATTCAACCGTTTGCCTTCGGCGGCCCTGCTACCCTGTCTTCCGGAAACCAGAAGATTTAGGCCAGCGGCTTTGCGTCCCATCCTTTCGGGTGGTTTGCCATTATCGAGCAGTTCGGTATAAACTGTCGGTAGCCTACCTGGCAGCAACTATAATGCCAACAATCCAGAAACCACAACATACTGTATAGAACCGCTTAAATTTAAATCCTTTTTCGCAATTCAGTTCGTGGACAGACCTCACCCAGGGAAGTAAATGCTTCGCTTCCGGCGTGCATAAAAAGTCACAGTATAAGCCATTCAACGTTGAAAGAATGCACCCGAATTACCGGTAAGCGGGGTATCTGTTAAAAGATGGTTGGTGGACTGCAAGAAGGGCTATTCCGTCAGGTAATGCGTTGCTATTTCTTACCGGGAAAAAAGAGACGACTGCATGGCCGTCGCTATCATCCCGATCTTCAGCATCTTGACAACCCGCTGCAGCCATGCGAGTGTGCCGCTGTAGGTGCCTATTCAACCTTTATCCGCAAGGTGGATTGCCTGATATGGACACCCTCCCCAGCAACCCGTTAACCATTCTTTTCGCCGATATCGCAGGCAGCACCCACCTTTACGACACGTTTGGTGATTTCCAGGCACGGGAACTGATTTCCGATTGCCTGACCCAACTGAAAGAAGTGGCCAGGGAAAATGATGGAACTGTCATCAAAACCATTGGCGACGAAGTGATGTGCACCTTCTTGACACCCAACCAAGCAGCCGAAACCGCCAAGCAGATGCATGAAGAGATCTCTTTTAATCCCAAAATGGTCCAGGCCAACATCCGTCTGAGAATCGGATTTCACCACGGAGAGGTGATCTGTGAGCCCGGAGATGTGTTTGGTGACGCGGTGAATGTAGCGGCACGCATGGTGGATCTGGCGAAAAGCGATCAGATTATCACCAACAAGGAAACGCTTGCATTGATGAAACTGACCCTGAAACGACGGGCGCGAATCGTAGATCGCACGCGAGTACGGGGAAAAGATGATGTCATGGAAATCCACGAGTTGATCTGGGGAAAGCCCGAGCTGTTGACCATGTCCAATTCCATCACCGAGGAGATGATTGCGTCGTTGACCTCGGAAAAGGATCTCCTTCAAATTCGGTACATGCAGCAGCGCATTATAGTGGACCACGAGCGGCCCATTCTGACTATGGGCCGAGGTGTTGCCAATCATCTGATCATCGACGAACCACTGATTTCCCGCATGCACGCCCGCATTGAGCTGCAACGAAATCGATTCATACTCATCGATCAGAGCACCAACGGAACATTTTTGGTACAACCGGACGAAGATCCCAAATTGCTGCGCAGGGATGCCATACCATTGGAGGGAGAAGGATTGATCGGCCTGGGACAGAAAGTCAGCAAAAACGACCCGATGGCGGTTCGTTACCGGATTTTGTAGAAATACCGTCACCGTCCGAATCCGGGCGCCTGGGTCGATATTGAATTCTCATCTGTTTTGGGTTATGGTTCGGCCAGCTTGTATTCTCGGCTCAACTCGCAAAGGATTCGCTTGTTCATCAATTAACCGCCTTAACCAGGCACCCTCATTCTATTCGACAAGGAGAAAACCGCATGAAAGTAAGAATCGACAGCCAGTGCATGGGAGACAGAAATTGCAACAACCTTTGCCCCGAAGTCTTTGAATACGACGAAGACCAGCTGCAATCCACAGTCAAATTTGACGTTATTCCCGAAAAGTACGAGGATGTGGTCCGCCAGGCGGCCAAGGAGTGCGGCGCAGACGCCATCGAAGTCATCGAAGATTAACAAGCCACCAATCGATTCCATTTGATTCTTCTATCCAATCATTGGGAGCGGCACTCGCCATATAGAGATCATACGGCGAAGCCGCTCCACTTTTTTTGAACTGAGACATCAATACATTCGTCTTGCATGACCACTAAATAGTCGACCTCAAATTGTCGGAGGTATGTATATGGGCACATTCAGAGAGAGCCGCACCGCAAAAAACCTGCTGACGTCCTACGCCTTCGAATCCCAGGCGACCACCCGCTACTCATTTTTCGCCGATCAGGCCAAACGTGACGGGTACATCCAGATCGCTTCCATCTTCAAGGAAACCGCCGATCAGGAGTGCGAACATGCCCTGCGGTTTTTCAAGTTTTTCAACGGCGGCGAGCTGGAAGTAACCGCCCGTTTTCTTACCGGCGTGGTCAAGAACACCCTGGACAACTTGCTGTCTGCCGCGGATTTAGAAAAATTCGTACACCGCGAATTGTACCCGGGGTTTGCAAAAATTGGCCGCGAGGAGGGATTCAACCGGGCGGCGGACGTCTGGGACGCTATCTCCGTTGCTGAGGTGCAGCATGAAAAAACGTTTCGCGGACTGGCCGCAAACGTGGAGACAGGAAAAACTTTCAGTCGGGAATCCAACCGGGTCTGGCGCTGCATAAACTGTGGATACATCCACGAAGGGCAGCAGGCCCCGGAAAAATGTCCAGCCTGTGTACGCCCGTCAAACTACTTCGAAATATATGCGCCCAGTTGGTAACACCGCCCGTCTGTTTTCCACGTCGCCGACTGACCCATGGTGAATCAATTCAAGGTTTTGACCATCACCGTCGAAGACTGGAACCCGAAAAGGGTACCAAACGGCCACACGGTCTGCGCGTGGACGGCTTTGAATCCGATGCGCCGGTATAGCTTTTCCGCACGCGGGTTGGCGTCAACCACCTCCAAACGGATAATCGACAAGCCATGTCCGGTTGCCCAGGTCTCCAGGGCAGCGATCAACCCTGTACCGACTCCCCGCCCGCGATACTCAGGCAGTACGGCAACACCGTCGATGTAGGCTTCGTCTGCCATTGGGGGATAGTGTAAAAAGGCCAGAAGTGCCATGCGCCACAAACTGCCAAAGGTGCCATAGAATGGCCGTAGCGTGTTTATGGTCACATTCATGAATCCCGCCACTGCACTCTGAATACCGAGGATGCCGACGAGTCGATCGTTCTCTTCGGCGGTAATGCACATATGCCGGTTAAACCCACACATCAGTGCCTGCCTGGCCCGCGGCCCAACCCCGTATACCGGTACGAGTTTATCAGCCAGGGCGGAGAGGTACAAGGCGGCGGCATCGTCAACCCGATCATCCGGCAGATGGTCCAGCAGCTGGATGGTGGGCGTTAAAGAAGGTGTTCTTGAGTTCTCGGCAGGCATCATTGTAAAATAGGAACGTTAGGATGATGGGTTGTTGTCACCTGCCGTCCTGAATAATTGGGGTGGGCATGGATGACAAATTATGATAAAAATGGCGCGACCCTCAACGTTAAGGAGTTTTTAACATGCTGTCCCGGTTTTCAAATGAAGTACTCTCCCACGGTGCCGCCGCCGTACTGCCCCAGAATTTGAGCGATTATTGGATTAAGACGCTTCAGAAGCTTTGTGACGATTTTCTCGACAGCAATTTTGCCATCGATCAATGCACCGAAACCATTGATATGGGAGATCCTGTCTTGGTGTCCTGCGTCCACGAGGTACTCCATTCCAAGCAGAAAGCCGCTCCCGACATATCGGCTGAAGAAATGGCCGAGAAGGTCACCATTTATGCCCTGTCCATCACCATGGAAACCATTCGCCGGGAGTCCGGCATCAAGATGCCAACCCCGGCACTGGAAAATATCCTCTCCATAGACAGGATTGTCCAGTTCGGGAAAATCAACCCTGATTTCGGGCAATTCCTCAAACGGGCCTGTATTGCTCCCGAAAACGAAACCTTCGCCGGAGAAAGCTGGTTACAACGACTCAAGAAAAAGATCATTTCCCGCATTACCGAGAACTGACCGTGAACAGGCTTCTCTTTGCTTCGTCAAGGCCCACCCCGTGCAAAGGCGGATAAACCCTCCAGGCAGCCGGATCCAGGGTGTTGTAGCGTGAGATCTGCCTGTCGACTTCTCCTTTGAGTTGGAATCGGATTGAAAAGCCGTCCGGTGCCGTCATCCACGTATTGGAGATCAGTCCTCATGCCCCACACGGTGAAGTTTGATGATATTGGTTGAACCGGCCTTGAGTCCCATACCAATCACCAGCACCACCAGGTCCCCATTCTGAACGCTGTCTTTTCCGATAAGCAGGCTCTCACTGGATTTCACCAGACGGACGGCATTTTCGATGTCGGCGATGAACATGGGGGTAATGCCCCACAGCAGCGACAGGCGGTGATAGGTATCCATCCGTGAGGTAAATGCGTATACCGGTTTGGACGGGCGCTGCTTCGAAATCTGCTTGGAGGTGCCGCCGGAAACGGAAAAGGCAATGATGCACCGGGCGTTGACCTCCTGGAGAATGTTGACGGCGCTCTGGGCCACGGCGTGGGTCACCGGATCCGTGGTGTCCGAATCGTAGTGCAAATTTACCTTTAAAAAGGGTGAGCTTTCTGACTGCTTGGCAATTTTGACCATCATCTGCACTGCTTTGACCGGGTACTTACCGGAGGCGGTTTCACCGGAAAGCATCACGGCATCGGTGCCGTCGAAAATGGCATTGGCCACATCCGACGCTTCGGCACGTGTGGGTATGGGATTGACGCTCATGGTTTCCAGCATCTGCGTCGCGGTGATCACCGGCTTGTTTTTGCGGACAGCTGCAGAGATTATTTTTTTCTGGATAATTGGCACCAATTCAGGCTGCATCTCCACACCAAGGTCTCCACGGGCCACCATGATGCCGTCGGCGACATCCATAATCGCCTCCAGATTATCCACGGCCTCGGGTTTCTCGATCTTGGCAATCACCGGGATGCTCACCCCCTGCCTTTTCATGATGGATTTGATCAATTCCAGATCCTCGGCTCTCCGTACGAAGGAGAGGGCAAAAAAATCCACCCCGTTCTTGATGCCGAAATTCACATCCCGGATGTCCTTGTCCGTCAGTGACGGGGCGGAGACATTCACACCCGGCAGGTTGATGCCCTTGTTCTCCTTCAGCATGCCGCCGTGGATCACCTTGCAGTTGACGGTGTCGCGGGCCTTGGATTCAACCTGGAGCCGGATCAGGCCATCGTCCAGTAAGATGGTGTCACCGGGCTGCACATCCGAATGCAGATTCTGGTAAGTGGTAGAGACCATCTGAGCCGTGCCCGCCTTGGGTGCTGAGGTGATGGCAAACGCCGCGCCGCGCTTCAGCCGCACCGGCTCACCGTTTTCCAGCCTGCCCACACGGATTTTAGGCCCTTGAAGGTCCAGCAGGATACCCACCGACCGGTTGAGCGTTCGGGCAATGGACCGTATATTGCGGATCGCCTCTGAGTGGGTTTCGTAGTTGCCGTGAGAAAAATTCAACCTGGCCACATTGATGCCGGCAGCAACCAGCTTTTTTAGCATTTCGGGGGAATTCGAAGCCGGTCCGATGGTGGCAACGATTTTGGTTCGGATGGTCATATGCAACCCTTTCTTGCCTGCCGCAGGTTCCGGCAAGCGGCGTGTCTTAGATTGATGTGGGGCCCGTGGCGATGCAAAAAAAAGTATCCCCTTAAATAGCGATCGAGTTCTGATATCGGCGGGTCAACCGTGGGCTGCGGCCAACAGCCGGTTCGATAACATGTGACCCAGGATGGCCTGGCTCTCTGCATCCAGGTAGGTCGATGCCCGTTTTTCGAAAAGAAGTGAAACCGATGCGGGGAAATCGTCGTCCGCATCGTTGAAGACCAGCAGCAGGGGCATCTTGGGCAGCGGGATGAAACACCGGCACAGATCGCAGGCGATGTCCATTTCCGGCATGCTGCCGCCCAAGACGTCACAAGCTTCTTCCAGCGCGCTGACACGCCCTGAAAATGCCCTGGCCAGCGGCCCCTCTACCGTGTCGATCCAAAATACCGTCAGCGGACCGGCATCGGGAAAGTCCCGGTAGGCTGACCATTCTTTTTGCTTGGGTTCAAACAGCGGACACATGATCAGGTATCGGCACAGCACCACGCAATCGCTAAAATCGGGACGGCGCCCCGCCTCATCCTTTAGTCCGTCAGCAGTCAATCGGATGGACTGGCCGAAATAGGGCACCACTACCGCATCGCCATCCAGCGTAATGCCAAGCACCTCTTCTTTTCCGTCGAAGCGCATGGTTTTCAATTGTTCCAGATAGAAGTGATAGGTTTCATGGTAAACTGAGCCGGTGGTGGTTTGACGCATCGTTTTGGTTCCTATGGTGTCTGTTGTATCCCATCACATTCGTTGACGTGGACAAGGGCGGCATCGATACTTATTTTCCCCGGATACTATGACAGCCGACAACCTCTTGGCAACCGGTTTATCGCACCGAATAGATTACACGAAATGAAATCAGGCGGCAACCGGATGGCCCTCATGCCCACCGAAGAAGCTGATGCGGAAAAAAGATATGAAGAACCGACCCAACGAAAATAGTCCGGTGGCCTTCACCCGGTCCCGAAAAAAAAGAAAACCCATGGAGTTGGATACCATCGAGGTCAAAGGCGCCCGGGAGCACAACCTGAAGCACATCGATGTCAGCCTGCCCAAGAAGAAGCTCATCGTCTTCACCGGCGTGTCCGGTTCGGGCAAATCCAGCCTTGCTTTCGACACCATCTTCGCCGAGGGCCAGCGCCGCTATGTGGAGTCTTTGTCCGCCTATGCCCGGCAGTTTATCGGCCAGATGGAAAAGCCCCGCTACGATACCATCCGGGGGCTGTCACCGACCATCTCCATCGAACAGAAGTCGGCCAGCAAGAACCCCCGGTCCACGGTCGGCACCATCACCGAGATCTACGATTACCTTCGCGTGCTATACGCGCGCATCGGCCAGCAAACCTGCATCAAATGCCACCATCCCGTGGGCAAAGGCAACGCCCAGGGAATGGTTGACCGTATTCTGGAAATGCCCGAAGACACCAAAATTCTCATCCTGGCACCGGTTATCGACAGCCGCAAGGGAGAACACAAGGAGGTGATGGCCCGGCTTCAACGGCAGGGATACGCCCGGGTGCGGGTCAACGGTGTGGTGCAGGAGATTGAAGCCGTCCAGGCCCTGGCCCGCTACAAGAAGCACACCATCGAAGCGGTGGTGGACCGTCTGAAAATATCCAAAGCAGGCAGCTTCAGGAAACGATTGATCGATTCGGTGGAAACCGCGCTGCGGTTGGGCGAGGGCCGCATCATCGTGAACCGCATGGCCAGCGGCGACATCCCCATGAGCGAGGCCCGTTCCTGCTGCGGCGTCGCCTACCCTGAACTGGACCCGCCCCTGTTCTCTTTCAACTCGCCCCTGGGCATGTGCCCGGACTGTAACGGCATCGGCGCTAAGCTGGCAATGGACGCAGACCGGGTCATCGCCGACGGCACGCTCACCATCCGTCAGGGAACGGTGATTCCCTGGCAAGGCCATTTTTCCGGCAAGGGCAAACTGAACGGCTCCTGGACGGCCGAGCAATTGAAGGCCATGGAAGAACAATGGGGGGTGGACTTCGACACGCCCTGGAGTCGACTGCCCAAGCGGCAGAAGCATCTGATTCTCTATGGTTCCGGCGGACGTGAACTGACAGTGAGCTGGAATGCAGAAAAAATTCAAGGCTCATATACCACGACCTATGAAGGACTACTCAACACCCTCATGCGCCGCTACACGCAGACCGAATCGGAAAACGCTAAAAAATATTATGGCCGCTTCCTCTCCACGCGGCCCTGTGACACCTGTGGTGGACGGCGCCTGAAACCCGAAGTGCTGGCTGTAAAGATTGGCGGCCGCTCAATCATCGACACCACCGAAATGACTATTCGGGAAGCGCAGGATTTTCTCACTGGATTGAAGCTTACCGGCAACCGAAAAATCATCGCCGATGAACTGCTCAAGGAAATTACCGGCCGGCTGGGTTTTCTGGTCAACGTGGGACTGGACTACCTGTCACTCAGTCGCAAAGGCCCCACCCTGTCCGGCGGCGAATCCCAGCGCATACGCCTGGCCTCTCAGGTGGGATCGGAACTCACCGGCGTCCTCTACATCCTGGACGAGCCCTCCATCGGTCTGCACCAGCGCGACAACATCAAGCTACTCGGCACCCTGTGTCATCTTCGGGACATCGGCAACACACTCATCGTGGTTGAGCATGACCGGGAAACCATGGCCTCGTCGGACTGGATTGTTGACTTCGGTCCCGGCGCCGGGCACCTGGGGGGCGAAATCGTGGCCCAGGGCACACCCAAGCAGATCATGCGTCGCAAAGCCTCCCTCACCGGCCGGTATCTGAGCGGACGGGATGAGATCGAAACGCCGACCACCCGGCGACACGTAGAAACCACTGGCCACCGGCGGATCGTCATTATGGACGCCACCGAAAACAACCTGGATCACCTCACCGTGGACATACCGCTGGGGCTGCTGGTGACGGTAACCGGTGTTTCCGGCGCGGGCAAGTCCACCCTGATCAACCAGATTCTCTACCCGGCCATGGCGGGCAAACTGCATAATGCCATGCTGGAAACCGGCCGGCACAAAGCCATCCATGGGTTGGAGCATCTGGACAAGGTGATCAACATCGACCAGAAGGCCATCGGACGCACCCCCCGCAGCAATCCGGCCACCTATACCAAGGTGTTCGATTTTATACGTGATTTTTTCGCCCAGCTGCCCGAATCCAACATGCGCGGGTACAAGAAGGGTCGCTATTCGTTCAACGTCAAGGGGGGACGCTGCGAAGCCTGCAGCGGGGATGGTTACATCAAAGTGGAGATGCACTTCCTGGCCGACGTCTATGTACCCTGCGAAACCTGTCGGGGAAAACGGTTCAACGACGCCACCCTGGAGATCAAGTACAAGGACCACTCCATCGCCAATGTGCTGGACCTTTCGGTCATGCAGGCCCGGGAGCTTTTTAAGAACCTTCCGCGCATCCGGCGAATCCTGGACACCTTGATGGATGTCGGGCTCTCCTACATCAAGCTGGGCCAAGCGGCCACTACCCTCTCCGGAGGCGAGGCCCAGCGCATTAAGCTGGCCCGCGAACTGGCCAAGCGGGCCACCGGACGCACCCTTTACATCCTGGACGAGCCCACCACCGGCCTGCACTTCCAGGATATCAAGATGCTGCTGGCCGTGCTCCAGCGCCTGGTGGAAGGCGGCAATACCGTGGTGGTGATCGAGCACAACCTGGATGTGATCAAGACCACCGACTGGATCATCGACCTGGGGCCCGA
>JAQYWF010000441.1 GCA_030145105.1 Desulfosarcina sp.
CATGATTGTCGGAATGGCCATAGTGGCGACTGGAAGGCTGCTCTTCGACTATTCGTAAACCTGCATGGCTCGTCTCATCATAACTCCGTATCACCAAACAGAATCATTTTTGGAGTTGCCCCACGGTAAACCGCGGGGGAGCTTTTGTCTGTAACGGCAATACTTCGCATCACCGTAGGGATAAAAATCGATTTTCAGTTCGCTCATTTTCGCGGTTCAATCGCCATTATATGCGGTATGACGTTCAACGCCTGCATGCATTGTTGAGGTGACCCCCAGCAACCGTCCGCCCAATCCAGGCTGCCAGTTGACAAAAATGAACACCTGTGGTCTTTTGATTATCGATCGGCAGGGATTTATCTCTCTTCACCACACCCGGCATGATCTGCCTTCGCACGTCACCCAACGCTTTTTGAGCAATACCGTAAACATGCCGGCACAGGCATTGAAAATAGGCTTTTGGTTTTCACCTGACAACCTGCTAAGGAGGATTGAACCATGAAGCGATTTCAACATCTGGTAAGCATCTTAGGGATCATTGCAGTCCTGGCATGCCTGGTTTTTGCGGGCTGCGCCGGTCCCAAACCCAAACCCGGAGAAGTCTTCCCCTGCGCGGCGGACAGCAAGATAGAAAAAGAGATTGCCCCTGAAGCCGAGTTGGCCGACTTTTCTTGTGTCTTAAAAAAATGGAGCGGCAGCGACACGCTGCATTTCAACGTAGCCGTAAAAAATATCAGCGACACGCCTCAACGATACCGGGTCAACATTTTCTTGGACAACGGCAAGGCCGTGGGAGGGCTGATTCCCCGCAAAACCAAAGAGGGTCTGGTGGAGCCCGGAGAGACAGCCGCCTTTGTCTATCCGGTCAAAGATATGGACGGCGGACCTAAGTCAGTCATGGTGATGGTCAAAACCATGAGCCAGTAAATCTGAACGTAACCAGGAGGTCTCTGATATGAAACGCATCAGCATCGCAGTATTGTTCATTTTCGTTGTCGGCCTGATGGCTTCACCGGCCCTGGCCAGAACCACCTTCATCAGCATCGGTACCGGGGGGACCGGCGGGGTTTATTACCCCTATGGAGGCGGTGTGGCTGAAATCTGGTCCAAGCATGTCAAGGGGGTCAAGGCCGTGGCCGAGGTCACCGGCGCCAGCGTGGAGAACGTCAAACTGGCCCACAAGGGCGAAACGGTTATCGGCGAGGTCATGGGTGATGTGGCCGTGGCCGGCTTCAACGGCCTTAGCAAATTCAACGGCAAAAAGCATGACATCCTCTCCATGGCCATCATGTACCCAAACCTGCTGCAGGTGGTGACCTTAAAAAGCAGCGGGATCACCGACATCACACAGTTAAAGGGCCGCAGCATCAGCACGGGCAGTCCGGGAAGCGGCACCAACTTCATGGCTGAAGTGGTATTAAATGCCGTGGGTATCGAAAAATCCAGCTACAAGGACAGTCGGCTTTCCTTCACCGAAAGTGCCAACGCCCTGCGCGATGGTACCATCGATGTCGGATTCTGGTCGGTGGGACCCGGCACCAGTTCCATTCTGGACCTGGCCACGACCCACGAGATCCATATTATAGGTTTTACACCCGAGCAGACCGAGAAGATCCTGGCAGCCAACAAAACCTATTCGGCCGTCGACCTGGCCGACGGTTTCTATCGCGGTATCGATCAGCCGGTCCCCACCATCGGGGTCTGGAACGTGATGATCTGCCAGGCATCCCTGGATACCGACATGGTTTACAAACTGGCCAAGGCCCTCTTCGAGAACAACGACTACCTGCAGAAGATTCATTCAGTAGCAGGCTACACCACGCCGGAAAATGCCGTGAAATACTCACCAATCCCCCTGCATCCGGGAACGATCAAGTACTTGGAAGAAAAGAGCATCGCCGTACCGGACAAGCTGCGTCCGTAGGCCCGAATGACTGTCAGCCGGTTTGGACGCAGCACCGCTGTCGGTATATTGCTGGCCCTTGCGGTCGTCACCAGCACCCTGCAGTTTCCCGGAGGGCTGGAATTGACAATCACGCCGGTCCAGGGGGGCGCACCGTTACTGGTGCTGCCCCTGGAGGCCGGCGAGCCCTTTACGATTCATTACTATCATTCGGTGGAAAACGCCCCGATCTGGGAAGTACACAGCCTGGACCCGTCGGGGCGTATTTTCATTGAAGAGGAACGCTACCTGAAATTCGGTGCCGGTATGGGCAAGATGCCTGGTGTGGGTCGCATGGTCAAACACGACGCCTACGAGGCCATCATAGAGATGCACATGCTTGCCGGCGATTTCGTGTTGCGAATCGGCAGCCCCGGTGTAGACCACTCCGTCATCTGGCGCGGTACCCGCACAAACCTGAGTTCAATTGCGCCTCATGTGGCGGTTCAATTCTCAGCAGTGCCTGTCTCCTGGCCCTTTCGTGCCTGGCGGCGGGTGTTTCCCCACCGTGCTACGCCGCAGGCAGAAAAACAGTGAACTGGAAAACCGATTAATTATTCACGGTTCACCAATAGCCTGAATAAACCAACCGTTCGTAAGGACCAACGCCGATATCGGGCTTACTTACCAAGCCGCCAAAGAAAGTACAGGTCTCCATGGCAACCACCGATCCAGCCCCCACCAGCACTGGCAACCCGTTGCTCGTCACGACAACTGCGCAGATCGTCCTGGTTGTGGCAGTCAGCCTGAGCCTCTACCAGCTGTACACCGCCGGCATCGCTGCCTTGACGGCCCTGGTCCAGCGATCCATTCACCTGGGGGCCATTCTGGTGCTGACCTTTCTGCTAAAACCCGCCTTTGCATCTGCCCGCAAAGACCGGTTGAATGGTTGGGTGGTGATCGATTGGTTGCTGGTGGCCGCATCGATTTACTGCACTGCCTATATCTGCATCAACCTGACCGAAATTTTCGAACGCCAGGGAGACTGGCTGGTCACTGACCGGGTGGTGAGCATCATCGGCGCCCTGCTGGTACTCGAAGCCTGCCGGCGGGTCATCGGTGGAATCATGACCGGCATCTGCGTGACCGCCATGCTGTATGCCTATTTTGGTCCCTGGATGCCCGAGCTGATCATCCACAAGGGCTACTCCATCGAACGCATCACCACCACCCTGTGGCTGACCACCGAGGGCATATTCGGCCTGCCCATCGGCGTGGCTGCCACCTTTGTCTTCGTATTCGTCCTCTTCGGCGCTTTTTTGGAATCTACCGGCGGCGGCAATTTTTTCATCGAACTGGCCTACGCCCTTACCGGCCGCTTTTCCGGCGGCCCGGCCAAGACCTCGGTGGTGGCCTCCGGCTTCATGGGATCGGTGTCCGGGTCTGCCGTCGGTAACGTAGTGGCCACGGGGTCCTTTACCATTCCGATGATGAAAAAAGTCGGTTACCGGCCCCACGTGGCCGGGGCCATCGAGGCAGCCGCCTCCACCGGCGGACAGCTCATGCC
>JAQYWF010000346.1 GCA_030145105.1 Desulfosarcina sp.
AAAGGGTATAAAATCGGCCAACCCTTTCAATCCACTCAATTTCGTGATCGCCGCCGTCAGGGTCGTCTTGCCATGGTCAATATGCCCGATGGTCCCTACGTTTACATGCGGCTTCGTCCTCTCAAATTTTTGCTTCGCCATCTCCGGGTCCTCCTGTTAACGGGGACTGTCACCCCAACAAGGCAATAGGCTTTGATCGTCAGGCAATTGGCAGGCCTGTGCGGCGCTCAAAACCTAGTGCAGATAATATGTAGTGGAAGTGGATCGTTACCAGCGGAAGTGGGCAAACGCCTTGTTGGCATCTGCCATCTTGTGCGTATCCTCACGCTTCTTCACGGAAGCACCGCGCCCGTTGGCGGCGTCCATCAACTCCCCGGCCAGCTTCGCGCCAAACCCTTTTTCACCGCGCCCCCGTGCATAACTGATAACCCATCGAAGACCCAGCGCCGTTCGCCGGGACGGACGAACCTCGGTAGGAACCTGATAGGTGGAACCACCAACGCGCCGGGATTTGACTTCAATATGCGGCTTCACATTCTCCAGCGCCTTCTCAAAAATCTTCAGCGGGTCTTCATTGGTCTTCTCACTGATGATGTCAAAGGCCCCGTACAGCAGTGATTCGGCAATACTCTTCTTCCCGTCTCGCATGAGCGAAGCAATAAACTTGGACACCAGCTTGCTGTTGTGTTTAGCATCTGGAATGATCACTCGTTCGGGAACTTCTCTTCTTCTCGGCATAGCTCACACCATTTTCATTTTATATCGACTATCGGTCCGCTTATTTACGATAAGGCTATTTCGGTCTCTTGGCGCCGTATTTTGAACGCCCCTGCCGCCGCCCATCCACGCCCAAGGTATCCAACGTTCCACGAACGATATGATACCGAACACCGGGCAAGTCCTTGACACGCCCTCCCCGGACCAGCACCACGGAGTGCTCCTGAAGGTTATGCCCGATTCCCGGGATATAGGCCGTCACTTCAACACCGGTGGTCAGACGGACCCTGGCTACTTTCCGCAAGGCCGAGTTCGGTTTTTTGGGCGTTGAGGTATAAACACGGGTGCACACCCCTCGTTTTTGAGGCGCCCCTTTCAGTGCCGGTGTATTGGTCTTTTTTTCAATCCGTTTCCGACCCTTACGCACTAGCTGGTTGATTGTTGGCATATTAACCCCTTCAACTGATCATTGACATCAAAATTCTTCGCGCACAGAAACTGGCTATGTATAGTTTAAGCCTTCTGTTGTCAAGATAATTTTTTATCGTTCCCACTGCAAACCATCAGTCGGAACCACTTGCCACCACAGACAGATCTCGATATTCAGCCACACCGGTTCCGGCAGGAACGATTCGGCCCATGATTACGTTTTCCTTGAGGCCTCGCAACGAATCCTCGGCCCCGGCAATGCTGGCATCGGTCAGGACCTTGGTGGTCTCCTGAAAGGACGCCGCCGAAATAAAACTGTCCGTGCTCAATGAGGCCTTGGTAATTCCGAGGATCAGCGGCTCGGCAATGGCTGGCTTTCCGCCCTTTACGATGATAGCTTCATTGGCCTCTTCGAAATTGATTTTGTCCACCTGCTCTTCGAGGATAAAATCCGTGTCTCCGACATCCACCACTTTTACCCGGCGCATCATCTGACGAACGATTACTTCGATGTGCTTGTCGTTGATGCGAACACCCTGGAGCCGGTACACCTCCTGGACTTCATCCACCAGGTATTTAGCCAGTGCCACTTCCCCTTTGATCTTGAGGATATCCTGGGGGATGGCAGCTCCGCCGATGAGCGGTTCGCCGGCCCGGATGTAATCCCCTTCGTAAACATTGATATGTTTGCCCCTGGGAATCAGATACTCCTTCTTTTCACCCACATCCACCGGGGTGATCGTGACCCGTTGTTTGCCCTTTTTGGTGGCTTTCGAAATAGAGACATACCCGTCGATTTCACCCAATACAGCCACTTCTTTCGGCTTTCTCACCTCAAACAATTCGGCAACCCGGGGCAGACCCCCGGTAATGTCCTTGGTTTTGGTGGTCGCACGGGGCAGTTTGGCGATGATGTCACCCGCTTTTACCGGATCACCCTCTTCCACCATAACAATGGCATCCGACGGCAGCATGTATCTCGCCATCCCCGATCCCTTGGGGAGCTTGGCCGTTTTTCCGTCCTCACCTTTGATGGAAATTCGGGGACGCTCTTCGGCAGTTTTGGATTCAATTACCGTCCGGCTGGACTTGCCGGTAACCGGGTCCACTTTTTCCTGGATGGTTTTCCCTGGGACCAGATCGCCAAACTTGACGACCCCATCCACCTCGGTGATGATCGGGGTGGTAAACGGATCCCAGACGGCCAGTAAGTCACCCGGGCTTACAGCCTGGCCATTCTGCACCACGATATGGGCACCATAGATGACCGGGCACCGCTCGCGTTCACGTCCAGTTTCACCAACGATGGCAAACTCGCCGCCCCGGCGGTTCATGACCACCAGTTCGTTGTCGGCATTGTTAACCACATTAATGTCAACAAATTTGATACTCCCGGCAGTTCGCGCGCGGATATCCGCCTGTTCAACCCGCCGGCTGGCCGTACCACCGATGTGGAATGTGCGCATGGTGAGCTGAGTTCCCGGCTCCCCAATTGACTGGGCAGCGAGGATACCCACCGCCTGTCCCATCTCAACCGTTCTGCCATGGGCCAGATCACGACCATAGCACTTGGCACAAACCCCATGCTTGGTGCGGCAAGTTAACACCGATCGAATCAACACCGTGGTAACACCTGCATTTTCTATGGTTTGGGCATCGTTTTCATTGATTTCCTTGCCCGCACGGACAACCACGTCATCGGTGAACGGGTCCAGTATGTCCTTGACGGTGGTTCGTCCCAGGATGCGCTCACCGAGACGCTGAATCACTTCACCGCCTTCGAGCAGCGGTTCCACCTCCACCCCCAGCATGGTACCGCAGTCGTGCTCAATGACTGCACAATCTTGGGCCACATCCGCCAAACGGCGGGTCAGATATCCCGAGTTGGCCGTCTTCAACGCGGTATCAGCGAGACCTTTCCGGGCACCGTGGGTAGAAATAAAATATTGGAGTACGGACAACCCCTCCCGGAAGTTGGCTTGAATTGGCGTTTCGATGATTTCACCGGAGGGTTTTGCCATCAATCCGCGCATGCCGGCAAGCTGACGCATCTGGTCCTTGCTGCCCCGGGCACCGGAGTCGGCCATCATGTATATAGGATTGAAGCTTTCCGCCAGCATCGGTTTCCCGGACTCATCCAGTCTGGGGTTGCCCTCCCTGTCTTGAAGGGGCTCCACCTTCATGGCGTCCATCATCTCATTGGCCACGTCATCGGTGGCTTTGGCCCAGATGTCCACCACCTTGTTGTATTTTTCACCCTGGGTGATGAGGCCTTCCGTGTATTGGCGTCCGATTTCGACCACCTGCATATCTGCCCGATTGAGAATCTCCCCTTTTTTCTCGGGAATGATCATGGCATCGATGGAGATGGAGAGCCCGCCTTTGGTGGAATACTTGTACCCGGTGTCCTTCAACCGGTCCGCCAGAATGACCGTGGCCTTGGCGCCCAAATTCCGGTACACGTAATCGACGAGTCCGCGAAGCGCACCCTTGTCCATTACCTTGTTGATAATATCAAAGGGGATTTCCGGGCGTCGCTCCATCACCTGGAACAGGTGGGACCCCGAATCGGTTGAGATGACGGAGGAGATGCCGTTTTCAGGCAGGAGAAACAGCGCGTCTGCGTCATCGGGAGCGGCACCGATTACCCGGATGAACTCCTCTTTTTTCAGAAGCCCCAGTTCACCATTGTTTTCTTTGTCAGGGCTTTCGGAATAGGTGGCAACGAGATCGACGAATTCTTCGCCGGCCAACACCTTTTTGGCGACCTTGGTTATGGTTTTCTCATTGCGGACCATGATGTGGCGCAACCGGACCACCGCTTCTTTCGGCATTATCTCCCAAAGGAGAATCCGTCCGACGGTGGTTTCCACCCGGTTTCCAGCGATACGAACCGTGATGTTGGCGTGCAGTTCGACAGCCCGGTCGTCATAGGCGACCCGCACTTCCTCCGGGTTGGAGAAAATCTTTCCCTCCCCCTTGCACCCATCTTTATCGCGGGTCATGTAGTACAGGCCCAAAACGATGTCCTGGCTGGGGACAATGATGGGACTGCCGTTGGCCGGGGAAAGAATATTGTTACTTGAAAGCATCAGTACCCGGGCTTCAATTTGAGACTCCACGGACAGGGGCACGTGAACAGCCATCTGATCGCCATCGAAATCTGCATTGAAGGCCGTGCAAACCAGCGGATGAAGCTGTATGGCCTTGCCTTCGATCAAGGTCGGTTCAAAGGCCTGAATACCCAATCGATGCAGGGTCGGCGCGCGATTGAGCATCACCGGGTATTCCTTGACGACTTCGTCCAAGGTGTCCCAGACTTCCGGGACTTCCCGCTCAACCATTTTCTTGGCGCTTTTTACGGTCGAGACCAAGCCTTTTTGCTCCAGCCGATAGTAAACGAAGGGCTTGAACAGTTCGAGTGCCATCTTTTTCGGGAGACCACACTGGTGAAGCCGCAAGTTTGGACCTACGGTGATCACCGTACGGCCAGAGTAATCCACCCGTTTCCCCAGAAGGTTCTGGCGAAACCGGCCCTGTTTACCTTTCAGGGTGTCACTTAAGGATTTAAGCGGTCGTTTGTTGGTACCGGTGATCACCCGGCCGTGACGGCCGTTGTCAAAGAGCACATCCACCGATTCCTGGAGCATTCGTTTTTCATTGCGGACAATGATTTCCGGCGCCTTGAGATCCATGAGCCGTTTCAGCCGGTTGTTGCGGTTGATGACCCGGCGGTAGAGGTCGTTCAGGTCGGAGGTGGCGAAACGCCCGCCTTCAAGTGGAACCAGCGGCCTGAGGTCGGGGGGCAGCACGGGGATCACTTCCATGATCATCCAAATGGGTTCCAGGCCCGATCGCATGAACGCGTCCACGATCTTCAGCCGCTTAGACAACTTCTGCCGCTTGGCCACTGAATTCGTGGCCCGAATATCTTTTCTCAGTTCCTGGTAGAGTTCGTCAAGCTCGATGTTTTCTAGTAGGGCCTTGACCGCCTCAGCTCCAATTCCCGCTTCGAATTTTCCAAAGCCGTATGTCTCGATGGCTTCCTGGTATTTGTCGTCAGACAGCAACTGGCCGCGGGTCAGGGCCGTGTCTTTTGGGTCAATGACGATATATGAATCGAAATAGAGCACCTTCTCCATGTTCTTCAACGTGATATCGAGAAGGTTGCCGATCTTGCTCGGCAGACTCTTGAGAAACCAGATGTGGGAGACCGGCGTGGCCAACTCAATGTGCCCCATACGCTCCCGGCGCACCTTTGACTGGATCACTTCAACGCCGCACTTTTCGCAGATCACAC
>JAQYWF010000226.1 GCA_030145105.1 Desulfosarcina sp.
GGCCTGGCTGGAAACGCCTACGTAGTCGATGTATATGAACAGTGTGGCCGTAAAGCCATACTTTTTCAGAATCGGGTAAGCCACCTCATACGTGGAGCGATAGCCATCGTCCACGGAAATCATGACCGCATTTTTGGGTATAGGTTTGCGGTATTCCAGAAATTCAGCCAACGCTTCCGGGCCGATCACCCGGTAGCCGTTTTCCTTTAAGTATCGAACCTGCTGTTCAAAGATTTCCGCGGGCATACACAGGGGCGAATCGCAGGATGGGGCAAACCGGTGATAGCACAAGATCGGGACTGTCTGGTATCCCTTGTCGGTGATGCCGGCGCGATTCTGAATGACCAGAGGAATCACCACCAAACGGTCAGCCAGAAAAGTTACTTTTGGATTGGCATCTTCCACCATCCAGGCCAAGCGTGCTTCTCCCAGATATTTTTTAGCCAGCATTTCCGGCGTTTCCCCGGCTTTGAGACGATGTAGAACCCGTTCATCCGAACGGTATGTTTCCGGCCGTGAAAGCGACGGGATAACGCTGGGGCCGGTACAGCCCAGGAGAGCGGCCATAGATAAAAGATAAAGGTGGAAAGCGGCAGATGAAAGCTTCGAACGTGATCCGGCCAGGGGCATGGTGACAACTCCGATAACAACTGAGAAAAGCTGTGAGAATCCGTGCCGCGTTAGAAAAGGACTCACGCTTGTCCTATCTTTCAAGAAAATCCTTAGTTTATCTACCATAGCAGCATTTTAAATTCAATAGCCGCTGCCCGTGCATACGCGCCGATAGCGAATCCTCGAATGGCCGGTTTTAGCCGCGCAAGGATGGTTCAGGGCAGTTATATCGATCAAGATCGTGCCGTGTCCGGTGGTAGATCAAAGGACTGCGTCAAAAGGAGATGTTCCTTGACAATCCATTGGTATCATAATAATTTTATGCATCATTAAAGGATTGGCTGACCGTGGCACGGTTACCCGTTGAGGCTTTTTGGCGGGTCAACATTTCCAGATCCTGAAACACCGTGCAGGATTGAAGCCTCCCCGTGACAATCCGCGGGGAATACACCCGCTATTGCGATTCAACCGCGAATTGCTTCCGAGCCCAGAGGACATGACGTGAAGCCGGAAAACAGGCCTGAACGGATTAATAAGACCCGCTGGTTTATCTGCCTGATTGTCTGGTGGGTGGCGGCTGTCTTTTTTTACCTGTTCATCGCCGCCCAGGAAAACAACCGGTTTGAACGCGTGACGACTGCAGGAATTAAAATTGTCCTGTTAAACGCCGAACAAGCCGGGCTGCCGCTGCTTGAACAGAATGTTCCAGCCCTGACTCGTTTGGCGCAGGATTTGTCCAGGGTGAAGGGGGTGATCTATGTTTCCATCGTTGATCACAAAAATAAAATTATCGCTTTCACCAACCCTGACCAATTGCTGGCGATGTCGTCAAAAGCGACACAGCAGAAAAAGGGTGTCAGCTATTGGCCCCATACACTTGATGACGGCACCCGGGCGGTATGTTTTTCATCGGACATCATTTATGCCGGCACCAAAATCGGCGAAATCTTTCTGGCCATGGACGCCAGCGGTCCCGTCGGTTTGACCACAGCGTTTTTTCTGGCGGCGCTGGTCAGTTTTCTGCTGATTGTATTCACCTTATTGGTTCTGGATTTCCATGGGCTGCACGCGCTTAGGTTAGCCACGGGGACGAAAATCAGATCCTGGATTGCTGGTGATGGAGATCCGTCCGATGATCGCGAAATGATTTGTCCGGTATGCGGCAGCCACAAGCCGCTTTCCCGGTCATTTATGCTTCAGGCCAACTTAGCGCGCTTTCCGGTCGTTCGATTGGCGAAAAAAGAAAATGAGACGGCGCAGTTTTTGCATGAAAAAGGGGTCAATCTTCGTGAAATCTCACGCCGAGACGATCTGGGGTGGTTCCGGCGACAGATGATCCACCGATGTGCAGACATCATTAAAAAACTGTCCGGTGATTGAGATGGCCTTATAGAAGAATGTATCGGACGGCAAGGAGAATACGCATGACCGCCAGTGAAAAAGCGTCAACAACAATGATGTGGATGAAACAGTTGTCCACCACAACCATCAATTCAGTCACCGGAAAGGTAAAGGCGTTTATGTCCGGATCCCCGATCAAGCGGCATGTTGCCGTTGGTGTGGCCGCCTGGATGGTTCTCAATCTGGTTGTTTTTTTCATTCTTCAGGGGAAAATCGACAGCGCAGAAAATACATTTTTCAACAAGGGCGTTGATGTGGCCCTTGGCCTCTCCGATAAGAGTGGTTCGCCTATTCTATCGGCGGATATCCTCTCTTTGACCGTTGCCATTGGTGAGGTGATGGAGAACCCGGAAATTCGATATGTCGCCATTCTGGATCATCAGGACACCATCCTGGCCCATTCCGATCCGGTAAAAATCAACCTGAAGCTTAAACCCACGGCTGCGGAAACCCCGATTGACACCATCAACGGCGTTCAAATCACTTCGGGAAAGGCCGATGGACAGACACAGGTCGTGATCTTTGAAAACGACGTCACCTATTCCGGGGTGAAAATCGGAAAGGTATCCATCGGCTGGGGGGCTCAGAAATTGGCTGCGTCGGTGAAAGGCTACCACTTGTTCATGATGTTGTCTCTGGTTTTCAGCCTGGCAGCCATTGCCTGCACGCTTTTTCTGCTGGAGCGAACCCTAAAAAAAAGGGAGATGGCAAGGCAGAAAGCCATGGAAGGCATGACTCGGATTGGGCCATACCTCTTAACCCGCAAGATTGCTCAAGGGGGGATGGCGGAACTCTACCTGGCCGATTATCTTCGGGAAGACGGTTTCCGGAAAACCGTCGCGGTTAAAAAAGTATTGCCCCACCTGGCAGACAACCGCGACTTCATCGATATGTTCATCCGGGAGGCCCGGCTGGCTGCGCTCCTGCAGCACCCCAATGTGGTGCAAATTGCCGATTTTGGGAAAATTCAGAACGCATATTTCATCGCCATGGAATATGTGGATGGGAAGAACCTCGCCGAGATCATGGGGTTCTTAAAAAAAGGGTTGCCGGTGGATATGGCGGTGTTTCTGATTCTAAAGATCAGCAGCGGCCTGCATTACTCCCACGCGCGAAGGGATGACAAGACCGGGAATCCGCTAAATATTATCCACAGGGACATCAGTCCCCAGAACATTTTGATCTCCCTGAATGGCGAAGTTAAACTCAGTGATTTCGGCATCTCCAAGGCCACGTCAGAACCGTCGTTAACCCAGGCCGGCGTGATTAAAGGGAAGCTTTCCTATCTGTCCCCTGAACAGGCCATGGGGCAGGCGGTGAGCCATCAGATTGACATTTATGCCCTCGGCCTGGTCTTTTATGAAATCCTTTCCGGCAGCCGGCTCTATCGGTTCGCCAACGACATTGAAGCCATCCGCACCATCCCTAAGATGACTATCCCACCGATTATTTCCAAGAGGCCGGACATCCCTCAGGGATTGAACGATATCGTTATGAAGTGCCTGGAGAAATCTACCGTCAAACGCTATCAGACGGCCCTGGAGCTAAACAACGATCTGTTGAAACTGAAGAACCACCTGGGAATTACCTACGATGCCTCGGATATGGCGCTGTTCATGCGGGCCAACTTTGAGAAACCGGAAGCGGGGCCGGAGTCAGAGCCTGTTGCCTGATTTCAGATGTGCATGATCTTCAAGGCGTGGGGCTCGCCGGCAGCGGGATCTTCACTGATCTGTTCTAAAAAAAATCCGATAGGATGTGAAAGGTTGAACTCAGGTGTCACAGAAATTACCGATGATTAATTATCACGGCGCGACGGACGTGGGAAACATCCGCACCAACAATGAGGATGTATTTTATATAAGTGAAGCATGCCATTACTGCCTGGTTGCCGATGGCATGGGAGGCGCAGCCGCCGGGGAGGTGGCCAGCCAGATATTTGCCGACACTGCCAAAGCGGTGTTTGCCGGCCACGACGGTGTTTCCGAAGAGAACACCATTGCCCGGGTGCAGACCACCTTTAAGCTGGCCAACAATAAAATTCTCAAGCACGTCGGACGCAATCCCAGCCATCAGGGCATGGGGTGTACCGCTGATTTGCTTGCCTTTTCTCAGGACAGCTTCATTATCGGTCATGTGGGTGATTCAAGAACCTACCGGCTGAAAAACAGCACACTAAAGCAACTGACCAAAGACCACTCGCTAGTTCAAGAACAGCTGGATCAGGGAATCATCAGTCCAGACGAAGCCCGGCGGCACGCCATGCGTAACGTGATCCTCAGAGCTGTCGGGGTTAACGATACCGTTGCCCTGGACATTCTGAAAGGGAAGAAAAATCCAGGCGACCTGTTTCTCCTTTGCAGCGACGGACTTACCGACATGGTCGGCGAGTCCGCTGTCCTCTCTGTGTTACGCGCAGATGGGGCCCTTAGTGAAAAATCCCCGGCCTTGATTCAACTGGCCAAACAGGCTGGCGGCAAAGACAATGTGACCGTTGTTTTGTCCGTCGTTGTCTGATGAAAATGATATACGGACGTTACGAAATCGTTAAAGAGCTGGGACACGGTACCATGGGTGTGGTCTACCAGGCACACGACCCTCAGATTGACCGTATGGTGGCCTTGAAGGTGCTTCGACCGGACCGGGTGATTAGTCAGGACTTCGTTCTCCGCTTTCTCCGCGAGGCCAAAGCCATTGGCCGAATATCCCACCCCAACATCGTTACCGTATACGATGTGGGGCAGGACCATGGAACGATCTACATTGCCATGGAATATCTGGAGGGCCGCCCGCTCAATGAAGTGATCAAGGATAAAACACCGCCGTTGGCAGAAACCGTGGGGATATGCGTCCAAGTGGCTGAGGCCCTGGGATACGCCCACCGGCAAGGGATCATCCACCGGGATATTAAACCTTCCAATATCATCCTCACCCCGGACAGGCGGATCAAGCTGACCGACTTTGGCATTGCACGCATCGAAGATCCAGATGCAGCTCAGCAGACCCAGGTCGGGGATATCCTTGGTACACCCGCTTACATGGCCCCCGAGCAGGTTATGGGGCAGAAGGCAGATGGCAGAACGGATCTGTATGCCTTGGGGGTGATCACCTACGAGATGGCGGTGGGAAAGCGCCCCTTCGGTGGCGGGAATATCGCTGCCATTTTCCGGTCCATCACCCACGAGCAACCGCAAAATCCGATGAACATGGGCAACCTTGACAACCGGGCGTTGGCCGATCTTATTCTAAAGAGTCTCTCCAAGGACCCCGCCTATCGTTTTCAAACCGGGGAAGCGATGGCGACTGCTCTGAAGCGTTGCCTGGATACCTCGGCACACCCGTTCCCGGAACTGGCCATGTCCCGACAGCGGACACGCTCACCGAAAAAATCGAGGATGGCCATTGCGATCTTTGGCTTGTGCCTGGCAGGCGCTATCATCGGCTACACCATGATCCGCAAGCCGACTGTCGAATCCACCCATGGCGACACTGCTGTGGTACCGGTACCTTCGTCCTTACTCAATGTCACCAGTACGCCGGGTGGTGCCCATGTTTTCGTGGATTCCATCTACAAAGGAACCACTCCGGTGGATATCCCTTTGGTCCCGGGTCGTTATGAAGTTAGATTGAACATGCCGGACTACTATGAATGGGAGGCCCAACTTGAGATCGGCGAAGAACAACCAAGGCCACTTAACGTGCGACTGGTATCCATCGATTAGTTTTTCACCGGAGGACTTACCATGAAGGTCAATCCAATCCTTGTCAGATTGTTGACGGTGGCTGTTATCGCTGTGGGGCTCTTGCCCGCGATCGGCCATGGTGCCTTGCAGACCGGCAGTCAGGTGCCGGTATTCACGTTAAAGGATGTCAATGGTAAGGCCTATCCGCTATCCGGCATGAAGCACAAGGCCATGACGATCTTATATTTCTTCGACCCCGATTCCCGGCCAAGCATATAAGGGCTCTTGAGCCTGGACCAGTTAGCCAAGCAATACCGGGATGCCGACCTCACCGTCTGGGCCATTACCCGATCGTCGAAGCAAAAGGTTGCCGCATTCAATAACACCACGCAGACGGTATTCCCCGTCCTGCTGGATACTGCAAACGTAAGTGACATGTACGATGCTCAGCGGGTTCTGCCCACGGTCTGCATCGTCGGGCCGGAGCTAAAGATGTTGGACCTGTTTCAAGGCGGTGGAAAAACCACCCTGGTGATGCTGGTCAGACTGGCCGAACGAAACTTGCAGTGCAAAAAGCCCGAAGTGGCCCGGGCCATTACCGAAACGGTGGTAAAAAGCGACCCGGGAAATGCCCAGGCCAGAACGATTAACGGTTATGCAGCCATCCAGGAGGGCAAGCTGGACGAGGCGGAGCAGACATTCTATGCCCTCAGCAAGGAACAGGGAGACAACGCCGTCCTTGGAAAAGAGGGATTTTCCCAGGTGTATGAAAAGAAGGGACAGACGGAAAAATCTTACCAACTGGCCCAAGAGGTGGCCGCCCAGGCAGGCGACCGCCCCTTGGTATATGTGATCAAAGGGGATCAGTTCTACCAGCAGAACAACAAGAAGCGTGCGGCGTCCGCCTACCGCGAAGGTACGCAAAAAAAAGGAGGGCCCCCTTTGCAGCGGGCGGTGGCCTATAACCAACTGGGTCGCCTTTACGCCCAGCGGGGAGATTACGCCAAGTCCCGGGAGCTTTACGATCAGGCCGTCAGTATCGACCCGTATTACATCGAGGCCACCTCGAACAAAGGATTGACCTACGAGCAGGAAGGACGCTGGGACAAAGCCCTTGAAGCCTACCGCCAGGCTGAGGCCATCGATAAGAACGATCCGTTTGTTCGGGCCATGGCTGAAAATGCCATGCGCATGCGCATGATTAAAAAAGATAAGATGAAGCAACAGGAGTTGGCTGCCGCGATTAAAAAGGTGGTTGAACGATACCAACTGAACCAATTTGACCCTGCGCCCGTTGACGATCCGTGGACTTCCCGGCCAACCCGGGTGGCCTTTTTTGACGTCTCCGAATCCGGTGGGCTTTCCCAGCGGGCAGGTTTTGCAGGACTGCTCAAAGACTATCTGGCCAGACAAATGGGCGCTTCGGGCCGGGTTCTGGTTGTAGACAGCCTGATTGTCGACGGTGTGATTGACGCACTAAAGCTCGACCACGCCTCATTTGCTGACGATGATGTCCGCTTGCGACTCAGTCGAGCCATGCTGGCTTCATTGATGATCAAAGGGTCGGTATTCCAGCAGCCTTCCGGCCCTTTGTGCAACCTGAAGATTCTTAATGCGCAAGACGCGCGGCCTATCGATACGATCGACTATCAATTTACGGCGGGCATTCACTTGCGAAAGGATTTAAATCAAATAAACCGCCACCTGCTGACCCGTATAATGGAAAGATTTCCGCTCCAGGCGTTTGTCGTTCAGGTGACCGGAAACCAGGTGTTGCTTAATCTGGGATTGCTTCAGGGCGTCGTAGAGGGCACCATCTTTGATGTCGTGGAGGAAAAACCGCCCATCACCTATAAAGGCAAACAGTTTATTCCTGAACCCGGCATCGTCGCCAAGGTTCATGTGGTTCGCAGCGATGATGATTTCAGCTACGGGCACATCAAGGATCAACGCCGCCCGGTAAAGTCAGACGACAAACTTAGGGAAAGTTTGAATGCCCTTGGATCCAGCGGTCAGAACCCTCGAATATGGTGAGTTGGCCGCGGTTCGTGTGTACGTCCCGGTCGGTGTTGTAGTGACCGCCGGCAATCCAAAGCGGTATCAATGGTCGACAACTTAAATCCTTCTTTTTCCAGCACGGGATCGAACACTATCGTCATTGGCAGCTAACGATGACGGATCAGGTATCAAAAAATCGTCGGTCCCGCCAATTTTTTGTTTTTTCCCCGACCGTGCGTGCATACGCCGTTGATTGCGACGGGGGTAGCACGCCAGCGGAATGCAGATCGCCGGCATGCGCTGTCAACCCATGTCGCCGGCAAGCAGAGCCTGCCACGGGTCAAGTAACCCAAGGGCTTCGGCCCAAAATATGACCCTCGATTATAAAACCGCCTTGAGTTCGGTTGGCTCATAATAGCGGGTGTTATTTTCAATCTCGACTGACGCTGAATACGCTGTTTACTATTTCTGGCAAACTCCTTGCAGAGTAACAGTCATCGAGCCCTACCCATTCGAAACCAATAACCGATTACTTGCAGGGAGAAACCATTGTTGAACGGCGAAAGCATAAACGTTATTCCATGCCTCGTGGAACATTTGTTATTTTAAGGAATAAATTTGACCCATTGCGTAATTATACAAATATGAGCATCGGAGAACTTGCGATGGTACTGTATAAATCCGAACCGGAAGCCATGGGGCAGGTGACGAATCTGAGTGCTGGGGGAATTGCCTTTGGCGGCAAGACCATCGGTACACC
>JAQYWF010000349.1 GCA_030145105.1 Desulfosarcina sp.
AGAACGAAAATCGAACCTGATTAAACGGCACTGGCTACCGGTACATAGCCGCAAGCCATCAAATGCTCGAACCCTTCGAGCAACCGGCCACGCCAGTGAATGCCCAGATGAGCCATCACATTGCCAGCGTTTTGCCAGCTATTTGCCAGCTGATTCTGTCACTGGCTCCCACTAACCCACAGCAGGTTTGACAGATATGCTGAGTGTTTACAGGTATTTGTCCCAGGAAAACCAAGACTCTTGATTGCCAGCGGTTTGCCAGTAACCGGAGTCCCGCCCTCGGCACCATAGAAAATACAAGGGTTTACAGAAAATAGAATCTGTAAACCCTTTTTATTTGTTCTTTTGGCGGCTTTTATGCTTAAAGATGCTTGATATTCGTCAATTCAGGGATGTGCGATTTTCAGCTTGTCTGCTTTTGGTCAACACTTTGGTCAACACTTGCGAGAAATACCTCCATCTGGTCAACAGCCTGCCGGGTGTCGTCCAGGTCAACCTTGTTGTATCGATCAAACATGGCCCTGGTGGAATGACCGGTCATGGCCATGATCACCGACTCGGCAACGCCGGCCTTGCGCATATTGGTGTTAAAGGTGTGCCGCAGGTCATGGAAAATGAACCCGCCTTTGACAAATCGGCCATACTCTACCCCGGCCTTTTTACAAGCCCGCCTCAACCCGGTTCGGATATGCGCCACGGGTCTGCCTTTGTATAGAAAGACATGGTTGTCATGGATGGCACGCGGCACGGCCTTTAAAATGGCGTGCAGCCTGTCTGATATGGGAATTGTTCGGGCCTCTTTATCCTTGGTGAGTTCCGCAGGCAGTTTGATTGATCGGTTTTTTAGGTTCACCATGTTCCATTCAAGATTCAAGATTTCAGATCGCCGCATCCCTGTAAAATATCCCATGGCGAAAATGGGTTTAGTGTGGCCCGGCAGGTGGCCCATGATGGCTTCAAATTCACCGACCGACAATATCCGGTCCCTAACATCCGATCCTTTTTTCAAGGTCGGCTTGCATTTTTTGAACACCCGGAGCACCTCGCCGGCCACGATGCCGTCATCAAATGCCTTTATGATGGCCGTTTTCATCTTTTTTATTTCATGGTCCACCGTGGCTGGTGCCTTTCCGTCTTTCAACCGCCTTATCTGGTAGTTTTCCAAGTCGGTCAACCTCCCCCAGAAGGCTCAATTCAGACACCTATGATGAAAAGATCCTCAACCTTCACGATGGGATCGCTCTCCTAAGAGAAAGCCTGGCATACGGTGAACACACCAAGATAATGGCCACTGAAGCCAAAATGGCTATGGAAAAACACCAGCTTGCTCCATTGGAATCGTATGATTACAAATTGCTGTGTTTTAAACTCCATCAGGCAGCTATCAAAGCCCAAGAAGTGGTACTGAAACACTGGCAACCTGAAGGGGTCTATGATCAGGGAGCCGACATTGAGCAGGCTTTGAGTGAACTTGGGATCCGGAAACCAGCTGATTCCTCCCCTATTGCCCCCAATTCAGCTCTCGAGTCCCTCCAGGAGGAAGTGAAGGGATTCCATTGGGGAAATCACCGAAATCGGTCGCTGTGAGGCTTCAATGGAGCCGGGGGCTATACCCCGGAACACCTCATCAATTCTGTAAAAGTCATCCGAGCGGGAATGTCAAACCTTTGCAATTGGCACGGCGAAAGCCCCCTACAACGCGAGAAAGACAACCGCCGTCACTGCCATAACGATTGTCAGGCCGATCCCCACCTTGGCAAAGTCCTTCGTCTGGTAGCCACCAGGACCCATTACCATGAGATTGCATTGATGGGCGAACGGGAGGACGAAGGCGCAACTGGCACCGTAGGCCACGGCGAGAAACGCCATGCCGACATCAACGCCGCTCGATTCCGCCGCTGCATAGGCGACTGGTGACAAAATAACCGCTGCGGCGGCGTTGTTCGACGTAGTGCTGAGCAGTGCAGAGACGGCAAACAATACGCCGAATACGTAGAACTTACCCAGCCCCATCCCCGCCGGAAACAAGGTTGCCGCCAGTTTTGCGGCCACACCGGTCTGAAAGAGGGCATCACCGAGAGGAACCGTACCGATAATCAGAAAGAGGATGCGTAGATCGATTGCTTTTTGAGCACCTCGAAGCGAGACGCAGCCGGTCGCTACCATCAAGAGTGCACTGGCGAGTCCACTGACCGCAAGGGGGTACCATCCGAGAACCGGAGGTAAGAGGGCCACCGCCATAAGCAGCAGTGCGATCGGTGCGCGCCGGACATCCTCCTCGGATCTTTGTCGATCCAGGAGAATCAAATCATCGCTCTCCTCGATCTTTCGGATGCTTCGGATCGGTCCATACACGACCAATGTGTCGCCGACCTTCAGCGGGATCGCGTTAAGGTCTTTTTCGATCAGTTCGCCGCGTCTCCCGATGGCGATAACCGAGAGACCGTACAGCTTTCGAAATCTGATGTCCATCAGTGTCTGATCGAGGTAAACAGAGTGGGGCGAGAGGGATACCTCTGCAGCGTTGAGCCCGCGCCCCATTAGCTGCTCGATTTCATCCTGAGAGGCGATCTCGGCGGAAATCGATTGTTCCTCAGCCAATTTTTGTGCTTCCTCATACGCCCCCCTGGCGAAGAGCACGTCACCGGCCTTGACTGTCAGATCCCCCTGGACGTCCAGGAATTGATTCCGGAAGCCCATTTTTCGACTGATCTGGATCGCCTCGATCCCGTATCGCTTTCCGAGGTTCGTCTGTTCAATCGTTCTGCCGGCCAAGTCGGACCCTGACGGAACAGTCATCCTGAAAAGTTTCTTCTCGGTATGGTACCGCTTTGTCATCCGGTCACGGAAGCTTTCCCTCTGAGGCCCATCGTCCGACGCGCGCCGACCTAATAACCGGTTTCCGATCAGTGCCATGTAAGCGATACCGACGACCGAGATGGGAATTCCCACGATGGCGAATTCGAACATCCCGAGTGCCCGCTCTCCACCGCTCAGTCGCTCGAGTTCACTGCCGAGGATGAGGTTCGGCGTCGTAGAGATCAGGGTAAGGGTACCCCCAAGAATCGCAGCATATCCCAGGGGCATCATTAATTGAGAGGGAGATATTTTTGCCCTGCGTGCGAGCACCAGAACCGCTGGTAGGAAGACCGCAACTGTGGCAGCGTTGGACATGATGGCCGACAGGACGCAAGTGGTGACCATGATCAGCAAGACCAGGCTCCACTCCTTCTTGCCACCGAAGCGTTCAAGCATTCGCCCCATCAACGTCGCGACCCCGCTTTCTTTGAGGCCGGCGGAGAGTACGAAGATCGCTCCCAGGGAAATCACCGCGTTGTTTCCGAACCCGCGCAGTACCGCCTCGGCCGGACTGACGGTCCCGGTGACCGCGAGCACGACGGGAATCGAGAGTGCGGTGGCCTCGAGGGGAATCAGCTTGCTGATGAAGAGCACCATGGCCACGACCAGCGTGGCGATGGCAATCCAGGCGTGAATGTCCATCTTTCCGTATCCTCCTTGCTCTGGTTGATTTCCCTCTTCTTCCGGTTGCCCGAACCAGTTATTGAGATAATCTGCATATCATTACCTTTGTAAGGCTGTACAGAAGGAATAATATTACAGATTTCTAAGAGGGTATGTAAACCTCCCCTGCCAGACTCCGCATAGGCTAAGTGTATCTACCAGATAGTACAGTTTTTTGACAAACCGGGCTTCAGTAGGATAATCTCAATCGACCTGAATCGATACACGCATTCGATTTTTCGGTGTATAGTAGTATTCAAGGAGATAAAATGATGAAAGTCAATCAAAACAAGGTATTGATTCTGCTTGTATTAACGATTTTGATCGGCGGCTGCGCCACTGTGAAGCAGCGTACCCCCCTGCCTGAAGCATTAAGCCCGATGGCCGAGATCCCGGGTATATCCATGACCAGATTTTGGGGGGATGAACCGGTGCCTTATACCGAAGAGTGGCTGCAACTACCCAAAGCTGAACTGCAAGCCAACTATCCTGCTATGTTCGGCAAGGCCCATACCTACCTGGCCATTTCCGGGGGTGGTGCAAACGGTGCTTTCGGTGCCGGCCTGCTGTTGGGTTGGAGTGCCAGGGGCGACAGACCCGAATTCACTATTGTGACCGGTATCAGTACCGGCGCCCTCACTGCACCCTTTGCCTTTCTCGGATCCGATTACGATGTTCAACTCGAGGAAATGTATACGACGGTGTCCACAAAGGACATCGTTCGCAAGAGGCCCCTGCTTGAGATCCTCACCGGGGATTCCGCTGTCAGCATTGAACCGTTGAAAAACCTATTGGCGAAATACGTAGATCGTGAATTGATGCTGGCCATTGCTGCTGAGCACCGCAAGGGGCGACGTTTGTGGGTTGGGACAACTCATCTGGATGCAGGTCGACCGATGGTTTGGAACATCGGCAGGATTGCTTCCAGCGAAAACGACAAGGCTCTCGACCTGATTCAAAAGATTCTTCTGGCTTCAGCCTCCATTCCTGGTGCTTTTCCTCCCGTATTTTTCGAGGTTGAAGCTGAAGGTGCCCGATACGATGAAATGCATATGGATGGTGGCGCGGCCTCCCAGGTGTTCCTTTACCCAACCGGCGTGGACTGGAGTCGCCTGGTGGAAAAACTGGAGGTAAAGGATCCGCCAAGCGCCTACATTATACGCAACTCACGTCTCGATCCCGTCTGGAAGACCGTCAAACCAAAACTTGCACCGATTGCCGGGCGCACAATCGATTCATTGATCCGCACCCAGGGATTGGGCGACATGTACCGTATTTACCTTAGCGCAGAACAAGAGGGGATCGATTTCAACCTGGCCTACATTCCGGGTGACTTCAAAGAGGAACCCAAGGAAGCCTTCGATCCGGATTATATGGGAAAACTGTTCGATCTGGGTTTTCGGACGGCAAAGTCGGGAGACGTCTGGGTAAAAACAGCACCGGGATTTTAAAATAGTTCGTATTTGCAAATATGCAAATCTAACCTACGAAATTTCCTTCAGCGAACACTGTGCTTAGTCCAACTTACCTTCAATATCAGCTAACGGCAAGTATCTGCTGTCTTTCAAAATGCTTGCAAATTTCACAACGAAGATGATATGGGAGCATCTAAGTGAGGCGTCAGATGCTGTGACAGTTCACTGTGACATTTTGCAAAAAGTTGCCGAGAGTTTGTCCAATGTTTACTGAGGGTTAGTGCTTAAGAAATGGTTTGGCACCACTTCCCGCCCTCGGCACCACAAATAATATATAAAAACGGGGTGTTAAGAAATAGTAACCCCCGTTTTTTGTTGGCCAGATGTTGGCCAACTTTTTCTCATGAAAATCTTCCCTACCATTACAATTCAGCAACCATC
>JAQYWF010000123.1 GCA_030145105.1 Desulfosarcina sp.
AGATCACCGTCGAGGAGGCCGAGCGGCTGTGCAAGCAGCTGGAAGAGGAAGGCCTCAGGAGCTTCGGCCCCAAGCAATATACCGCGGCGCGTGGGTCAACGTAGCCGTGAAGTCACCGGCTTGACCGGACACCCCAGTCAGTTGCGTCAGCGGCAAAACATCGATATGTTTCTCCCGGGCATTTTCGGAAAGATTGGGTGAGATGGTACACAAATCACAGTCGTTGGTTGGAAAGGTTCGGTCGAGCCGGGTCATCAGACCACCAATGGCGGCGGCCTGGTCGATCAGGACCACATCCCGGCCGGATTCGGACAAATCCATGGCCGTTTTCATGCCGCCTACACCACCACCGATTACCAGCACCGTGTTGCTTTGATTCGTCATTTTGGTATCCCAATAGCTATCTGCAGTTGTTGGCCGATCCTATAATCCTGCATGGCCCAAGATCGTCGGCAGCTTGTGCTCCCATCCGAGGGTTTCGATCTTCACGCCCTGGACCAAGGACTTGAGAGCGGCCGTGGTCTCCCCGGCGATCTTCAGGCATTCCAACTCCCGATCCGGAGCCTTTCTTATGCGCTTAATCATCTCTTCGGAAATATGCGCACCCGGCTCATTCAAGGCCATGTAGCGTGCGATGCCGACCGATTTGATCAAAAAAACCGTAGCGATCACTGGCACATCCAAGGCGGTAATCTTCTCCATGCTAGCGGCAAACCGATCCACATCGAATACCGGTGGGGTGACAACGAATCGGGCTCCGGCCGCCACTTTCTCTTCGAGCTTTTCGAGTTCCTGATCAAGCGCATGGTCATCTGCAAAAGCACCCAGGGTACACCCGGTAGTAAATTCCGGACTGCCATTGAGGGAAAACCCGGCCATGTCGGCGCCGTTCTGGAGAGACTGGATGGTCGTGATCAGCGCCAGTTCGTCCAGATCGCCCACCGGCATTGCATCCCGGTGATCGCCATTGGTGATTTCTTCACCCGGCACCACCACGAGATTGCGTATACCGAGCATATGAGCTGCGAGAATATCGCCTTGCAGGGCCATTCGATTGCGATCACGGCAATAGACATGAATGATTGCTTCCATACCCTGCTGGTGGATAAGCGCCCCGCCAGCAAGTGCGCTCATCCGCATAACACCGTCATCCATGTCCGGAATGACGATCGCATCCACCCGCCCCTTAATTCTTCGTGAATTGGCGACCAACTCTGATAAATTCACACCTTTGGGCGTATTCATTTCCGCTAGGACTAAAAACTTGCCTGATGTCAGTCGTCTTTGAAAACTCATTGATTCACTCTTCCTTTCAGCGGTTCTTACCAATCGTATCGGTCTGCTATGCCGCTACGAGACACAGTGCCTTTATTTGTGGTTTTTCTGTCATGGCTTTTTATTCTTCGAATGGTTGATATGCCCCATTGGAAAATCGCGTTTTCTCAAATGCATCATATATGAAGCGTCGACATCCTCTTCAACGGCAAGTAGTTCATAAGAAATTTCAGGAAGTACTTTTAAAAGATCCGCCCGGGTGTCCGGGTCCAGTCCTAAAACCACAATGGTCTGATTTTGGGCCATTCTTCTGAATAATTGGGTGATTTTTAAGAGGGACAACCATCGGATGGCCCCCCTGAAATCGACTGTGTAATCTGCGTTTGGTTCCACGATCGGTTCTCTCCTGTTCTCGGTTCAGTACCGCAATGAAGATGCCAAAAGTGAGAATCTCATTATTTGATGAGTTTTTGGCATCAATTCAACACATTGAATTTGCTTCAGAAAATAACCCGCAAATACGCTTTACTTCGTAGATGTTAAAATGTTAAGGCGACAAACTATACAGGTGTTAAATTTTAACAGGCTATTTTAATGATTGAACAAGAACTTGACAGACACTGGAAAACAGTCGCCAACACCATCAGAGATGGTATTATGATCGTGGATGAACTCGGTACGATTATTTACGTAAATCAGGCTTTTGAAATGATTACCGGGTACTCCAAGGATGAAATGATCGGCAGGGACTGTACCGTCTTGGACTGTGATATTTGTGAAAGAACCCGGCACAATAAAGGGCGGCAGTGGTGTGAGCTGTTCGAATTCGGCCGAATCAATCAGCGTCGATGTGTCTTCCGGCATAAAAACGGCGGGACCATCCATGCGCTTAAAAACGCCTCGGTTTTTCATGACGATCACAACCAGGTGATCGGGGCCGTAGAAACGGTTACGGATATCACCGACCTTATCGATAAGGACAACCGCATAGCCGAATACCAGCAAAAAATGCGCTCCGAAGACACATTTCACGGCATCATCGGGGCATCCCGGCCCATGCAAAAAATATTTGACCTGATCGCCAACGCCGCCCGGTCCGATGCACCCGTAATCATTTTCGGAGAGAGCGGTACCGGCAAAGAACTGGTGGCCAACGCCATACATGAGATCAGCGCCCGCAACCAGGGACCTTGCGTTAAAGTCAACTGTGCCGCATTGACCGAGTCCCTTCTCGAAAGCGAGCTCTTCGGGCATGTTAAAGGCGCATACACCGGGGCGTTTAAAAGCCGGGCCGGGCGGTTTGAAACCGCCCATGGCGGTAGTATGTTCCTGGACGAGATCGGAGACCTGCCACTTACCACACAGGTGAAGCTGCTGCGTGTTCTTGAAGATAAAATTGTCGAGCGCGTGGGCGACAACGCGCCCATCCCCGTAAACGTGCGAATTATCTCTGCCACCAACCGGGATCTGCGCACGATGATCGCCGAACGTAAATTCCGCGAAGATTTCTATTTTCGGATTAACGTGATCCCCATTCACCTGCCGCCCTTGCGGGAAAGGGTTGAGGACATTCCTCTACTGGCAGAATCCGTATTTCGCACGATCCGTATGAAGAGCGGTAAAAATGTCACCGGCATTTCCAACGAAACCATGTCTGTCCTGATGAACTATTCCTGGCCGGGAAATGTGCGCGAACTCAAAAGCGCATTCGAATACGCCTGCGTTACCTGCCAGGGAACAACCATTCAACCCGGCCACCTTCCACCGACGATTCTACAGGAAAAGAGAACGGATATTCCCATCCAAAGATCTGCGCTTAACCGTGAAGAAATTAAAAAGATTGAGCTTGTCGAAGTGCTTGAAAAAACAGAGGGCAATCAATCGCAGGCCGCCAAATTGCTGGGGGTGACCCGGGTCACTGTCTGGAATCGAATGAAGCGTTATGGTATCAGTTCTAAAACACACATAACGACCCACTAGACCGTATCTTTGCGCAGCATTATTCAATGGCTGGCCCTTCCCCGTCCGTCTTCCTTGCCATCGACAACTGCCCAAATCTCATTTCACCGCACGCTTCCACTACCGCAGGCCATCTCCACCGAACGTGTTGAGCCGGTTAACCGGAAACCCATTTGAAGGTCCTCTTTCTGGCATGATTGTTGTAGCCTCTGCGGTTGATTTACCCGTTGGCGCGGCAGCTAGAGAGATTGGACAACGTTTTCAAAAAAGGTAGCTTTCGAGTCTTTGAAGTGTGAAAGCGATCTTGTCAGGTGCCCGGGCTTCATGTCGATGGCCCCTTAATACCATTATTGCATGGGACAGACCTATAGAATCCTTATGCAGAGGCGCATCATAGGAACCCTCTCGAAACATTAAAGATGCAAAAACGCGACTGTTTGATCGGAAAGATCTGGTGCAAAAGTTCCATCAATCTGAAAAAACAGGCTTTATTTGAATTCTCCGGTTTTTGTGATCGGGCACACTTTATGCTCAGTCTATTGCGAGCCCGTCCGAGTATTGTGAGTGCTGACGTCGGAATCGGATCAAATTGATAGTGGAACGCTGGAAATAAAATCGTGGCGAACCATTCTAAAATCACAAAGGAGGCAGAATCTATGAATGAAGAGCTCATCCAGTTGGGCGGCAAGAAAAAAAGCAGCACGTTTATGGACAAAGTCAAGGAGATTCTTCCCGAGGGCGGCAACCTGAACCTCTGCCTCACCTGTGGGGCGTGTTCGTCCGGATGTCCGGCAACCGGTCTCGATGGCATGGATCCCCGCAAGTTTTTGAGAATGGCGGCGTTGGGGCTGGATGACGAGATCGCCAAATCGGACTGGCCATGGATGTGCACCATGTGCCAGCGCTGCATTTATGTCTGTCCGATGCAGATCGACATCCCGCAACTGGTATTCAATGCCAGAGCCCTGCGTCCACGGGAACAACGACCCAAGGGCATCCTGGGCTCCTGCGACATGGCGCTTAGAAATGAGAGTACCAGCGCCATGGGCACCGCGCCGGATGACTTCGTCTTCGTGGTTGAGGATGTGCTTGAGGAATACCAGGAAGCACAGCCTGAGTTTGCCGACATGCAGGCCCCCATCGATAAAGAAGGCGCTGAATTCTTCCTCAACCAGAATTCACGCGAGCCGGTCACCGAACCGGATGAACTGGTTCCCCTGTGGAAGATCCTACATCTTGCCGGTGCGGACTGGACATACGGCAGTGCCGGGTGGGCCGGCGAAAACTATTGCATGTTTTTAGCGGACAACGATTCATGGGAGAAAGTGACCCGTACAACCGTCAACCAAGCCAACAAGTTGGGGGTGAAAACGTTTCTCAACACCGAGTGAGGGCACGTGACTTTTTCAGTCCGGGCCGGACTGAAAAAATTCAACCTCGAGCACCATTTTGAAGTCAAGAATATCTATGAGTATTACGCCCGCTGGATTCGCGAGGGCAAACTGAAAGTCAATTCAAACTGGAACAAGGACTTGAAAATCAAATTCACGGTGCAGGACCCCTGCCAGATCGTTCGCAAAAGCTACGGCGATCCGATTGCCGAAGATCTTCGCTTTGTGGTTAAATCCATCGTTGGCGAAGAGAATTTCATCGACATGCAGCCCAACCGCTCCAACAACTTCTGTTGCGGTGGTGGCGGCGGATTCCTCCAATCCGGTTTTAAAGAACAGCGCCTCAAGTACGGCGAGCTCAAAGATCAGCAGATCAAAGCTACGGGTGCCGATTATTGCATCGCCGGGTGCCACAACTGCCATGCGCAAATCCACGAACTCAGTGAGCATTACGGGGGGGGTTACCCGGTGGTTCACCTGTGGACCCTGATCTGCCTATCCTTGGGTATTTTAGGTCCCAATGAGCGCGAGTACCTGGGCGACGACCTGAAGGAAGTCAACGTCTTTCACCCGGAAACCGCCATGTAATTTTTTTTCTCCATGATTTCCGCATATGCGGAAATCATGGAGAAAAAAACGGGACAGGATCATGGAGAGCCATTTGACCGTAAGGGAACTGGAGTCCCGCTGGAAAAAGACACTGACGGCGACCCAAACCGCTGCAGCGATGCACCCGGGGATTTACCGTGATCTGAAAAAGCAGGCGGCTGCAATCGTCGAAAACCCCATCGACATCAACGATTATTTTCCCACGGTGGAAAAACTGATCGACCGGTTGACAACCCTTGATCCCTGCGGTCATGGTAGTATCTTCGACATTTTCAGTTCCCACATTTCGCCATCCAACATCTGGCAGGTAAAGCTGCTCAGGATGGAGTGCAAGGATCTATTGGCACACCTTGACGCCTTCGACCGATGGCGCCGTAAAAAACATCATTTGCGCAGGGTTAAATAATTCATCACGCTCAGTCTTTACGGGTCCTATCCTGATAACCCAATCAGGTAAAGCTGCTGCGGGTGCTGGAAGAGCAAGCGTTTGTACCCTTGGGTGCCGTTGAGAGGGTCAAATCGGACGTGCGGGTAATCGCCGCCACCAACAAAAACCTTGACGATCGGGTCGCCGCGGGTGAGTTCCGCCAGGATCTGTTCTACCGCATCACTGACCGCCGTTCGAAAAGCAAACCGCGTCAGGACTAACGCAGGTTTGCAGCGCAAGCACCGTATATCGGTGCAGTTTCGCGACTATCGTGTTGTACAAGCCTGCCCACCAACCTACGAAATAACCGCCAACTATCTATAATATCAATTTTTATTAATATTCTCTTACATTGCTCAACCTGGCATAGGCTTTGCGGAAGCATAAACAAGGAAACAGCAGTGCTGGTATATTTATCGTCTCTGTCAACCTGGCCATCGCCCTGTCAGAAAAAGGGTTCAAGGTTGGTTTGATGGATAATCAAGAATCGATAAAATCATCCAAAAAGGAGACAGAAATGAAAACCGAAACGACAGCATCCCCCGCCAAAAAATCGAAAGTAGCGGATCCGGTCCGGGCTTCCATCGATGAAGCGACCCAAACCATGCTCAGGCGGGCGCAGGAGCTGGGAATCGATACCGTGTTCGACAGGGCGGAAAACATGAAGCAATGCAATATCGGCACCCAGGGCACCTGCTGTAAAAACTGCGGTATGGGGCCTTGCCGCTTACCTTTGCCAAAAAGCGGTATCGAGGGCGAGGATGAGCGAAAAGGCTTGTGCGGGGCGTCGGCCAACACCATTGCCGCCCGTAATTTTATCCGCATGATCGCTGGTGGCGCAGCGGCCCACTCAGACCATGGCCGTGGTGTGGCCGAAGTTTTCTTGAGTGTCGCCCGCAACCAATCCCAGGATTACAAGATCAAGGATTACGCAAAATTGGTGGCGATTGCGCCATATTTCGATGTCGCGACAACGGTATCGGCGGATGGGGAGACCGTCGATCGCGATCTGGGTGAAATCGCTTTGGAGGTAGGGGAAAAAGCCCTTGCCGAATGGGGCAAAAGCGAAGGCGAACTGCGATACCTGAAGCGCGCGCCCGCGATGCTCTATGAGAAATGGAAAAAGAACGGCGTACTGCCCAGGAACATCGATCGAGAGATCGTCGAGATCATGCACCGCACCCATATCGGTGTGGATCAGGACTACAAAAACCTGATGAAACAGGGTACCCGGGCGGCCATTGCCGATGGATGGGGCGGCTCCATGCTGGCGACTGACCTGCAGGATGTCCTTTTCGGGACACCCTATCCGCTCCAATCGGAAGCCAACCTGGGCGTGATGAAAGCCGATCACGTCAACCTGGTGATTCATGGTCACGAGCCCATTTTATCAGAAATGATTGTGGCGGTGGCCCAAAAGCCTGAAATGCACGATTATGCCAAATCAAAAGGTGCCAAGGGGATTCAGTTGTCGGGTATCTGCTGCACGGCCAATGAAGTATTGCAGCGCCACGGGGTGCCTCAATGCGGGACCTTTCTCCAGCAGGAACTGGCGATCATTACCGGCGCTTGTGACGCAATGGTGGTCGACATTCAATGCATTTTCCAGAATGTCGCCAATGTCGCCAACTGCTTTCACACCAAACTGATCACGACCCATCCGATTGCCCGCATGGAACAAGAGAACGTGATCCACATCGAATTCGACGAGCACCATGCCATGGAAGATGCCGAGCGCATCGTAAAAATGGCCATCGACAACTTTGCCAACCGGGGATCCGATGTCATGATTCCCAAGCAGAAAGGGATTCAGATCGCCGGATTCGGTGTCGAGGCCATTCAGTACCATTTGGGCGGCACGTTTCGCGGAAGCTATTACACCCTGAACGACAACATCATCAACGGTCGCATCCGCGGCATCGCCGGTGTCGTCGGCTGCAACAATGCCCGGACCCGTCACAATGAAGGTCATATTCAGGTGGTGAAAGAATTGATCAAAAATGACGTGATCGTTCTGACAACCGGCTGCAACGGGATCGCCTGTGCCATGGAGGGATTGCTGGCGTCTGAATCGGCCGGTGTATTTTGCGGTCCCGGCCTGGCGGAGATCTGTGAAACCGTGGGGATCCCGCCCGTGCTTCACATGGGTTCCTGCGTGGACAACAGCCGCATTCTCCTGGCTGCCACCGAAGTCGTCAAGGCCGGAGGCTTGGGAAATGATATCAGTGATCTGCCTGCGGCTGGAAGCGCCCCTGAGTGGATGAGTGAAAAGGCGATCAGCATCGGACACTACTTCGTGGCTTCGGGTGTTTATACCGTTTTCGGAGTCGGATTGCCGGTCACCGGCGCACCTGTATTTCAGAAGTATCTTTTCGAAGCGTTTGAAAAATTGTACGGCGGCATGTGGGATCTGGAAGTCGACCCCGTGAAACATGCCCGCAAAATGATTGCCCACATCGACAAGAAGCGAAAAGCGCTCGGGATCGATAAAGCCAGGGAAAGAACATTGGTCGATATGGCCGCTCGCAGGGACATCGCGTCTGCTTAATAGGTTCACCCGATTCATAGTCGCCTGCTTTCTATCATTTTTATTGAAACGCGGATTGCTCACTATGTGGACGATTATCTGAAGCAATCGGCGGTATCTCGGTAGGTATCGAAGGTGAAAAAGATGAAAGTCGCCATTACTGTTTGGAAAGATCGCATTTCCCCGGTCTTTGATGCGTCGCGACGCTTGTTGATCGCGAAAATTGAAAATGCTCGAGTCACGGACCGGTCCTATGTATATTTCGATCCCGGATGGCCGGCCGATCTGGTAAAAACCCTGGCGATGTTGGATGTGCCGGTCCTCATTTGTGGTGCGGTATCTCAGGCACCGGCTACGATCATCAACACGGGCGGCATCACGCTGATCCCCTTTATTGCTGGAGAAGCGGACCGTGTGCTCGAGGAGTACGCAAAGGGGAATCCCTTGTCGCCCACATATGTGATGCCCGGGTGTGGCGACCGCGCCCCCAAGGGAGGTCAACCGGGCTCGTGAAAATTAACGCTATTGAAAGGTAAGGAGCAACCGTTGATCCATCACTTATTGGTCACACCGGATCGATCCAGCTTTGCGGATTTGTCCCTGGCAATTGAAGCGCGAGGCGGTTTCATCAGCTGGGCGGACAGCGTTCACCAGGCGCTGACAAGCCTCAGCAAAATCAACGTTGATCTGGTCGTGGCGGATGAAACCTTGGGCGATATGACCGGGTTGGAATTTTTCAAGCGCGTGATCGCCGTCAACCCCATGGTCAATGGTGCCGCTGTCAGCTCGCTCTCCAAAGAAGCCTACCATGAGTCCAGCGAAGGATTGGGCCTTTTGATGCAGTTGGCCCCCAACCCGGGCAAAGCCGAGAGCGAAAGGCTGATGGCGAATCTGAATCGGGTCTTACAATTAACACCCGCCAAACGGCAAGAAACATCGAGGTAATCTTATGAAAAACGCGCCCAACGGCATCGGTATCATGGACAAACCGCCGGAACCCAGCCCGGACGAACAAGCCCGGCAGTCCCTCACCCGAATCAAAAACAAAATCATCGTCATGAGCGGCAAAGGTGGCGTCGGCAAATCCAGCGTTTCTGTCAACCTGGCCATTGCCCTGGCCGGAAAGGGGGCAACGGTCGGGTTGATGGATGTGGACGTTCACGGTCCCGACATCCCCAGGATGCTGGGGCTCAGGGGAATGCTGGCTGCCAACGCAAACAGGAAGCTGGATCCCATGCGATATTCGGACAACCTGTCGGCGGTGTCCATCGAATCGCTGATGCCCAACAAGGACGATGCAATCATCTGGCGCGGGCCGGTCAAGCACGGCGTCATCCGCCAGTTCGTCGGCGAGGTGGAATGGGGAGACCTGGACTATCTGATCATCGATTCTCCCCCGGGTACCGGTGATGAGCCCTTGACCGTGGCCCAACTGATCAAGGACGCCCGGGCCATCATCGTAACCACACCCCAGGAAGTCGCTCTGGCGGATGTGAGAAAATCGATCAATTTTTGTAAAACCGTCAAAATGGACATTCTCGGCCTGGTGGAGAACATGAGCAGCTACACCTGCCCCCACTGCGGAGAAGCTGTCGACATCTTCGGTTCCGGGGGCGGTGAACGCACGGCGGCGCTGGCCGGATTGAAACTGCTGGGTCGGATTCCCTTCGATCCTAATATCGTCAAATGCGGGGATGCCGGCATCTCCTATCAGAAGCAGTATGCCGACGCACCGGCAACCCAGGTTTTTGGGGTAATTGCATCACAGATTTCCGATGCCACCCAACGTTGATCAACTACGGCCATCGATGATCCGCTGGATCAAAAACGAACACAGGAGGCCATAAGATGAAGATTGCAATCAGTGCTGCCGGTCAAAATCTTGAATCATCCATTGATGACCGCTTTGGCCGATGCCGCTATTTCATCATCCTTGAAACGGATGACATGAGCTACGAAGTGATCGAAAATGCCAATGCCGACCTGTCGACCAGTGCCGGCATACAATCGGCCAGTCTGGTCGCATCCAAAGGCGCAGAGGCTGTCATCACCGGCAGCTGCGGCCCCAAGGCCATGCAGGTTTTCGCTGCGACAACAATCAAGATGATCCTGGGCCAACACGGAATGATCAAAGAGGTTGTCGAAAAGTTCAAGCGCGGAAAACTCAGCCCGTCGACCCGCGAGAATGTGTCCGAAAAATCCGGGGTCGCACAGCCCGCATCAGCTTCAGGTGTCCACCAGCCGGGGATGGGCGGCGGCGGTCGAGGTATGGGTGGAGGTGGTCGAGGTATGGGCGGCGGTGGTCGAGGTATGGGCGGCGGTGGTGGTCGAGGCATGGGTCGACGATGCCAGAGCCCCCACGGAACCGGTTCGCCGCGTGTTCAAAACACGACCGGGAATTTATCCGGGGAACAGGAACTGGCGCAATTGCAGCAGCAGGCCGACGATTTGAAAAAACAGATGGACGCCATTCGCTCCCGAATGAAAGGCTTGTCTTGAACATGAATTGAGCGGGAAAGCTGATGCGCTTGTGGGCTGGTTGGCTATCAAATAAAACGATTGGTGATGGAAGAAGATCTAATGCCTGACAGCTTTGATTCCTTTGTAGAAAACCTTCAGCAACGGATATTTGATGAAACCCGGGAAGCTTTTGGTGAGGCCGGCTTTCAACGCTGGCGCAATCCGCTTTATCGCGGGCCTCTGGACGCCCCTGATTCGTACGCACGGGTGAAGGGGACTTGCGGCGACACCATGCAGATCTTTTTGAAATTAGAAAACGATCGGGTGTGTGAGGCCGCCTACCTTACCGATGGTTGCGGATCGAGCACGATATGCGGCTCTTTTGCCGCGGAAATGGCTATTGGTAAAAATCCCGATGAACTGATGGAGATCACCGGCGAGGCCATCCTGGAAAGGATCGGCAGGTTCCCCGAAGAAGACCGGCACTGCGCCTTTCTCGCGGCTGAGACCCTGCAGGAAGCCTTGAGCCGGTATATGGTTAAAACCGTTAAGAATGTATAGAACGTCAGTATTTTAAAACAACCGGTTTGATTCGTTTAACTGGTTATATGGGGTTTCAGGTTTTCACTGTTCACGGTTAGCCGTTCACCGGTGATGTTACTATTCCCCGACCGCACGGTGGTCTTATCTGACATCCTAATGCTCTGGTTTCAAAGGTTCCGTCTATGAAACAGGCAGATTACCTGACCCTCTCCGGATCCGGCGAACCCACCCTTCATGCTGAGTTTGGCCGGATACTGGCGTTTCTTGGCGACCCGCCTATTCCGTCGGTTCTGCTGACCAACGGTACCCTGCTGAACCTGCCGGAGGTACGGGAAGCCGCCGCCCTGGCCCAGGTGGTCAAAATCTCCCTGAGCGCCTGGGACCAGAAATCATTCGAGTGGGTCAACCGCCCCCACCGTGCGCTTGCATTCGAGTCATTTTTCGATGGGTTGAAACAATTCCGCAACGGTTATAATGGCCAGTTGTGGCTGGAGGTGTTTCTGCTGGCCGGCATCAATGCCATGACCAAAGATGTAGAAAAGATCGCCCTCCTTGCACGGCAGCTGAAGCCGGACCGCATTCACTTGAACACCCTTGCCCGACCGGCGGCAGAGGACTTTGCCGCCGCCGTATCCATGAGCCAGATGAAGGCGCTCGCCGGCTTGTTCGATCCGCCGGCCCGGATCGCCACCCGGTTCAGCAGCGAATGTTCGAAAACGATCAAAGCCAATGAAGAAACCATTCTCGCCATGCTCAAACGCCGGCCTTGCACCTTCAAACAATTCCAGACGGCATTTGCGATGCACATCAACGAGGTGTCCAAATACCTGGGTGTGCTCATGGCGAAGGAACAGATTCACGCCGATTCAAGAAACCAAGAGGTGTATTACCGGCCTCTTTGAGGTAGGAGCCAACTGCCGCATTTCTCCAATAGCCCTGCCGATCTCGCAGACAGCCTTGAAGTAGCCCAAC
>JAQYWF010000083.1 GCA_030145105.1 Desulfosarcina sp.
CGGCCAGTTGCCCGGCCATAAAAACGCCAATTCCCATGACGACCGCGCCGGCGACGACGATCCACTTGGGGGCGATTTTCTTGCCCAACCCCGGTGTAGCAAAAGAGAGAATGGCCAAAACTACGGAAAAGGGCAGTGTGGTCAACGCCGTTTGCAGGCCTTCGAAACGCACACCGGCCTGCAGGTAGACAGACACTGCAAAAATGTAGCCGGCGTTGACCAGGAAAAACAGCGCACCGATGGTCATCCCGATGGCAAAGGGGGCGTTTTTGAGCAGCGATGCGTCCAGAAGGGGTGCTTCCCCGCGTTTTTTGAGTTGGCTGCCGCGATAGAAGAAAACAAGTAAAAGGATCGCGCTGACGGCGTAGAGTGGTGGTACCACGGACAACCCGAACAGGTCGATGGGCTGGCCATTGAAAACGAGCGGCCGCTTTTGAAAGATCCAGCCAAATCGGCCGGCCATGGTGGTGGTGATCAGAAACAGACCGAAACTGGCGACCGAGAGAATAACGCTGAAAATATCGATTTTCACTGCGCTGTCCTTTTCGGTCTCCGGCAGGGATAGGGAGAAAAGGACTGTCACCACGCCCATGATCGGGGACAACGACAACGCCAGGCGCCAGCCCAGAGTGTCTGAAAGAAACCCGACGACCACTGGTGCGATGGCGGAGACAGCCGAAAGCACCGCCCCATAAATCCCGAAAGCCAGAGCGCGCTGACCACCTTCGTAAAAGTACATGATCAGGGCAATGGAGGTGGGAATGATCAGCACCATGCCCGAGGGCCAGATCACCGCCCAGGCGAGCGTAAACACGGCAACGTTCGGGCTGAGCACCACCGTGATCAGCCCGATGGTATAGACGATGACGCCGATGACAAAGATTTTCTTTTTTCCGAACTTGTCGCCCAGACGACCGGCAGTGACCATCAAGGACCCTGCGATCAGCGAAGCGGCGACAATCACAAATTGCAGATTGGCCACGGTGGTCTTGAGATCGGTCACAATGGCGCTGATCAGCACGTTCACGCCAAATGTCGTAATGTACATCATCACCATGGACAGGGCGATGGCGATCAGCGGCTTCCAACTTTGCTTTTTTTCAACTTCCATATGCCTCACCTCTTGGCCATTGCTATCAGATCTCTTTCAGTCGATCCGGAACAATATCACGGCTGAACACCTGCTCCAGCGTCTCGTGGGCTTTGACCATTTCGGCCTGATCTCCCTTGACGAGGACTGTTCCCGGGCGCGGCAGCACATTGAAGTTGCATCCATAAACCTCGATGTAGGAACCGGTATTGAGAAAGGCGATGACGTCTCCTGATGCCGTTTCCGGTACCGGGGCCTGTTCGGCCAGGCATTCGTAGTTGCAGGTGATGCCGACGATGTCCGCCTTGTAGGCTTCGGGCCGGTCAGCCTTGTTGGCGACCACATACCGAAAGGCCGGTTTGACATTCAAACTGCCCACGCTCAAAAACACTTCGGAGGTGTCGGTTTCCAGCCACCGGCGATCGATATTGGCGGTCTCGTGTTTGGCCACATGGACCCGTGTCAGATGTATGCCGGTCTCGTTGTGCAGCGCACGCCCCGGCTCCACTTCGAAGATGATGCCCCTTGTGCTCAAGCCGCTGGCCTGCATGGATTCTCTGAAGGCGGTAGTGGTGATTTGGGCAAATTCCTCGACCGAGGGCGTTACATAATCGGTCACCGCCACGCGGCTTTCGATGTCGTGTTCGGCGGCAAATCCACCGCCGATGCTGACAATGTGAGGGACCCAACCATTGCCCATACCGTCGCTGATCTGTTTGATCAGTTGGACGTAATTGCGTATCAGGGACTTCCAGAAGGCGGCCTTCTTGCTGTGGCGACCGGAATGGGTATGCACACCGACCAGCTCGACCCACTTTGAGGCCCTGATTTTGGGAATCATGGGCAGCATCTCGGAAGTGGGGATGCCGTACTTCACCGTCTGGGTCATGTCGCGAATCAGACGGCTGGGAAAGAAATCGGAGGGATCGTCCAGATCTTCCAGAAAGGGTTTCAGCCGAAGAACAATGGTGGCTTTTTTACCCAGTTTTTCGGCCTCCTGTTCGCAGTAGTCCAGTTCCCGGGGGCTGTCGAGGATGACATGAATGCCCAATTCGATGGCCCGGCGAATGATTTCAGGGGTTTTAATGGAACCGTTCACGGCAATATCCTCGGTGGGTACGCCGCCGCGCAGGGCCAGCTCCAATTCACCGGCGCCAAATGTGTCGCATCCCGCACCCTCCCGGGTCAACACCCGGCGCGCGGCCGTGATGGGATTGGCCTTGATCGCCGCCATCACCCGCACCCGTCCTTCCGGCCAGTGTTTTTCAAATGCCGATGTATAGGCTTTCAGGTTGCTCACCAACTTGGTCTCGGACACGACAAACAAGGGTGTCCCAAAGCGGTTAGCCAACTCCACGGTGTCGCAATCCTCGATGTATAGATGTTCCTTCCGGATGCTGAGAATATCGTTGTCTGTGAAAAGGTTCATGTTCATTCCTCTCTTCTCTAATTCTTCTTCTCTATTTTTTTCAGTAAATGTCCGCTGAACCGATTTTCCGAAAAGGCAGAGTATAATTCGCAGGTCTCCCGGAATCGATCAGAGCGGGCATAAGCAGTGATCAGTTTGTCTACCTCCCGTAGTTTATCCACCTGGTTTGCGGATTCGGCATCATGAAAGAGTCGTTCGTAAGTCGACAGCAACAGGATAAAAGCGGAACGTTCGATCTCTTTTTCGGCCGAAGAGAGTTCTTTGTCGGGGCGTTTTTTCGGGTGCATCAGGTATAAGTCCGGATATTTTGCGCTGAGTTCCACAAATTTTAGAAAGCCTTAATGGGCAGCGGCAGTCAACCCTCTATTTGCCTCCCGTCGAGCTCTGATCATCGACAGGACCAGGGCTGCCGCAGCCACGACAACAGCGCCCACTTGCAGCCAAGATGTGATTACACGATGAAGATAATAGTCGGATAGTTCCAATTTAGAATCACCACGGCACCGATCTGCCCTCACTAAAAAAGCCACCGGTTGGCCCGTCATCGGGTAGCTCAGTCAGCCATATCAGCTTTTCAACCGCCTCTTGAGGAGACATGGGGCGCACCGCATCGCCGTAATCCGGCAGATCGTCGTGCCTCATGTCGGTCATGACCCAGCCGGGGCAGACCGAGTTGATCTTGATGCCGAACTCCTTCAGTTCCTTGGCGAATACCAGGGTCATGGCATTCAAGGCGGTCTTGGAGGTCTGATAGGCTGGGCAGATATCTTCTCTTAACGGCGAGTTTGGGTCGGCCAACTGGTTCAGGGAAGCCACCTGTGTACCCAGATTGACAATCCGCCCCCGTCTGCTTTTCTTGAGCAGCGGCACGAGCTGCTGCGTCAGCCGATAGGGTCCGAAGAAATTTACCTCGAATGTGCTGCGCAGCATCTCTTCTTTCACGTCGGACGGCTGGATGCCGATGTCCAGCAGCACGGCGGCATTGTTGACCAGCACATCCACCTTTCCGAAATCGGACCGGATCCTCTCCACGGCCGATGCGATGCTGGCGGAATCGGTCACTTCCAGGGCAATCGCATGGGTTTCGAGTCCTTCGCCACGAAGCGTCTTCGCCGCCTGTTCTCCCTTTTCGGAATTTCGGGCACCCATCAGCACGGTGATGCCTTTTTTTCCGAGCTGCCTGCTGATTTCGAACCCGAGTCCCCGGTTGGCCCCGGTGACCATAGCAATCTTTGGTTCAACCATCGCCTCTCCTCCTTTGCCCATCGCCAATACAAGATGTGTAGTTTGAAGACCCGTTTACCCGAGGGTAACGCTCCCAAAAGCCTGCTCCCAGACCGTCGGCCGTGCCTCGCCGTTACGTTTGGCCATGTCGGCCGACATCCAGCACAAAATCTTCCAACTCAGAGCGGCGGCCACGTAGCCGAAAGTTTTGGCCGGATCATTTTGGGGGGCGTACTCAACCACGTCGGCCCCCACCAGGTTTACCCTGCCTGAAGCCCTGACATTTCGCAGCACGTCCCAGCACCAGTTGGCATCCAGGCCGAAGGGTTCAACGGCAGAGCTGGCGCTGTTGTAAATCGCATCCAGGCCATCCAGGTCGAAGCTGATATAGGTCGGGCCGTCACCCACCACTTCGATAATCTTCTGGGCCATCTCTTTGGGGTGCATGTCGCGACACTCGTCCGCCATATAGCTGGTCACACCAAACGCTTTGGCATGCCCACCCACCAGACCGGTCATGCGGCCCCGGATTCCCATCTGGATCATGCGTTCGGGATCCAGCGTTCCTTCGGCAAAGTTTCTGGCGAACTGGTTGCCTGAATGATAGGGGTAGGGAAAATCGGCGTAGGTAACCAAATCATAGTGGGCGTCGAAGTGGATGCAGCTCAGGGGGCCGTGCAGTTTGCCCAATACATTGATCGGCACGTAGCTGGTGGTGTGGTCGCCACCCCAGGTGAATGTGGAGCATCCGTGCTCAAGGACCATTTTTTCAAAGTGCTCTTTAACGACTTCCACCTCCTGGGAAAGGTCAAAGCAACCATACGTGTCTACCTGACCGTAGTCGACAATCCTCGCCAGGTCGAAGGGTACGTCGAATTTCCCGTCCATCCAGGGCTCGGTGGTGCCCATGAAGTTTTTGGACAGCTCGCGAAGTGCTTTTGGGCCATACTTGTGCGACGCGTTCATAGGTGCCGATTTCTCGAAGGGTGCTCCCACAACGACGATATCAGCATTGGCCGTGTCACGGGAGAACGGCGCCATGAAAGCGCCTAGGTAGTCTTTGTTGATGTTGCTCAAAAACTCGATCCCCTGACCGCCGCCCATCTGCTTGACGCGGGCCAGATGCGCTTTCACCTCGTCGGCGATGCCGTCGATACTGCGCCCGTTTTCCCAGTAATCCTTATACTTCTTCAAACGATCTTCCGAGATAGGCGGGTGTTTTTCGATTTTTTTATCCATGTTGGATCTCCTTATTTTGATCTCCACCAGACTTACGCCAGGCGGTGGAAGGTTATCTTATGCCGGTGATTTTCAGACGCACTAGTAACGCGATAGAAACTTGGCCACAGCGCCGGACGTCGAGTTCAGAAAAACCTGACGTGCGATCTCTTTCAGTTCAGGAGAACAATCCGCTTCATCAAAAATCAATCGACTTGCGAGCCCTTTAAGCGCCTCGGTTTGCCTGTCGAAATTGGTGGTGTCACCGCCCTCGTGACTGTGTGCATCCCGATACACCCAGTAAGTTTTACCGACTTGCGAGAAGATCAGCCGCATAGTGCACAGCACACACGGCTCCTGCATGCTAAACAACTTATAATCACGCATGCGTGGATTTTTCTCATCGCAGATGCGCTCCTCCAGGGCATTCATGACCACCATTTCCGCATGCAGATCGGTGCGCGGGTATGGATAGAGGTGCTTGGTGATATCCCGATAAAGGATCTTGTCGTCTTTGACCAGACAAGCGCCCACACCGATATTGCCCATTTCGGCAGAACGTATGCCCTCTTCGATGCAGACAATGGCGTAAGTATCATGCAGAAATTCGGGTTTCACTTGGTATTCAGACAATTTAACCTTGAGTTCCGCCAAGCTGTGTGTCGGTTTTTCAAACTGCAGGTTTTCGTGTAACTCACCCATCGGACGGCTCCTATCCGCATGAACTATTTAGATACCCGGTGCCATGCCACCGGCTACAGGTAAGACAATTCCGCTGATGTAAGATGCTGCCGGCCCTGCCAGAAACACAATGGCGTCAGCGATTTCGGCCGGTTCGGCTGGGCGTCCCAAAGGGATGCTGGCGTTTTCCTTGGCGGCCGCTTCCTCAATGGAAACGCCTTCCGCTTCAGCAATGGAAGCATAGGCGGCCTGCAACATGTCGGTGTTGATCGCTCCCGGGGCCACGACATTGGCCCGTATGCCTTTGGCGGCCACTTCAAGGGCGAGTACTTTGGTGGCACCCACCAAGGCATGCTTGGTGGCCACGTATGGGTACGGCATGCCGACGCTGGCTGCGATACCGGCTGTTGAGGCCACATTGACGATCGAACCGCCGCCGCTTTTTTCCATATAGGGAATCACACCCCGGCACAGCGCCATGGTTCCCTTCACATTGACGCCATAGTTGGCGTCCCAGTCTTTGTCCGTGTTTTCATCAAGCAATGCCGATCCGAATCCCACCCCCGCATTATTAATAAGGATATCCACCCGGCCGAATGCATCGGCAACTGCCTTGACAGCAGCTGTTATCTCTTCGGGATTTGACACGTCCACCAGAACGGCCATGGCGTCTCCGCCGGCAGATTTGATTTCCGCTACATTTTCTTCAACACCTTCCTTGGAGCTCTGCCGGCCTGTCAGGGCCACCTTGGCCCCCTGTTCGGCCAGTTTGAGGGCAATGGCTCTGCCCAGCCCCTTTGCTTTGGTGGCGCCGGTGACAATTGCGACTTTATGTTCAAGAAGCTTCATCAATCTTCTCCTTATGTGGTTACGTTGGATCGTAGATTTCAAAGGCGAGTGATCTCGCGGTTACCTTCTCTGGTTCGCTCATCGGCACAGCGTAATCCCCCACCGGGCAGGCCGAAACGGCCACGATAAGGTCCATATCGGCATAAAACTCGGCGTAGTCTCCGGGATTGGCTTGCGATGTCACGCTGTCGCCACTGCCGTCCGGACGAATGAAACTCGGCTGAAACAGCATAAAGTTGTCGTGGATGATCTGTTCTTCGCCAAGCCCGAAGGGTTCAACAGCTGCTATGCCGTTCGCATGACAGCTGGCGTGGTTCTTTACCCCACTTACCGTCTCCCATTGCTGTGCGGTACAGTGCCCGCCCAGGACCACGTGATTGTGAAAGTTATCGGTCAGCTGAGTGTCTCCGGAACGCTCCCGCAGCATGGTTGCCATGGGCCTGATGTTCGGCATGCAGGACCAGAACTGACTGAACTTTTGCGGATAGGCGCCCTCGTACAGAAAGGTCGTGTGCCCCATGAAATGCTCGTTCGTGTTGTCTCGGTTTAGAAACCAGACGTCGGCGATTTGGGGACCCTCTACTTCGATAACGCGGAATACCTGTCCCTGATTCACGGAAAATCCCCTGCCGCTGCATGCTGGAATAACGTCCTGCGACACCAGGCGGAAAGAATCGCGTCGAGCGTCAAGGTCGATGTACTTCTGGTCTATCGCGCTACCTGCCAGCATACCGCTCTTTTTCACAACACGCATCGGTGTCACCTTGCTGCAGTTGGTAGGGGTCGCCCTGCAAAAGACGGCCCATCCGGTTACTTCCTTTGAGCTTCCCAGTCTTTTCTCAAGCTCTCTTCAGTCCATCCATGCCGTCCAGCCTGGGTCTTGAAAAAAGGCTCCCAATGGCTGGCGAGCACCTTGACCTCTTCGGCGTCGGACATCAGGCTTTTCCAGCCGCTGGCGCCGGGCATCCGGCAACCGCGGGATTCCGGCAGAGGCTTGGTATTTTCGATGGCCTCGGCGAAACGGTCCGATTTGGCTTTGACATCGGCCAATGGCCCGAACTTCGACGGATCGATGCAGATGTAGTAGCTGCCGCCCACCGATGTGCCTTCAGCCTTGCCATCTACGAAGTCAGTCAGAGTCGGCACCTCCGGGGTAATGGTCCCGCCCGGATTGATGATGGCCGTCAGCAGTTCATTCCACAGATTCAGCATATAGACCCGGGGTTCGTGCAAATTCTGGAAACAGGATTGATCGTAGACCCGGCCGTACCCCTCAACGGGCCGCGCGTATGGGGCAAGATCGTTTCCAAGGGCCCCGGTTTCCGGGTCAATTACGGCGTTGTATTTCAGCTTGGTGCCCTGCAACACGGCCTGCGCCGTGTCAGCGTCGTACCATTCGCAGAGCTTCGTGCTCATCCAGACCGGCGGTTTCTCCCCACTCGGGCCAATGGCGTCGAGGGGTGGCACGGCGATGGTGTTGCCCATGCCGCCGAGGGGTGAGCACATGGGCACGGAGTTGTTCGATGTCTGCGCCACACAGCCCTCCTGATGGGCAAGCCAGGTATAAGAACCAAAGCTGCCGGCATCGTTGTGATTGAAGCCAAACACGATCGAAATGCCGTGTTCTTTGGCTTTCGCGATCGCCGTCTTTGCAACCTTGGTCATCGTGTAGTAACCGGAGGAACGTTTCCCATCGATTACCGCCCAACTGGGACCCTCGTTTACAACGGTTGGCACTGCCTTGATATCCAGCGCACCCATCTGGTGAGTCAGGTCTATGGCCTCGTATACGCCGAGTCCCTGGTTCAACTTACCCTGCCGGATGCCGACCATCAGCGCATCGGCCACGGCATCCCCGTGCTCCTCACTGGCACCCTCAGCCATCCAAACACGTTTCAGGCAGTAACGGAGAAAATTAGCATTGGTTTTTTTGGTTTCGCCTTGTGCTCCCATGTTATGTCTCCTTTATCTTCTATGTTAAATTCACTCAGCAGCCAGGGTGTTGTAAGCCGTGATGCTCATACCGGCCGTAAAACCGCCATCCACGGCGATGGCCTGGCCGTTGATAAAATTGCAGTCCGTGGAGGCCAGGAAATGGATCATAGCGGCGATCTCTTCGGGCTCGGCGATGCGCGCCAGGGGCACGGCCTTGCGTTCCATGCGCAACTGCGGCTGCCCTTCGGGGGTGTTGGCCATGGGGGTGTTGACCGAGGTGGGGCAGATCACGTTGACCCGGATGCCCTTGTCGCCCAGCTCGACGGCGGCGGTGCGGGTGATACCGATCACCGCCCACTTGGAGGCCACGTAGGGGGATAGATAGGCCACGCCCTGCAGTCCCGCAGCCGATGAAACGTTAACGATCCGACCACCAGAGTTCATCCACGGCACTGCGTGTTTGATGCCGTAGACGACCCCCTTGGTGTTGATGTTGAAATTTTTATCGAAATCGATAATATCGGTTTCCATCAGGACATTGTAACCGAAATTGGCCCCGGCGTTGTTGACGAGGACATCGATTTTGCCGTATGTTTCTTTGGACGTTTCCATTAGCTTTTTCATGGAATCTTCGTTGGAGACGTCCACTTGAACAAATTTGGCACCGATCCTGTCAGCGATCTCGGTTCCGTCTTTGCGGCCGGAGATCACCACTTTGGCGCCGGCAGCGATGAACCGTTCCGCGGTCTTTAAACCGATCCCGGAAGTTCCCCCGGTGATCACGGCCACTTGATTGTCGAGTGAAAAAAATTGGGTCATGGATTGCCTCCTGTCTTAAGAATTTAATTGCTTGCCGATGGTTCAGGATCGATTTTGTTTTTTTAACAATAGTAACTGATGGCTACCGGCAATGGTGGGCCTGTCAGGCATCTAAGTTGGTTATGCGTTACCAAAGTATATGTTGAATTCATCTTCGAGTTCGCTGAGTAGCTTTCTCAATTCTACAATGTCGGATGACGAACTTACCCTTTCTGATCCTTTGAGTTCCCGAATCTGCTCAGCGACCAAATAATAATCGTCGCACAGGGAGTTAAACGAACTGTCATTTCGGTAGAGGGATTCGATCAGATCTGACCGGTTGGGGAACATGTTTTTAACTGGGTTTAATTTTGCGTCCATGCTAATCTCTCCAAAAATCCGTTCTGTCTTGGTGGGTTCGGACCATAAGCTTATTCGAAACAGTAACCGTATCGACACAGTTTACACTAATACTTCAAATATTAGTTTAAACGTGATTCACTGTGAATCACACTATCAACAATTATATTATTTCATTAAATAACAATAGTTTTAACGATAACAGGCATCGACATAGTGAAGCGGCCGGCAGAAAAAATAAACTTGAGGGGCATTGCAGCATCTCCTGGCACTGCTGAAATCCGCAAGCAACTGAACAAAATAATTGGTAGTCCGGATTTTCGGAAAGCACGCCGACTGAGGGATTTTTTGTTGTATGTCGTAAACGAGGCGCTTGAAGGAAATTCTGCAGGGTTAAAGGCTTATACAATTGGTGTTGAAGTCTTCGAACGGCCCGATAACTTTGACCCAATCACCGATACGATTGTCAGGGTCAATGCCGGTAAGCTTCGTCGTGCCCTGGAAAGATATTATTCTGGTCCGGGCAGGCAGGATGCCGTATTGATTTCGATTCCCAAAGGGCGGTACGTCCCACTCTTTAAAACACGCGATTACGATAATGAGTCGAACGGTGAGAATCGCCTCGGGACGGCCTGTGACCTGATTGATCATACCCATGCTCCCACCATTGCCGTCCTGCCGCTAAAAGATGTGGGCATTGATGCTTCACGTGAATTCCTAATCCATGGTTTTGGTGAAGAACTCTCCATGGCCTTATCCCGATTTAGCAACCTCAGGGTTATCAGTTATCATAGCACAGCCGAAATGAAACCAGGCAAGATTGGCCTGGAGGAAGCATGTCTCACCCTGTCTGCAACATTCGTGGTCATGGGGAGTGCCTATCAAACCGTTGACAAGCTGCGCATCAACGTCCAGCTGGTCCGTGCAGATAGTTTAGAGCAGGTTTGGTCTCATCGCTGTGAACGCCTGTTGTCGGAGAATGCGCTTTTTTCGACCATAGATGAAATCGTTCAACGCATTGTTGCAATGATCGCAGACGATTATGGGATTATCCCAAAGATTGTCGCTGCTGCATCATGGGAAAAAGCGACAGATGATCTGCACGCTTATGAAGCCGTGATGCGCTATCACCACTACGGCATTACTCTTAATCCAAAGGCCTATGAGGAGGCATTCAAAGCCTTATCATCAACTATTGCCACGAATCCCAAATATGCGATGGCTTGGGCCCTCATTGCGATTCTTTATTTTGATGCTGTTACTTTTTCTTTCCAGGGAATTGAAAGCCCATTGGAAAATGGTGAAACGGCCGTTCATAAGGCTATCCTCATTGATCCGAATTGCCAGCATGCCTATTTTGCCAAATGCTATTTGGAGTTGATGAAGAGAAATGAGAAAGCAGTCATTCTCAACGCTAAAAAAATCATCGATCTCAACCCAAACGCTGGATTCCTGGTTGGCACAGCCGGTTGGTTTTTAGCGATGGCGGGTCAGTTTGAAGAGGGCTTCAGTTACATAGAGCAGAGCAAGAGTCTCAGCCCAGTAATTCCCTCCTGGTTTCATTTTCCCCACTACTTGTTTCATTACGTTCATGGCAACTATACTCAGGCATTGGAAGAAGCACGAGCCTTTGGGCTGCCCGATTTCTTCTGGAATCCGTTGATGCATGCAACTGTATTTGGACAGCTGGGAAAAGTTGATGAAGCGAAGAAGGCCTATCATAAATTAGTTTCCCTGTTGCCCGATTTTCCCGAACGAGCTCATTCGTATATCCGCTTTTTTGTATCAAATGATGGTTGGGTCGATAAAATTCTCGATGGTTTGTTTAAAGCTGGATTGAACAGAGTCTAATGCAAGCTGTTTTCTGCAGAAAATCTATAAACGCTCTGAATTTCTATTTAAGTAGTTGATTGAGCCAATAAAACAATGTGACTCAAACGGGTATTATAGATAGTCAAGCTTCGGGTTAGTGGAATCTAAAATTATCAAACAAGTATGTTATAGCTATCCCAAAAAATCGACATATACCTAAGTTTGGCATTTCTTGCCATGCCTCCAAATTGTCAGGAATCGAAGACAATAACAGATAGCCACTTTTTTACAAAATTGTCATATCGAGACCGAAAAAAGCTAAGGTGAAAACTGTCAGATAGATGTTAAAACAACGTTCCTCAGGATCATGATAGTAGCGGAACCATAGCAGCTATACTCGTTTTCCAACTGATCGAAGGGCGCGATCAAAGCGATGTGAGTATGGGCGTCGATAAAGCCCGGTGTCACCACTCGGCCCCCACCGTTGATAGTGATTGCCTCCGGACTGGTTGCAGCGGCATCTTTTGAGATTTCCTTGATCAGGTTATTTTCGACCAAGATGTTGCCTTCGGCCAGTTCAGCATCAATGCCGTTAAAAATGCGCACATTCTTGATCAGCGTCTGTTGCGGTGCTTCTTGTTCTTGTGCCATTGTTTGCGATGCTATTGTTAAGACAGCAAACAGCATCATTACGCCATTCGCATAGAGTAGCTTCTTCATAAAATTCTCCTTGTTAAATGGGAAACCATCAATATGAATAGGGAAAATATGTATGAGATTGGTGTGAGTCAATATAGGTGAATAAATACAAAATCATGTGGGGAATGTTGCCAACAATGCTCATGTTGGATTCATTGATTTTAACTCAGGGCTATTTTCAGCAATCTACATTGAAATCTGTAGTTGATCCATCGAGAATATTATCTTTGAAGAGGCTGGGTTCAGAATAGATCATAAAAATTGAATCTATTCGTGATTGCAGAAAATGCAGGTTTCTTGCCACACGCCCAACAGTAGGATTTTATAGAAAATATACAAATAGAATCTGGTAACCTTCCTCCAGGTACGTAGCGCTCAGATATAAAAAAGACATCCGGTTTTAGATTCCCGTCCGTGGTTTTTACCTCCGACTACTGGCAGCACGATTTTTCCACCTGAAAAGCATTTCCGTTTTCCAGTTCCCCCCTCAATTTCCCCACCAGCCACCCAAAATCCATTTAATCCACCGATATCCATATATATAAATTCATGACACCCCATCTATCCCACACCCATTTACCTATATCTCCGTTTTCATCATCACCAATCCCATTCAACCCATATCGAAAGGAGTGACATCCATGCTGAACCAACTAATCTTGACCGGCAACCTCGGCAACGATCCTGAAATTTTCTACGGATCTGAAGGGGACCCAGTGTCCTCATTCTCCCTGGCATTCAAATCAGGGCGTGAAAAGACGGGGTGGTTGAAGTGTGTTTGTTTCAACAAGAATGCGGAAATAGCGTCCACCTATCTCCATTCCGGTGCCCGTAGGCAAAGTGAACATCTGAGTGCATCGGCGATCTTAGGATACGTCGATTGCAGTCTTGCCTACAAATTCGGCCGCATCGATAAGTTACCTATGGAATTCAAATCAGACGCCCTTGAATTTGGCACATGCATTCACCGCGTGCTTGAACAGTATTACAGTGCCAAAATGATAGGTGACAAGATGCTGTTAAAGGATGTCCACCAGATATTCGAAACCACGTGGACAGGCATTGCAGCGGGCAGGGACGATATCCGTTACAGTGGTGATAACAATTTCAAAACCTTGCTGATGTATGGCAAAGACCTTTTAACAGCCTGGTATAACAAATTGCCCGACGATGATTTTACCATCCTATCCATTGAGGAAGCGTTCACGTTTAACCTACCTGATATTCCTATCCCTATTATCGGCGCTATGGACTTGGTTGAGGAGGACAGTGCCGGCACCCTGATCATTACCGACTTCAAGACATCTGGCCGGGCATACAGCAAAGACGAGGTTGACCAGAACCAGCAGCTGACCATGTATCAAATAGCTGCCAAGCGTAATGGATTCGGTGATCGGGAGATCCTGCTGCGCTTCGATACCCTCGTCAAGACTAAGACTCCCAAGTTTGAACAATACTGGACGACGCGTTCTGAACTGGATGAACGGCGACTGATTAAAAAAGCCGCTCAGGTCTGGGACGGTGTCACCAAGGGTGTGTTTGTCGCCAACGACACCAGCTGGAAATGTAAGGGATGCGCATTTAAACAAGCGTGTGATGAGTATTTGGAAGCGAAAAGAGAAGATTATGCCCAAGCATGTAATCAATAACGTCCAGGCATTTCTGACATTCATAGAAACGGAGGGGAACCGGGTTTATCAAATCGTGAATGTGACTCTACTTTTAAAAAAACACCCTCCGGAAAGCGAACAACGTTTTGAATTTTAATATAGTGACGTCTTTCCACTAAAATACCTTTGTTCATCCAATTATTAATAGTTGAAGTACTTACCTGTAAGTGATCAGCTAATTGTCTTTTTTTTACTTTTAAAACTAAACGCTTTCTTTCGACCATTCTTTATCCTCAAAAAAAACGGTCAGCTTCATCAAGGAGCTGACCGTTTTAGTTTTTAAGCGAAATATTCTTTATTAAGCTGCCCTGTCATCCATACTCTCTATTCCAAAGTCAATCCTAATCTCACCGATAATATCCATTGCAATACATATCGCTATGTCTCGAGTTATCTTGCTGTAATTTTCATTGCTGTAAAGATCAATAAGGATTTTCACCATTGGATTGAAAGTAGAGAATAGCTCGATCTATCACTGGTCAAAAATGAGCTACCGGTTACGTTGATTGCCTCCAACTCATCCCACGTTTGGCCATTCGCCAGCTTTGTGTGGTCTATCTTGATCAGAGGTTGGGTCAGGTCACCGTCAGCACCGAATCGGCATGGATGGCCCGAAAAGCACCAGCTTTTACATGGAGCTGGATCGTGTGGGCATCTCAATTAATCACAGAACGAGCATCATCACATTTGACACGGAATTTGATTCGTGGTTTATATTTTGATTGATCCTGCCGCATTTTGCGCTCTGCGTGCATAGTCAACTCATTCTTGTTTCAAAATCGATCATTTCTTCTGAATTTCTGGTCACTTGCTGAGCCTCCAGTCCAATCTCCTGCCGTAACAGTCATTTGCCTTATTTGAACTTTAACCTGACAAGTCGGTGAAAAAATGGAGCACCCTCTAAAATTGTGCATACATGGCTCCTGATAGGTTGAGTCCTGTCAGGGGTATTTACAATATCACGGTGCAATCCATGGCAGACGGCATGATTAGGAGGAGAAGCTATGAAAAAAATCGGGATCGTATTGATTATAGCTGTATTTGGATTGGTCTTTTCCATATTCACTGCAAACGCTGAAATGGCGAAGGAAGGCAGCGGGGATTATCGTAGTGCGAAAAGCAGTAAGAATGAAGTCCTGTCAATGGGGAAGGATTACATGCAGCTAAATTATAACCAACTGGGGATGGTAGTTGATGCTCCCAAAAACAGTCCGTTCGAGAATGCAACCTTCAACGCTCTTGGGACCTATTATCAAGAAAAGGATGAATACGAGGGTTCTTATTTCGTTGAATGGGTGTGTCCCAACGGTGACAAAATCTACGGAAAATCCAATTTCAATGGCACTATGGGGAAGGAGAACCACAACGTAGTCGAACTTATTGGTGGAACAGGTGCTTGTGAAGGCATTCAAGGTACGGTCGAACTCGACCGTGGTCCTCTATTCAAGTCAGCACAAGAAAACATTCGGCAATCCTTTTCAGTTGGGAAAGTAAGCTGGAAACTCCCCTAAGTTAAGTCGTTTATTTAAAACAATATTTCGAATGATAAAGGAATATAATCATGGCAAAATATCTCTACCTTGCTTCATACACCCAAGAGGGATTGAAAGGTCTTTTAAAGGATGGCGGGTCAAAAAGAAAGAAGGACCTGAGCGCTGCGGTAAAAGAAATGAAGGGTACATTGGAAACCCTTTATTTTGCCTTCGGGGACAATGATGTCTACAGCATTGTCGATGTTCCCGACAATGTGAGCGCCGCCACCATTGCCCTTAAAATCAATGCCAGTGGCGCTGCCAAGGTTAAAACCGTTGTCCTCTTGACTCCTGAACAAATCGATGAGGCCACTAAGATAAATGTAAGCTATCGTCCGCCAGGACAATAATTAGAAAATGGCCATATACAACATATTGTGTATGGCCATTTTACATTCAAATTGCAGATCAGGTCGATATATCTTTACCGAAAAATTCTCACTTTGAAGTTGGCCTAACTCCAACATGTTACTACGCAGGTGTAATAATTTATCGAGGAATAACCCGATGAAAATTAAATTGTGGTATCATCATTTCAACGGATTACTTTGAACATGTGATATACTGTGACCAGCGGAATATATTAAACTTATTATTGCGCAATAGGAGCGTATTGCTAAATTAACAACACTGTTTGAAAACAGATGATACAGGTATCCACGAGCCCCTACCATTGTCCTGATTTTGGATAACGCGACCTAATTGTAAGGCAGAAATTGTCAAGAAATGGCTTAAGGAGAAGGGTTGCCGAGGCCTTTCCCGAACCTGTAGAATTTTGTTACATATTTGATACAAACCCAGATCAAAGGAGAAGAGACAATGGAGAAAAAATTTTCCGTCCACATTGACTCATGGTCCCACGGTGCTGCTATTCCAGCCCGATTCGCTTTTGGTCAGCCGGGAACCGACAGCCCATTTGCTCCAAGTGACAACGTAAGCCCTGCCATTCGGTGGTCTAATGCACCTGCGGGCACGAGATCCTTTGCGATCATCTGTCACGACCCAGACGTCCCTTCGTCAGGTGAGGACGTAAACCAACAAGGCAAGGTGGTTCCCGCTGATCTGCCCCGCGTGAAC
>JAQYWF010000410.1 GCA_030145105.1 Desulfosarcina sp.
AAACAACAATCTCGCATCTTTTCCGACTCGGTCCAAGAGAATGCCTGGAATCAACCTGTTAAACAGAAAGGACTCGTCAGAATTGACCTACCGCCATCAAAACCGCGATTGGGCAATGGCCCTGCGATAAATCCGGAAGGATGGAATCCAACCCACCGCAACCATCACGAATCCCAGTGCGTCTATCCACAGCGTGGACGGAAAGAGTATAAGCACTGCCGCGCTTGCACATAAGACCCGTCTCTGTCGGCTTATCGCCGGGTTGAGAAAATCAGCACCCTGCAACGCCATCGCCAGCGACATAAGGCCCACCAAGGAAGCCACGAAAGTGTAGCCAACCTCAAACACTGACCCATTCAATAACAGAGCGGGGACATAAACAAACCCGAAAGGCAATAGGATCAGCGCCACGCCATATTTCAACGCCGCCATCCCGGTTTCCATCGGGTCCGCCTTGGCGATTGCAGCGGCGGCAAAAGCAGAAACGCACACCGGCGGGGTTACATTGGAGAGACAAGCCGCGTAAAAAACAACGAGGTGAGCGGCCACCGCCGGCACTTCCAAGTATATCAATGCTGGCGCGGCGACGACGGAAAGAATGATATAGGACCCCGTAGTACTGCTTCCCATACCGATGATAATGGAAATGACCATGACCATGATCACCGTCAACAGGAGGTTTCCGCGGGCAACCTCAACCAATATGGCCGAGAACTTCAACCCCAACCCCGAGAGAACGATCCCGCCGATGATAATCCCCAAGGCGCCGATAGCCGAACCCGCGGCCATATTGGAATGTGAACCCGCCACCAGCGCATGGAAGACATCCCGCGGACCCATACGGGTGTCCTTCCGCAGCCATGATAATACCAGGGCCGAGACAGTGCCCCAGAAGGCCCCCAACTCCGGCGTAAATCCGGCAAACAGAACCCCTACCACAATCACAACGGGTAGGAAGAATTGCCAACCCCGCTTTAGAACATCGGAAACCTTGGGTATTTCCTCCGGTGGAAGGCCCTTCAATCCGGAACGCAGGGCGTCCAGGTCGACCATGTAGAGCACGAAGATAAAATAGATCAGGGCCGGGATGACGTTCAACAAGGCGATTGCCAGGTATTCCTTTTCGATGAGCGTGGCCAGGATGAATACCCCCGCGCCCATGATGGGCGGCATGATCTGCCCGCCGGTAGAGGAGATGGCCTCGATGGCGCCGGCGACCTTTGGCTGGAATCCGATGCGCTTCATCATGGGAATCGTGAAGGTGCCGGTGGCCACGACGTTGGCCACCGAGGAACCGGAAATAGAGCCGAACAATGCCGAGGTGACTGTGGCGATCTTGGCTGGGCCACCCCGCCATTTGCCTGTTAATGACTTGGCCAGCTCCATGAAGAAAGTACCGGCGCCGCTCCGCTCCAGGAAAGCGCCGAAAATCATGAAGGGAAACACGAAGGTGGCGAATGTGGCCGTGACGACCCCGAACATCGCCTCCTGGGTACAGAAGGTAAACTCGACGATCCGCTTCACGGGCATGCCGGCATGGCTCAACTTGCCCGGCAGATAAGGGCCGAAGTAAATCTGGGTCAGGAATATGACGGCCAGGATCGGTATGATCGGCCCCAGTGCCCGGCGAGCCGTTTCCATAATCGTCAGAATTGCAATCACCCCCATAGTGAGGTCCCAAAAACTGGGGTCAGTGACCCGGAATATGGCGTACTCCATATACTGGTCGATCCAATAGCCGATGGAGAGCGAAACCAGCCCGATGCAGACATAGTCAAACACGCTGGGACGATGGGTAGGGGCCCAGCGGGTTGCCGGAAAAAGCAGGTAAACGAGTATAGAGGTGAACAGCAGGTAGAAGCCACGATTGGTTTCGGTGGATACTACACCAGTACCCGAGGTATACATGTACCAGGCAGCCATGAACGCAGCTACACCATAGAACAAAACAGCCCAGGGCCCCTTAATAGTGCGCCTCTTACCGGTAACTTCAACATTCCAGATATTCCAAAGTGGTCTTGCCATTCAATGATCTCCAGAGGATTTTCGCTGATATGACGATATAATAGGATATCGTAATCCGGTGAAAAATAAGAAAAAGCTGCCACGGCATTCGCCGTGGCAGCTCCAAGAGGTTGTCTTATTCAGTCCAGAGACCTGCCTCTTTGTAAAAGGCTTCAGCCCCGGGGTGCATGGGGGCGCCCAGGCCGATGAATCTCTTCGTGTCGGGCTCCATCTGCGCCCAGCCCTTATGGGCGTCGGCGAGTTGCTTCTTAAATTTGGACTGGTACACCAACTTCAAGATGTCATAAATCGCCTTTTTCGGCACCCGTTCGTGGCCTACCCAGTAAACGGTGAGGTAAGGCATTTTGGTCGGCGGGACGCCCTTGTAGGTACCTGCCTTCATGGTACCCGCGTAGTAAAAGGGATATTCGCTGACGACTTTTTCCAGTTCCCCATCGGAGAATGGAATAACAAATGCCCCTTTTGTTTCGGAGAGCTCAATGACCGATCCCGCAGGAGCTGACGACTGGGCAAAGGCGTCGATCTGCCTGTTGGCCACGGCACGGCCGGCATCGGCAAACGACATCATGCGCGGCTTGACTTTGTCGAGCAGTCCGAGGGCCCTGAGCGCGTTGGAGCTATTGAACACGGTGCCTGAGCCCGGCGGACCCAGGGCCACGGTTTTTCCCTTCAAGTCATCCATTGTTTTCATTCCCGCGCCGGGCAGCGTGACGAAGTAAGTTGAGCCTTCGTAGGCCTTGGATATACCGCGAAGCATGGTCCCTTTGGGATCGTTTTTGAACGGGCCCTCGTTGCGTAAGGCCATGTAGACGTGGGGACCATAAACGATTCCCATGTCGACTTCGCCCTTAAGTAAGCGCTTGCAGTTCTCGGTCGAACCGCCAGTTGAAACCTGGGTAATGTTATACTGAGGAAGTTCCCGCGTGATGATCGTCCCGGCGGCTCCGACCAGGTAATACATCATCCCCCCAGGGGTAGATCCTCCCCAGGAGATGTTCAATTTTTGCTGAGCGAGAACAGGTCCGGCGGTGAGGAACATCACTGCGAGAAATACGCTCAGCCCCAGCATTATGTGCCCTCTGCCTTTCTTAAATAACCGTTTCATTTTTTATCCCCCCTTTTTAAGCAGCTGTTTCATCCTTTTTTGCGTTTTGTCAGGTAAATTTCATGGTCTTTTCCTCCTTTCTATTGGATTTTGCCCCACGCTTGAACAACCATGGGTCTAAATGTCTCGTTTCTTCGAATATTCAATTCGGAAACGTTTGAGCGCATTTCGGATGTGCGCTCGCACGCGCTTCTCAAAACTTTCACGCTGTTTCGCTCGATACGCTTCAAAGATGCTTGTGTGGTCTGAATACGAAACTACCAGGTCTTGGTGCCAAGAAATGCTCAGGTTATAACACCAGTGGATACGTTTTAGAGCATTCTCGTAGAGCTGGACTAGAGGCTGGTTTGGACATGGGGCCACTAAATGGTAGTGAAACTGGTAGTTGAGGTCCCGGTACCTCGCAAATGAATCATCCGGGTTTATTACCGATTTCATTTCACCGAGAATCCGTTCGATTTGCCCCAGATCCTTAACCGTTGCAACTTGACTTGCCAATCCCCCTGCGAAGCTTTCCATCATCTCCCAGATCTCATAGTTGTTGATGATATCCGCTTCCGTAATACTCGCTACGACTCTTCCTTTCTTCGATTTCTTGACCAGGCAAGCGTTTTCCAGTCTCACGAGGGCCTCACGAACCGGTGATCGACTGATATCGAGGGATCTAGCAATATCCTCCTCAACGAGGTTGTCCCCAGGAGGCAAGGTCATATTGATAATATTTTCCTCCAACAGGGTGTACACTTTTTCGACCAGCGACTCCGGCCTCAGCGGTTTTTCTGATATTTTCTCAAGAAAGGATTCCTTCATTGTATCGGACGTTGAACTGAGGGACAGCCGAGAATTTCTGTGTACAGTGTACTGTATACTGAAAATCCATCACTTTGTCAACAAAAAAAACAAGAAGAATTTGGGCAAGTTCATTTTGGGGGCTTCCCTTTTTTATTGATTCAAGATGGATCAGATAATCCAGGCAGGATGCCGATCATCATCGATTTGAATCGCAAATAATTGGCCCTGAGAAAGAATATCTCGAAACCAGTGAGTGCCACGTCCTGCCTTGAGGAAAATTTGACCTCCAGCGCGCTGTGAGCCTCC
>JAQYWF010000090.1 GCA_030145105.1 Desulfosarcina sp.
GAGCGAGACCGACGAAGAGCAGAAGCTCCGCAACGAGACCCGCAAGATTCTCGGTCTCGTTGATCTCCCCGGAGAGCATGGGGGCGAGCAGGGTCTTGTTGATCTTGTCGTAGGGCTGCCTGCCCCGGTGGACCTTGAAGGGGAAGATGCGGGCATTCTCGTCCTCCCGGCCGCCCAAAGGATGGCTGACCTGAACGACCTGCCCCGGATCGATGGGGTCCTTGGCAGTGACGCTGCTGATGGAGCCATTGTACCAGAAGTACTCCGGTTTGACGTTTTTTTCCCACTTCATCTGGCCCTTGATGGACAGGTAGCTGTCCTTGCCGAACTCGTCCTTGGTTTTGTATGGCTTGCCGTCTTTTAACTTGCCGGACTGGGACCAGTCCCAGGACATCTTGGTGGGGTTCACCCGGGCAAATTCAGGGATGTGGCAGCTCTGGCAGGCCACCTTGTCCGTGTGGTCGTTAGCCTTGGACTCGGCTTTGTGCGGGGTGCTGCTGTGGCAGGACTCGCAGGTGATCTTGGTGGTGAGGTCATCCTCGATCAGGCTCTTGCGGTCGGTCGCCGCCGGTTTGGTGTAGACTCGACCGGCAATGTTGTGCAGGCTGGTGGTGTGGCAGCGGGTGCATTCAAAGTTGCGCCCGTCCGATCCCATGTGGACATCCAGGGCCTTGTTGGGTTTGGTCAGCGAGGTGTCCAGATCGCCGTGTTTGACCCCGTCACCGCCGCCGCCCTTGAAGTGGCAGGAACCGCAGTTCTGACGTTCGGGGCGGACCACCGACTGGACGGCCGCCTGGATGTTGCCGCGGATTTCATCGGCGATCTCCTGCTCGTCGGGGTCCTGGGAACCGTCGAAGGCTTCAAGGTCCTCGAAGGACTCATCCCAGTTGATGATTTTTTGACCGTGGCAGTTGAGACAGTTGACGGCTTCGGTCTGATTGCCCCATCCGGGATGACAGCTCAGACAGCCTTTATCCTGCATGTTGTTGGCCGAGATGCAGAAGTTGTTGATGGAATCGCCGCCCTTGCCGTGAACACTTCCGTTTTCCGTGGTGTAGGCCTTCCAGGTCCAGTGGATCGTCTTGTGAAACTGGTCGGCCGCTTCCGTGTGGCAGGAAAGGCAGGCCTGGGTGACTTCCGGACCCGAGCGGAAATCTTTCTGCAGCGCTTCAATCCGGGAATGGTCGGTGGTGATCCACAGTTTCTTTTCTTTGGTGGCCTGATCTGCCATGGTTCTGCCCGGCGCCCGCTCCTCCGCATCGTCCGCCGCGCTGAATACGGCGGGTGGGAACAGACACGTGAGCATGAACAGGAGCAGGCTACACGGAACGATCAATAGGCTCACTCTGGTTGACTTCATTGTTTCCCCCTGTGGGTCGACATCGTAAATGGATAAATGGCAGTTGAAAGTTCGTTGGCACATGAACGGCGCATAGCGGCTTGAACCGGGGAATCGTGGATCCGCGATTCAAACCGCTATGATTCGCTTAACCAGGCTGCTTTTTGAGGGTGAACGAGCCATCTTGCTTAACGGTCATTTCACCGTCAACGTAAAACACATTTTTTAACTCAGGACGGACATCCTGAACCATGTAGAAGGCCTCACCACTGCGGGCGCCTGTGCCGCAGATGAAGACGACGGGCTTGTCCGCGGGCAGGCTTTTGATCTTGGCTTCCAGATCGTCGATGGGGATATTGACCGCGGTCTTCAAGCTGCCTTTTTGGTATTCATCGGCATCGCGAACGTCCACCAGATAGATCGCCTCGGGAGTCTCGGCCACCAGTCGCTTGAATTCGCCGTGGTCGATGCTGCCCTCTTCCTCACCAGCCGTGATGGTGGTGGCGGCAACGGCAGTTGTGGACGCCTTGCCGGCATAGGCCACCCAGGCCGGATAGCCCTCGGCAAAGACCTTGACGTTGGTGTAGCCCATGGCGATGGCTTTGGCCGCACTCTTGTGGCTCAACTTGCATTTCAATCCGCCGCAGTAGAACACCACCAGTTTGCTTTTGTCCGCGGGCAGCTGATCCTGAAATTTGTCGAATTGCATGTCGGGAATGCTGATGGCCGTGGGGATATGGCCCTTGTCGTATTTTTTGCGTTTGGGCCGCGAGTCGACCAGTGCCATATCGGCACCCTTATCGATCTGCGCCTTGACCCACTCGGCCGAAACCGAAGGATAGTGTGCTTTGTCTGCCATCCATACCGGGTAGCCTTCGGCAAATACCTTGACATTGGTGTAGCCCAGTTTTTCCGCTTTCATGGCCGATTTGTGGCTCAATTTGCATTTGAGCCCCCCGCAGTAAAAGATCAAGAGTGAATCTTTGTCGGCCGGCAACTTATCGGTCATCTTGTCGAACTGGCTGTCGGGAATACTAATCGCCCCGGGAATGTGTCCTTTTATGTACTTGGGCTTGTATGGCCTGGCGTCGATGAGCATGACGTTTTCCGCCATGGGGATGGAGACGTGCTTGGCGACAAATGCCATGTTGACGATGTCGTGAAACGGTTCGAAGGCCTGTTCGGCTGATACCTTGGCCGTGGCTTGGGCCGGTGCTGCCGGTTGTTGGGTGGCGCACCCGGACAGGGTAGCGGTGAGAAAAAGAATGGCGAACGAGACGGAAATCAGTCGATGGAACATTGTTTTCTCCTTTTGAATTTAGTTGCGGGCAACCTGGTTTAAGGCCGGGTTGCCTGCAATGCGCAACAGCTGGATGGGTTCTATTTACATTTGGCCGGCGTGGGTGAGTCCGAGCCGTGGTCATGCAGATAGGTGTAGATGTCAGTCAGGTCCTTGTCGGATAAGGCCGCCCATTCCGGCTGGCATCCAAATTGGTCAAAATCCTTGGAATCAAATGTCTGCGTCCACTGGGCCTGGGTTTTGGTATCCGGGCTGATGGGCGGTTTGGCTGAATCCACCTCCCCACGTTCCATACAGGCTTTGTATACCTTACGATAGGTGTATTTCCCTTTGCGCTTGTTGCCTCTTTCCATTGCCAACGTGATACCCACCGCAGAAAATAGAAAGATCAGTGCGGTCGCTGCGAAGAGTGTTTTCCTGAACATGTTGCCTCCTTTTGAATTGAGCAGTTAAACAGCAAATATGATTCAATTGGGTTTTAAAAGACCAGATAGCGGTCCGCTTGGGCCAACATCTCGACATTTCTCGCTTGGCTGGTGAAATTCATCGGGGTTACCCCGGGGACCTGTCCTTGCCTGCCGTGCAACCCGTTGGCCCGGAAGCTGGCATCGCAAATGCTTACTGAAGCCATGTCAGCCAATTTCTTGAATTGAGGCTTCATCGTCAACAGGACCCCTTTTCCGGTAAAGAAAAGCTTCACCCGTTTGCCTTTGGCATAGGCAGCCGAAGTCATGTTGATTACGTAGTCCAGGTGCTTGTCGGTGCTGACCATGATGGCCAGCACGCTATTTGGACGCCTCTGCGTCTTGTTTTGAGAATTTACCACCAGCAAATTACTCTGTCGTTTTCGAAGATTTCGTCGACCAGGGCCGACCAATTGACAGAATCCTCATAGAGCATGACGACCGACGTCGTGTCTTCCATACTGATGACGACCGTTAATTTCTCCACCGTTTCATCCGGCTCTGATCTTAAAATATGAAGCGTCTTCACAATTACATGCTCCGGTGTAACAACTGAGTCTTCTATTTAAAAAGGGATGATGAAATCTGCTTGACGGATCTTCTCCGCCGCTTTTTCGATGGTCATCATCGTAAATCCGAACTTTTCAGCATTTCGCGGATTGTTGGTAAAACGCATGCCACCATTTTCGTCCAAATAAGCCATGTGCTTACGGTAGACTTCATCCATGTTCTCAATTTCATGGTGCAAAACAAAAAGCTGAACGCTTATGCCTGCCAACAACAGGCCGACACTGGTGCGTAGCCCTTCGAATTGTTGCTGAGGATCTTTAACGATGATGGCTGCGTGTTGCATGTGTCTTCCGGTGTCATGGGTAAACGATAATACATCTATGCCTACGCTAAACCTGAGAGCAACGGATGTGCCAGGTCTTCAATAAGGTTAAAAATCCTTTTAATTGTCTAAAATGAAACACTAATTTTTTTTGAAAGAGACTTGCGCTTTGCTATTGGACGGTTTAAGTTAACACCTGTTAAGTTAGCAGGTAAACATCTTAGCTTAACAGGGTTAACACATAACGGAGGCGCTATGGATATTGCCAAATACTGGAAAACTATCGTCGATACCCTGCAGGATGGACTGATGGTGGTAGATCCGCGGGGAACCATTATCGCCGCTAATCCGGCAGCGGAAAAGGTCACCGGCTACAAGGCAGACGAACTGATCGGTCAGTCCTGCCGAATATTGAACTGCACGGGGTGTAAAATTGTCGGTAGCGGTTCCGGTGCACAATGGTGCGCCTTGTTCAACAAGGGCGCGATAAGGGAGAAACAGTGCCTGATCACCAGCAAGAATCGCCATACCGTGAATGTCGTCAAGAGCGCATCGGTGCTGCGCAACGATAAGGGCGAAGTCATCGGTGCGGTGGAGACGCTTACCGATATTAGCGAGAAGATCCGCCAGCAGCAGGAGATCAGCAACCTGCGTAAAACCTTTTACCTGGACGAAGGCTATCACGGCATATTGGGCAAGTCTCCGGTGATGCTTAACCTGTTTGAGATGATCGAGAACGTGGCCCAGTCGGATACGCCGGTGATGATCCAAGGCGAAAGCGGCAGCGGCAAAGAGCTGGTGGCACGGGCCATCCACCGGGCCAGTGGCCGCAGCGGCAAGCCCTATGTCAAAGTCAATTGTGCGGCCCTGAACGAAAACCTGTTGGAGAGCGAGCTTTTCGGGCATGTCAAGGGGGCCTACACCGGCGCGGACCGAACCCGCGTGGGTCGTTTCGAGGCCGCTGACGAGGGCACGATATTTTTAGATGAAATTGGCGATATTCCCCCCGCCATTCAGGTCAAGCTACTGCGCGTGCTGGAGGATCGCAAGATCGAGCGGGTGGGGGATAACCAGCCCATTCCCGTGGATGTGCGGGTGATCACCGCCACCCACAAGCGTCTGGAAACGCTGATCGAACAGGGACTGTTCCGGGAGGATCTTTATTTTCGGATCAACGTCTTTCCTTTGTACTGCCCGCCTCTGTCCGAGCGCCGGGAAGACATCCCGCTGATCGCCCAGAGCTTTATCCGGCGAAATGCGGTGAACAGCGGCAAGAAGATCATCGGGCTCACCCCTGAGGCTCTTGAAACCCTGACGGATTATGCCTGGCCGGGCAATGTCCGCGAGCTGCGAAATGCCATCGAGTATGCCTTCGTCCTTTGCCAGAGCGGGGGTATCGGCACGCAGCATCTGCCCCACAAGATCGTTCACGGCACGCTCGATCCAAAGGCCACCTGTGAAATCGACCCGGCGTGCGTCAAGGATCGGGAGAGCCTGGTCCGCGTGCTGCGCAAGGCAGGCGGCAATCAATCCAGAGCGGCCAAGATGCTGGGGGTCAGTCGGGTGACCGTCTGGAAGCGGATGAAGAAGCTTGGGATCGATATCAAACAGGATGTGGGTTGATCCTGCCTCTCTTGGATCATTAAAAAACGTTGACATTTATACCACGATGTGGCAGGTGTGAACGATTACAATAATTTCCCCGTAAATACGGCATGTTAGTTTCCCATTTCCATTTGGTCCAGGGTATGTTGTTGGCTGTGGTACGGGCGGTCACTTTTTAACGCAACCATCGGGGTCAGCTATCCAGGAATAGGAAAATCGAGACGGAAAGCCATGAAAGACAAAGAGTTCAGCGCATTGCGGAAGAAATTGGAGAAAACCCAGAAACAGATGGCTCAGCTTCTGGGAACCTCAATCAAGGCGATTCACAGTTATGAGCAGGGCTGGCGAACCATCCCCGTCCACGTCGAGCGCCAACTCTATTTTCTGGTCACCCGCAAATTTTTCGGCAATAGCGACGTCCAACCCTGCTGGGACACCCGCTCCTGTCCCCAGGAACAGCGAGAGCAGTGCCCGGCCTGGGAATTTTCCACCGGTGACCTTTGCTGGTTCATCAACGGCACCATCTGCGACGGGACGGTCCACGATTCCTGGAAAGAGAAGATGAAGCTGTGCCGCACCTGTGATGTGTTCAAGGGCACCCTGGCCAAAATAAAACATGAGTGAGTATATCCAGCACGATCAGCAGGGGGCATCGGTGGGCCTTGTGAAAAAGCGGACATTCACGTTCGCCCACCCGCCGGCATCAATGACCCTGGCCTGTGGCGCAACCATCGGGCCGGTGACCATCGCCTATGAAACCTGCGGCCGTCTCAACGAAGACCGGACCAACGCAATTCTGATTTTACATGCCCTTTCCGGTGATGCCCATGTTGCCGGTACGTACACGGACGGCGACGACAAGCCGGGCTGGTGGGATTTCATGGTGGGGCCGGGAAAGGGAATCGACACCAACCGACATTTTGTGATCGGCACAAATATCCTGGGCAGCTGCATGGGGTCAACCGGTCCCGCATCTATAGATCCAGCTACCGGCAAGCCATACGGGTTGAATTTTCCGGTGGTCACCATTGCAGATATGGTGGACGCTCAAAAACAGCTCATGGACCATTTGGGTGTGCATCGGCTGCACGCAGTGATCGGTGGATCCGTTGGCGGTATGCAGGCGCTGGAGTGGAGTGTGCGCTACCCGGACAGGGTTGCGTCCGCCGTGCTCCTGGCCACCACCACCCGGCACAGCGCCTTGGCCATTGCTTTCAACGAAGTGGCCAGACAGGCCATCATGGCCGATCCCAACTGGAACGGCGGAGACTACCACGATGGAAAGAAACCGGACCTGGGGCTGGCCGTGGCGAGGATGATAGGGCACATTACCTATCTTTCGGACGAATCCATGCGGCTCAAGTTCGGGCGGCGGCTTCAAGACAAGTCAGATTTTTCGTTTAATTTCGATGCGGATTTCCAGGTGGAGAGCTACCTGCGCCATCAGGGCCACAAGTTTGTGGATCGATTCGACGCCAATGCCTTTCTATATATCACCAAAGCGGCCGACTATTTCGACCTCGAGCGGCATTACGGTGACGGGTCCTCCGTGGCGGCCTTTGCGGGCGCGCGGGCCAGGTTTCTGGTGCTATCCTTCACCTCAGACTGGCTCTACCCGACCTACCAGTCCCGTGCCATGGTCAAGGCCATGAAAAAAAACGGGCTGGCTGTGAGCTTTTGCGAAATCGAGGCTCAATGGGGACACGATGCCTTCCTGCTCCCCAGTGACCGTCTTTCCGGCATCATGAAAGGGTTTTTGGACGGTGACAGCGACGTGTAATGCAGGCAACGGTATTCGCTACGACCTTCAGCTGGTGGCTTCCTGGATTCCGCAGGGGGCCCGGGTGCTAGGATTGGGATGCGGTGACGGCTCGCTGCTTTACTATTTGAAAACCCGCAAGCATGCGGTTTGCACCGGCATCGACATCGACGAGAGCTGCGTGGCCCACTGCATCGAGCGTGGGTTGACCGTACTCCAGGGAGACATCAACGAAGAGGTCCGGGACTATCCGGACGACGTCTTCGATTATGTGATCTTGGCCCAAACGCTGCAGCAGATTTATGATCCGGCGCCCTTGATCCGGGAGGTGCTGCGAATCGGCCGACGGGGCGTGGTGAGTTTTCCCAATTTCAGCCACTGGCGGGTGCGGATGATGCTGGCGTTAACGGGGCACGCGCCAGTGACGCCCCAGTTGCCCTACCAGTGGCACGATACGCCCAACATACGGGTGATCACCCTGTCCGACTTCAGGCGATACGCCCGGCAGGTGGGATTCAGAATCCTAAAAGAGGTGGGTATCGACACAGACCGACAGGATCGTTCCGGAAAACGGGTTCGTTTGTTACCGGACCTGTTCGCTACCTACGGCCTGTTTCTTATTTCAAAGGAGGGGCCGTGAAGATTGTATCCATTGCCGTCAGCCGGAAAAAAGGAACCCGAAAAACCCTCGTGGACCGCGCCAGGGTGATTCTTAACCATGGTCTGGACGGGGATGCCCACGCCGGCCCCTGGCATCGTCAGGTGAGTTTCCTGGCCTCGGAAAGCATCCAGGGGGCCCGGGAAAAGGGACTGGATGTGAATTTCGGGGATTTTGCCGAAAATGTGGCCACCGAAGGCATCGACTGGACGCATCTGGCTGTCGGGACGAATGTGAAGTTGGGAACGACGGTTATCGTTGAAGTCTCTCAGATCGGCAAGACCTGCCACAAACCCTGTGCCATCTATTACCAGGCCGGCGATTGTATCATGCCCCGAGAGGGGGTTTTCGCCCGGGTGATTCGGGGCGGTGAGATCGCCTGCGGAGATTCCATCGAGGTTATCGAGGCATCACTTGATGCTGCCGGACAGTAGCATTCGATTAAATAAGTTGAAATTTCGTTACAGACAAAATAATCACCACAATGTGGTATTTTCCCTTGACAGAGATGGTTGATCCGGTTATCTTGTAACCAACACCCCATATGTATTATTCAATCCCTCTACCCTTGGCGGCTCTGCTAAAATTCCCCACAACAGCAGAGCCGCTCCTCTTTTGTGGGCCGCTTAACTTTTTGACCAACCGTGCGTTCCGGCCGGATTCGGCCGCAAACCATTGTGGGATGCCGGTATTTCTGTTAAGAGAGGCCCAAAATCAAAACCAACCATAGACATCGCCGCGGGCCGTGTGGGTCCATAGCAGACGACGGCGTGCGGAAGGAATGCCCACCTCGATGAAATCATTTGAAGCCCTGTTTGCAGAACTCAAAGACAAGGCCGTGCGCAAGGACCCCCACTCTGGAACCGTTCGTCAATTGGAAAATGGTGTTCACGCCATTGGCAAGAAAGTGATTGAGGAGGCTTGTGAAGTTTGGATGGCTGCCGAACACGAGGGCCGGGAACGCACCGCCGAAGAAATATCCCAGCTGATCTACCACGTTCAGGTGATGATGATCGCCTGTGAGTTGGAGCTGGAGGATGTCTACCGCCACCTATAGTGCCCATTCACAATAGGCATCTTTTGGCCCAGGCTGGCGTTCTAACGGTTTTAAAATCCTCGACGTAGCGCTGCTACGCCTTCGGTTTCAAAATCGCTGCGGCCTTGGCCTGAACCAAAATCTACCTAATTGTGAATGGGCACTACAAGTTAACCCGACGACATTAAAAGGAACTTTATTGTCATGCTGAAAATCGCCCTGCCCAACAAGGGGTCGCTCTCCGAAGACGCCGTGCAACTGATCCGGGAGGCCGGTTACAACTGTCGACGATACAGCCGTGAACTCATCGTGTTCGACAACACCAACCAGGTCGAGTTCGTCTTTCTGCGCCCCCGGGATATCGCCATTTATGTGAGCGAAGGAATTCTGGACATGGGGGTGACCGGCCGGGATCTGGCCCTGGACAGCGGGGCGGAGGTCTTGGAGCTGATGTCTTTGGGATTTGGCAGGTCCGATTTTCATTATGCCGTGCCCGCAGACACGGATTTGGCTCCTGACGCGTTTGCCGGAAAACGCATCGCCACCTCCTATCCCCGGCTGGTCGTCGAAGACCTGACGCGCCGGGGCGTGGAGGCTGAAGTTGTCCGGCTAGACGGAGCGGTGGAGATCTCCATCCGCCTGGGTGTGGCCGACGCCATTGCCGACGTGGTCCAAACCGGGCGAACCCTCAAGGCGGCCGGGCTCAAGGTGGTTGGGCTCCCGCTGCTGCGCAGTGAAGCAATCCTGGCGGCCCGGACCCGGGACATTGAAAAGCAGGCGCGGGTGCACACCTTCCTCGACCGGATCCGCGGTATCGTCGTGGCCCGGGAGTATGTGATGGTGGAGTACGACATCCTAGAAACCATGCTCGAAGTGGGCTGCGTCATCACCCCGGGTATCGAATCACCCACGGTCTCCCCTTTGAGCAAAAAAGGGTGGGTGGCGGTCAAATCCATGTCCAAAAAACAGGATGTGAATCAGATTATGGACAGCCTCACCAAAATCGGGGCCAAAGGGATCATCGTCACCGATATCCGCACCTGCCGGATATAGGATCGCGCAAAAAACAATGACCTCGGCGCCCAGTCCCAAGCGCCCCGTTGCGCCCAGTTTGGGCATTACGCTCGCTATCGCGGTTCATTCCGGTGAAGCCATTGACCGCCAGTGATCCAGCCCTGCATTGTCAGCCCGCCTCTGCCTTCATCGACCCATTCATTGAAAAAACAGAATCGGTTCTTATTTTTACCACATTGTGGTGATTGGTGATTGATGCGAAAATCACCGGCAATGGGTCAAGTGCCGACGGACTGTCAAAATAAAGGGTTGGACGATGAATAGACGACGATCGATATGGATTGCAATGTGGCTGATATTGCTGTGTGGCGCCTCCGTGTGCATGGCCTCGGCAGACATGCCGGTCGTAAAGGCTATTTCACCCAGTCATTTCAAGGTATTGCTCGACCGGCACCGGGGCGACCCCGATGTCGTGTTGCTGGATGTTCGTACGCCCAAAGAGTTCGAGGACGGCCACATCCAAGGGGCGTTGTTGCTCGATTATCATTCCAGCGATTACGTGGAGCGGCTCAAGGCCCTGGACAGGGAAAAAACCTATTTGATTTACTGCCGCAGTGGCAACCGCAGTGGAAAGAGCCTCGCGATTTTCAGCAAAATGGGTTTTCGCCGTGCCTATCATATGGATACCGGCTTGATTGGTTGGTCACGGGAAAAGTATCCTCTGGTTCGATAGACAGGGTGTTGACAGGCATGTCGGTAAAAGGGAGACATCGTTTTCAACCGACGACATACAAACGTTTTTAGGCGGGCTTTGGCTGGTGCCGGCCTAATATTCCTGATTCTCTCGGGCAATGCCTGTTCGAACGAACCTGTTGGCAGCGGTACGGTAACCGGACTGTCCGAGGGCCGTTCGGTAGAGGCTGCGCCCGGAAAAAGAGGTGGTAATATGACCCTGGAGGATGAAATTCGGTTAATGGCCCGCCGGCGAGGCGATGGCTATCGCCCACGAACCCGGCATCTCGACGATCAGGGTCGGGCCATATACACCAACCGGCTGTTCCTGGAGAGCAGCCCCTATCTGCTGCAGCATGCCCACAATCCTGTGAACTGGTATCCATGGGGGGATGAAGCATTTGACACCGCGCGACGGCTGGACCGGCCGGTGCTGCTTTCCGTGGGGTATTCCACCTGTCATTGGTGCCACGTCATGGAGGAAGAGTCCTTCGAAGACCTTGAAATTGCAAAGTATATCAACGATAACTACATTGCGGTCAAAGTCGATCGCGAAGAGCGGCCCGATGTGGACGCCATATACATGAGTGCCGTCCAGGCCATTATCGGCCGGGGCGGGTGGCCCATGACGGTGTGGCTGACCCCGGATCGGGAACCCTTTTACGGGGGAACCTATTTCCCGGCCCGGGATGGCGACCGTGGCTCACCGGTGGGATTTCTCACGATGCTCAAAAAAATCCGCCAGAGCTACGATGACAAACGAGATCTGGTTGCCCAGTCCGCCGGCGAGCTCACCCGGACGGTGCGGCAGATGCTGACGCCGGCAGCCGGTGGCCGGCTGCCCGTGGATGGCGTGATTGACCGTGCCGTCTCGTCCAGCAAGACCCGCTTCGATGCGGTGCATGGCGGAATTGCAGGCGCCCCCAAATTCCCCAGTTCTCTGCCCATTCGACTGTTGCTGCGGCACCATCGGCGCAGCGATGAAGCGGAGAGCCTGAACATGTCTGTCCTGACTCTTGAGAAGATGGCTGCCGGCGGCATGAACGATCAGGTGGGGGGCGGTTTTCACCGCTATTCCACCGATGCGGGTTGGCTGATTCCCCATTTTGAAAAAATGCTCTACGACAATGCGCTGCTGGTGCCGGCCTACATCGAGGGCTGGCAGGCATCCGGGAATCCGCGATTCAGGCAGGTGGCCAAAAACACCCTGGACTATGTCTCCCGCGAGATGACCTCGTCGGACGGGGCCTTTTATTCCGCCACCGATGCAGACAGTCTGACGCCGTCCGGACACCGGGAGGAGGGCTGGTTTTTCACCTGGACCCTCGAAGAACTCAACGATGCCCTCGGGGCCGATGATGCCAGGATTGCCGCGACCGTCTATGGGGCTGACGCCCGCGGCAACTTCGAGGGTAGAAATATTTTATTCCTGCCTCGGGAACTTGACCAATTGGCTGGTGATCTGGGCTTGGCTGCGATGCAACTGGCTTCGGACGTAGACCGAATAAATGCGGCGCTTTATGCTCGCCGTCAACAGCGGCCGGCGCCCCTGCGGGACGACAAGATCCTTGCGGCCTGGAACGGGTTGATGATCTCTGCATTCGCCCGTGCCGGGTTTGCCCTGGACGACGACGCCTATCTCGAGCGCGCCGGTCGGGCGGCGGACTTTGTTCTGACCCGCATGCTGGTCGCCGGCAGGCTCAAACGAAGTTTCAAAGACGGTGCTGCCGCAGGCCACGGATTTCTGGACGACCACGCCTTTTTCATTGCCGCGCTGCTGGATCTGTTTGAAGCGACCGCCGACGTTCGCTGGCTGGAGCATGCCCTTGCGTTGGACCAGACCCTGGCCGATCAGTTTGATGACCCTGAAAACGGCGGTTTTTTCATGATCGCCGACGATCATGAGGCGCTGATTGCCCGCGAGAAGCCGGTCCTTGACGGCGCCCTTCCCTCGGGAAACGCCGTGGCCCTGATGAATCTGCTGCGATTGAACGCCTTGACCCTCGAGCCATCCTATCTGAAACGGGCCAAGAAGGGATTCAGCGCTTTTTCCACGATTATGGAAGCCAATCCATCGGCTTTCGGCGAGATGCTTTTAGCTCTTGATGACTTTTTGCATCCGCCCCACCAGGTGATCGTGGTCACCCCGGCAGACGGTGATGCGGCTTCGTTCACCGATCGGTTGCGGCGTGCCTTTCTGCCCGGCAGCCTGGTCATGATCGTTTCGGAAACCAATGCTGCGCAACTGGCCCGGCGATCGCCCCTCTTCAGGGAAAAAACCGCTGCCGGCGGCAAGGCCACCGCCTATGCGTGCCAAAACGGTGCCTGCCAGCTGCCGGTGACTACCGCAGATGCGCTGATGCAACAATTGACGGCTTCGTAAAAAACTTTTTCAGACCACGAATGGCCACCCCTCCGAAAGGTGAAAGGAAAACGTAGGAGCGGCTCCCAGCCGCGATAATGCCATGTTATCGCGGCTGGAAGCCGCTCCTAGTGCGAAAAACAGGCCTTCTATTGGGCCAAGCTTCCTTAAAAGTGAAATGTTCGCGTTTTGCGGCATTCCCTTTGACTGCTGCGCACCTTCACGTGGGCGCCATTCGTTGGAATTTGCAAGCCTTGACCATGAACGTCTTAAGAAGCCGCCCCCAATCTGGCGCCGAAGCGAGGCCCTGATGATGCAAACGGTTGTTTACCAGAGTACCTTGGCCTTTGCCGCAGGCATGATTCTCAATTTTATGCCCTGCGTGCTCCCGGTAATGCCCTTCAAAGTACAGGCACTGCTGCGGGAAACGACAGGCACGACCCGTTCACGGGCCCTGGCCGCGGCAGCCCTGCTGGCCGGCAGCCTGGCTTTTTTCGTCGCGCTGGGCGCGGTTACCGCCGGTTTCGGATTGATGTGGGGCCAGCAGTTCCAGCATCCCTGGTTCCGGCTCCTGCTGTCCCTTTTTTTGTTCGCCGCAGCGGTAGCAACCTTCACCGGATGGTCATGGCGGTTGCCCCAGTTTGTATACCGGGTGCCCATGAGCCGCCACCTGGGGGCATTTCTCACCGGTGCGCTGGCCGGTGTTCTCTCCACCCCCTGTTCAGGACCGTTTCTGGGATCGGTGTTGGCTTTTACCGCCACCCGGTCGGCGCTGGAAACCATGATCATTTTCTGCGCCATCGGCACCGGTCTGGCGTTCCCCTATGTGGTGCTATTGCTCTGGCCCGGTCTGCTTGCCCGGCTTTCATTTTCCAGCGGTCTGGCCGTCAATTTTAAAATGGTTCTTGGTTTCGTCCTGCTGGCCGCGGGCCTGTTTTTTTTCCAGGGCTTTTTGCCGCCTATCCTCCGGCAGACCGGATGGATGGCACTGGTGTTGGGTTTCGGTGTCTGGCTCGTGTTCCGGTTTACCCACGGTTCACGGGTTGGGCTGCGTCCCGTTTTGATCCTGGTCCTGGCCATCGTGGTGGTAACCGGCTTTCGGGACGTTTCATTGGACGGCGGCGATGCGGGTATCCCCTGGCAGGTGTATTCGGACCATCGCCTCGCGCAGTCGGTCGGCCAACCAGTATTGGTGGAATTTACCGCAGACTGGTGCATTAACTGCAAAGCCTTGGAGCGGACTACCTTCAAAGACAAAAGGCTATTGGATATCATCGGTGCCATGGGCGTTATCCCGCTGCAGGTGGATCTCACCCAGGTGGATGAACAGCGTCGGGAACTTTTTGATCGGTTTGGCGGCCGCGCTATTCCATACATTGTGGTAATAGACAGGCAGGGCCAACTCGTCCAACGGTTCACCGGGATGGTGGGTGCCGAGACCCTGGTTGATATTTTCAAATCGATGGACGGTTAGGGCATGGAGATGAAAAATGGCGCAGACGCTTGGATTTGTCATAGAGACCGGTGACGATGGCCGTGCCACGGTCGTGGCCGAAAAAGGCCAGGGGTGCGGCAGCTGCAGTGCCGTTTCCCAATGCCACGGGGGGCGGGCCACCCGCACCGAGCGGACGCCGGCATTCAACCGGGCAGGGGCTGCGGTGGGGGACCGGGTGATGCTCACCGTGGAATCCAGTGTTATCCTGTCCCGTATGGCCCTGCTCTATCTACTGCCCGTGTTCGGCATACTGGCCGGCGCCTTCACAGGTGCGTTTATGTTCGATGATATGGATGGAACCGGCAGCGGCCATAGCGTTGCCTTCGGCCTGATGGGATTTGTCCTCGGATTTGTGATCGCCGTTGCCATATCACGGTTCTGGTCGGCGGCCCGGCCGGTCATGCCGGTCATCTCCCGAATCGTCAACACCCGGTTGGCTTCCCCGTCTGCCGGCCGGTCAACAGGGTGTGGTTGTGGTGCCAAGTAGAAGCTGAAATCCATTCCGGCAATTAGACGCGTCAGGCATGTAGCCAGAAAAATTAGCCGAATCTTAGGTAGTGCCCATCCATAAATGGTTATTTTTCCCGATCTCTGCGTTGCGCGAAAAATTTTATCCTCGGAATATCAACTATATGCCTCCGGTAAAATTTTTCGCACGCCTTGATCTCGACCAAAATCCCTCATTTCTGGACGGA
>JAQYWF010000428.1 GCA_030145105.1 Desulfosarcina sp.
GAGCAAGACGGGCATACTCGCCCAGCTGCCCTCCCGGGTGGAGAAAGACCCTGTACTGAAAGGCACCAAACGTATCATCGTCGGCCAGGGCAACATCTATATCGGCAAGGGGAGAAAAGACGGGCGCAGCATTGTGGTGATTCCGGCCACCTCCAATGATCCCGCGGACGGCAGCCGCATCCGTTATCTGTTGCTGTTGAACATCGAGTTCAAACAATCGATACCACTGGAAAAGAAAATCAAGGCGCTGGGCGGAAAATACGATCACATCAAGAACATCGTCCAGGAAAACAGCATCCCCTGGGCCGACGACGACCTCGACAAAGTGGCCGTTGATGACCTGTTCGGTCAATCGGCGGAAAAGCTGGCCGAAGCGATGGTAGCACGCAACAGCTGATGCCAGCGTCAACGGGCCGATGGTCTCAGGCTCGAGGATGGACGGCCGAACAAAGCGGTCAGAGGACAGAATTGGGAAAATGGATTACTTTCCCAGCAGTCGCGCCAACTCTCCGAACGATCGTGGTTTATGGAATATAGGCAGGCAACGCAAGATCTCTTCGACGGTGGTGATACCCAGGGCGGCTTTATAGAAACCATCTTCGAACAATGTCACCAATCCCGTCGTTTCCTTGCAGATTCGACGGATCTGATGGCTGGTCTTACCCTCGATTAGCCCATCTCTGACCGGATCGTTGAGTACCAACACCTCGAATGCTGCCACTCGCTTGCGGTAACCCGTGTACCGGCAGTGGCTGCAACCCTGCCCCTTAGAGAAGGCGGCCCCCGCCATCTGGTCAAATTCGCATCCAATGCGCCGCAGATCCATGGGGGTGAGTTCGTAAGGGCGTGCGCAGTGGACGCATACCCGTCGCAACAGCCGTTGCGCCACCACACAAGAAACCGTAGAAGCGGTCAGAAAGCCATCGCTGTCCATAGTAAAGAGCCGCAACAGTCCACTGATGCTGTCTTCGGCATGAAACGTGGTGAGCACCTTGTGGCCGGTCAGCGCCGCCTGGACGGCTGCTCCCGCCAAAAAGGTGTCCTTAATTTCACCGATAACGATAACGTCAGGGTCCTGCCGCGCCATATGCTTGATGGCGTCCTCGATGGAGAGTTTAGTGGTGATGGCCGGAATGACCGGCATGCCCATGGCCTCGGTTGCTGCATCAATATCTCGTGGATCCATGGGATCGGCAAAGGCCACGATTATCTTTTCGCCTTAAAGCCGGACCGGGAAAAAGCTGTGGGCCTGGTATTGGGTGATGGAACCGCGCTTTAACAAGTTAGGGTCGATTTTAGGAAAGTCGGGCTCGATAAAGGGGAACCCGAGCAACAGGGAAAGCTCGGCTATCAATTTGCGCTCCTCAATCAGATTATGCGCAACCAAGAGCTCACCGAGCTTGCGCATGGGCGTCTCTTTCTTCTGCAGCTGGAGGACCAGACCCAGATCACGGTTTGTAATCAAACCCAGTTCCACCAAAAAATCACCGATGTGTATGGAAAGGGGGTTTTCCCTTAGCGCATTCCGAAGCTGACCTTCCGTCAGGTATTTAAGTTCCTTGATGATCTCGAGCAGGGGTTTTCCGGTTCGTAGCTCAGATTGGACACGGCTTGCGTACTGAACCTGGGTTTTGGAAAGCAGACCGAGGTCTATCAGAAGCGCAATTATTTTGCCGTGGTCCGGATTTTTCTCCTTATTTTTCGGTTTTGAATTGCTTTTCACCGCTTGATTCACGGTTCCAATGGTCCTGCTGTTGGTGTTTGTAGCCATGTTAAGCACCTATCTCACAACCTATTTCTGTTTTCGAGGTCGTTTTTTAGTTGACCTTATCAAAAAAGCCATGCGCTATACAAATCTATTGTTAACCGAAATCATATCGAAAACATTATCCGGAAATCTTGCTTGACCATGGCAACGAAAAATTTTAGGTAATGAAATGGGTGTTTGCACATTATTCTCCGACTTTCACAGATAGCGCGCTGCCACACCGAAAACCCGATACGTGAATCAATTGGTGGCTGACAGACCACTGCTGTTTGGGGTTTCGCCATTGATTACATAATTGAATATCGCCGAGGTGCCCGATGGCTGTAGATTCAACACAACGCAAATTGACAGCGGTCTTAAGTGCAGATGTCAAAGGCTACAGTACCCTCATGGGTAATGATGAGGAACATACGATCAACACCATTACCGCCTATAGGAAGATATTCGCGGCTGGTTGAAAAAAACCAGGGGCGCGTCGTTGATTCCCCAGGCGACAATATCCTGGCTGACTTTAGCAGTGCCCTGAATGCCGTCACCAGTGCCATTGAAATCCAGGCTGCCTTGGGCACACGAAATGCGACACGCCCAAAAAGCAGGCAAATGTTTTTTCGTATCGGAATAAACTTAGGGGACATCATTCATAAGGACGGCCGTATTTATGGTGAAGGTGTTAACATCGCCGCACGGATTGAAAGCCTTGCAGACCCAGGTGGCATCAGCATTTCCGGAGACGTTTACAATCAGGTCAAAAATAAAGTGGACCATGGTTTTGAGTACATGGGGGCGCACGAGGTTAAAAACATTGCAGAACCGGTCCGGATCTACCGCATTGCCTTGGGACGTAAGGACCCGGGTAAAAACATCGAAGCGGCGGCAGATGAACCAACTTCATTTCTTGAGATCTTCAAGTCCTACCTGGCTAGTAAAAAAGCCGTATTACCTGCTTTCGATGCCACCGGCCTTAAGATTCAGCAGGAGGCATCCAAAGCCGAGCCAGACACGGACGCAATCGAAAAAATGATTGCCTGTGATCCATCACTAACCAGTCATGTTTTACGCATCGCCAACTCCGCCTACTACAAGGGGATCAATCAGGTTTCTACGGTGCGAGCGGCTATCATCCGTTTGGGCAGCCGAGAAGTTGCCAACATTGCCATCCTGGTGACACAAAAAAAGGCCCTTCCAATCCAAAGACCCCTACATCAACAAAATGATGCAGAACCTGTGGCGCCATTCGGTGGGGTGCGCAGTTAGTGCGCAGTGGATCGCCAACCGTTCTGGATTAACAGCCAAGGCCCAGGAGGCCTTCACGGCCGGTTTGCTTCATGACATTGGCAAACTACTCATTCTAACTGCCACCAATGAGATAAAACGCACTGGCACAATCAAGCAAAACCCTTCTGGCGACCTCCTATCGGAAGTGATGGATAATTACCATACCGTTTACGGCTATGCACTACTTCGGACCTGGAACCTGCCAGACCACTATTGCAGCATTGCCCGCGACCACCACAAGGCAGATCTGAAAAAAAATGACGATCTAATGATGATGGTCAGGCTGGCCAACAAGACAACCAACAATATGGGAATCGGTCTTAAAGGGGTTGAGCCGTGTGTTCTTGTGGTCACCCCTGAAGCCGACTATTTTGAACTCTCTGAAGTCGATATGGCCGAACTTGAAATCAAGTTGGAAAGTGCAAAAGTATTTTCATGACTGACACCAAGGTCATGTGCCGTTGGCAATTAAATAGCGGAACACTTCCGGCCTCCGCCCGATTTTTAAGGGCGGTCCACAGACCTCTGCTACTCGATCTCAGATCTTCCCGATCAGGTCGCACAGCAGCCTCACACCAAAACCCGTGCCGCCGGCCCCGCAGTAATCCGACGCCTTTTTGGCCCAGGCCGGGCCAGCAATGTCAATGTGCGCCCAGCGGGTGTCGCCGACAAATTCAGAGAGAAACAGCGCCGCGGTAATGGCACCGCCCCAGCGGCCATTGCTGACGTTGTTCAAGTCGGCAAAATCGTTTTTCAGCAGTTCCTTGTAGTCCTCGGGCAA
>JAQYWF010000019.1 GCA_030145105.1 Desulfosarcina sp.
TCTGGGTTCAGGGTTCTGGGTTCAGGGTTCCGGGTTCAGGGTTCAAGGTTCAAGGGTTCAAGGGTTCAAGGGTTCCGGGTTCTGAGTTCCGGCTTTCAGCCTTGAGCTTTCAGCTCACCAGCTATTACGGTTAGTTGGTGCCCTGCTTCTGTTTCAGCATCTTCATCACTTGCTCCATCTGCTCCGGCGACAACGTTTTACCGGAAGTGCCCATAGCGCCCATGCCGGCGTTCATCTGGCGATAGTCGGCGGGTACGACAAACAACTGCGGATCCTGCCGGTCGACAACAATATTGGCGTATTCAATCTCGATATCCTGGCGAATGCCGTTCTCACTGGTCGTTCCTTCAAAACGCACGGGAATATTCTGTTTGTTGAGCCAGGCAAATCCAGAAAAGGCGTCATCACCCTTGTCGGTGGACTCGATTTTATACTTGGTGGTCTTCTGGCCGCCGATCTTCTCCGTACCCATTTCGGTCATTTTGAGTTCCCCGTCCTGGATCATGCGCGCCGGGTCCTTCCGGGCCCCTGGATGCTCATTGGCCATGTACATCTTTTGATCGGGCATGAGCGTCCACATCTGATCGTTGTCCCGGTCATTGATGATGGCTGTCTGGCGGCCGAAGCTGGAGATCTCCCGTCGCTCTTTCCCCTTGATGGAATATATTTTTCCCTGGATAACATAGGGCTGGGGCGTGCCTGCCTGTTTAATGGTCATGGTCATGTCGGCTGAGAATTCCACTTTTGGAGAGGGGAACGTGTCTACCGCTCCGGAAGATACCGCCAGGCACAGGATGAGGGTTGCGTAAAAAGCTGATGTCATCGGTTTTTGCATAATCATCGGATGTCCTCCATTTTTTAACGAATGCGTGTTTGTCGATGCACAGAGAAAAAATAGGCATTCGGCCGGCAAAATCAATTTGCCTGTCACCCCACTAATATTTATGTATTTGACATCACCCTGATGTTTCAATAAAAATCATATCGGGGTATTTCTCTTTTCCCGCCAACCGCCTGCGAAAAGATTCGCTATAGGAACCACGGAACACGCAGAATACACAGAAAGTATTATCTGGACGCTTTTTCCGTGTCTTCAGTGTATTCCGGTTAATAAAGGAAAGGACAGCCGGATGCCTTTTCCCACGCCAGCCACCCTCGGCCGCACCAACATCAAGGTTGGCCGGCTGGGGATTTCATCGAGCTTCGGCGCACCGACCGCCGCATTCGAAGAAGCCTTCGAGAGGGGGTGCAACTACTTCACCTGGGGCACCTTCATCCGAGGCCGCTCCGGCGCTATGCGAGCGGCCATAAGCAACATTATATCGGCCGGTAAACGTGATGATCTGGTGGTTGGCATGCTCACATATGCCCACCATGCCTGGCTGACCGAGCATTTTTTTGTCAAGGGCCTCCAGGCGGCCGGCCTGGAATACGCCGATGTGCTTTTGTTGGGCTGGTTCCCCAAGCGCCCCCCCCAGAGAGTCATCGACGGGGCGCTTAAACTAAAGCAAAAAGGGTTGGTACGCTTTATCGGCCTGACCAGCCACAACCGCAAGCTGTTTCCCGAACTGGCCAAAGAAGGCCTTTTCGATATCTTTCACATCCGCTATAACGCCGCCCACCGCGGCGCGGAAACTGAAACCTTTCCCCATCTCACCGATGACGACGGCCCCGGTGTGGTGGGCTTCACGGCCACCGACTGGCGCAAACTTATCAGCAATAGAAAGCTGCCGCCCGGCGAAAGACTGCTTACCGCTGCCGAGTGCTATCGCTTCGTGCTGTCGCATCCGGCAGTGGATGTGTGCATGATGGGGGCGAAAAACATCGAGCAGATGAGGGAAAACACGGCGTTATTGGAGCAGGGGCCGTTGACGGTGGAAGAGATGGAACGGGTGCGAAAGATTGGAAATCTTGTCTATGGCCCAAGTTGAACGATTGTCGAGCTTGCCACAGAACCAAGTAAGCTGGCATTCCGCTATCGTGGACGATGCGGGGTGTCGGCTGAAACCGGACATGCGGTGAGATCGGCAATCCCAACGGGTTTCAAATTTTTAAGATCGGTAAACCGCAAAAGCAGAGCATACAAACCAATGATGGTATCTGTAAAAAATTGAAACGCTCAGTTTGGGTATGGGAAATGAAGACCTTACAACCAGCACCTTGCGTGTGGCCCGTCAATAGTAGCACATGTCTATCCGGAGAGGTCAGACCAAACCATGACTGATTTTACGGTAAAAACGTGCCCGAAATGTGGCCAGCAGTTACGATTTCCTGACAACATCGGTGGGATGCTCATGGCCTGTCCTTCATGCGGTCACAAATTCCAGTCCGAATTCAAGCTGGGTCGTACCGGAAAAAGTGACCATCGTAACGTGTTGATCAATGTCTTCGAGATGCCCTATAGAATCGTAAGCCGAATCGGTCGATATTTTCGTAAGCATTTTCTTTCTTAGACCCAAATTGAGCGATTGTCGAGCTTGCCGCAGAACCAAGGACGCTGGCATCCACGCTATCGTGGACGATGCGGGATGTCGGTTGACACCGGTTATACGGTGAGATCGGCAATCCCAACGGGTTTCAAATTTTTAAGATCGGTCAACCGCAAAAGCGAAGCATACAAACCAATTATGGTATCTGTAAAAAATTGAAACGCTCAGTTTGGGTTAGATTAATCTTCGTCATTCACCCGGACGACTAATTTTCCGAAGTTCTTACCGACCAACATGCCGATAAAAGCGTCCGGTGCACCCTCCAACCCATCCACCAGATGCTCACGGTATTTTATCTGCCCCGAGTTCAGCCAGCCAGTCATGTCTTTTGCAAATTCGTCATAGCGGTGGCCATAATCCTCAAAGATAATAAATCCCTGAACGTTCAACCGTTTGACTAAAATGGTGCGCATAAGCAGAGACAGGCGGTCCGGTCCATCGGGAAGCTTCGTCGCATTGTAATGAGAAATAAGGCCACATACCGGAATTCTGGCTTTTGTATTGAGTAGCGGCAAGGCCGCATCAAAGACTTTACCCCCTACGCTCTCGAAATAGATGTCAATCCCCTTGGTGCAGGTATGGCCAAGTTGTTGGGCAAAATCCGAAGATTTGTGATCCAGGCACGCATCAAAACCAAGGACCTCCGTTGCATAGCTGCATTTCTCGCTGCCGCCGGCAACGCCGACAACCCGACAGCCTTTCAACTTCCCTATTTGACCTACCGTCGCGCCCACCGGTCCGGTGGCCGCAGCAACGACCAGGGTCTCTCCCTGTTTGGGTCGGCCGATATCCAACAGCCCCATGTAGGCGGTAAAACCCGGCATGCCCAATATCCCCAATGCATAGGAGGCGTGTTGGGGGTTTTACCCCAATCGGGTCAGGCCGGAACCATCGGAAAGCGCGTAGTCCTGCCAGCCACTATAGGCAAGGACCCACTCTCCCTTCTTGTAATCAGGGTCCCGGGATGCTTCAACCCGGCAAACCGTGCCGCCTACCATCACTTCACCAACCTTAACCGGTTCAGCATAGGATGGCGCATCGCTCATTCTGCCCCGCATATACGGATCGAGGGAGAGATACGCGCTGCGCAGCAGCAACTGGCCTTCAGCCGGTTCAGGCACGGGCACTTTCTCAAGACGGAAGTTTTCGGGTCCCGGCGCTCCCTTTGGCCGCTGTGCCAATACGATGCGGCGATTATATTCTTTACTTTGAGGCATGGGCTGGTCCATTTCATTTTTTCAGCACCCCATCACAGTCGCCAGGGGGGCATCGTCTATACCACAGGGTGCGAACGGATATATGCTTTGTCAATGTGGATGTTATCCATTTTAAGTGCCTCCTTTCGTTTCCCTATCGTTGACGATGAGCCGACTGATGGTAATTTTTAAATTAACCTTAGTTTTACATCGGGTGCCCCACCATGGGTCATCCCGTCAACCGCCGAACCGAAGGAGCACGACTATGAAAGATTCAGGCAGTAAACATAAACATGTGCAGGAGATGTGTGATTGTTACGCAACCAATGACCCCCTCAAGGAGATGTCTAAACTTAAAAACGATTCAGACACAGCTGCCGCTGCAGTGAAGTGGCTGGCTCTGGCAGCCTTGCACGGGGTCAATAACAATGCCAAGGAGATATCCATTCATCGCGGAGATGACGGGAAGATCACCGTCCTTGCTGAATACCGGACCAGTGAACTGCCGTCTCCGGGCCATGATGCCGGTCTCAGGATTTTCGAAACAATCAGGGAGATGACCCACATCGACGCGGATAAGGGCAAGACGGCCCTGGCCCTGGGCATTCGTGACAGCAGCATCGAACTCAGCGTTAAAATCAGAATGAAAGAGGGAACCGAAAAAATCAGCATCGGTTTTCCCAAGCGGTGATCATTTCTTACCCGAGGATGCTCAACGGCGGTTTTGGATCCATCGCCGAGGCCGGTCTGTAGGCGCAGGAAAAGGTGTGGGCGGATACCGCGCCGGCCGACCGGGATGAGATTCGCGAATACCTCCGTTCTTAAGGTTTCCCGAAAAACCGGTTCAAAAATCCCTCACGCGCAGCGTGTCCTGGATATGATCACGCCATGCAGGCAAAACACCGGCTTCATCCGCATAGTCCCGCCAGCGAGATACGATTTCTATCACTTCGTTGACGATGGTTTCGGCGCGTCCCCGCTTCATCGACGCCGCTTTGGCGCATGCCTTGAAGTCTTCCCTATCAAAGTCGTCGCGCTTGCCGTTCATCGTCATCTGGTGGCTGGCGGTCCATTGGCCGGAAGCATTGAAGCTGTAAGTCAAGTCAAAGGCCGGTGAAAGTGACCACCGGCCGGTTTTGTCCATCAGAAAAGCGATATTTTTCACATGATCGTCCTGGTTTCGGGCAACGATGTTGAAGGCCATCCGGCGAAACTGCTCCTCGACCGCATGCATGGGCAGGCCGAGCTGCCTGATGACGCGCAACGCCTGCTCGTAGGAATAGGCGCCGGCCATGTTGAAGTCGTAGTGGGCCAGCGCGCACAGTGACTGCAGATGGATTTTCTCCCCGTTGTCGTGCCGGTCGAAGCGTCTGGTCATGAAATGCCGCCGGTCGTTTTCTTCGAACAGGCGGCTCGGGTTCATGGTGATGCCGGCGTCGGTTGCCATCCGGTAGTAGGCATATTCGATGGTGCCGTACCCTTTGGGATCTTCCAGTTCTTTATCCCGGTTGCCCGCAACCCCATCAAATTTGAGCAGCCAGTATTCAAATTCCTCCCCCGCCGTGATCTGACCGGAGCGCACCTCATTGGTCGACGGATTCCAGGCTATTACCGCCTTGGCTCTGGCGCCGCCCGCCGAGGTGCCGACCCTCAGAATGTCTTTCAGGGCCTGTTCCCTGTCTTTGGCTGCAAAGGATGCCTTGAGATGGTTGCGATGCGCCAGAATCTCCGATGCCAGCGCAACCAGTTGATCGACCTGAATACGGTTGGCCTTGCGCGCTTTGGGTCCGATGGACGGCTCGAACTCCAAGGCACCCATGCCCCGTTTGCCGGTATAGCATAGTCTTTCAACGGCATTGAAGGACGCGGGTGCCCGTCCGCGTGTGGCCAGCCAGGCATCGATGAGCGCATTGCCGAATCTGTCGGGCAGTGAATCCGCCAGCAGGCCCGGCAGGCCTTGATAGGTCATTTGGGACAATTCAGGGAAGGCGTAAACCTGGTCGGAAAGCGGCATGGTCAGCGGCGCGATTTCGATCCCGCTGCCGGCAAAGGCGGGATCATACTCAAAAGCGGCCACCTCGCGGCCTTCCTCGAGGGCGACTGCACCGATCGTACGTCCCCAGAGCCTGACCTCGGAAACCGTGCTCATGTGTCATCACCCCATGACCAACCGTCACCGGACGGGTTTGCCGAACGGCGCGATGCGGCGCGTTTACGCACCTTGCCCTTAAGTTTGAGCAGATCCATGGGCCTGGGCCCGGTTTCAGGAATCAGCCGGTCAAGACCTGGCATGAGGTCGAGCACCCGCAGGATCCGAATGAAGTTGAGCGTTTGCGTCGCTGCCCCGGCCTCTATTCGCTCTACCGTTCTCTTGGATACGCCGGCCTCAAGGGCCAATTTCGCCTGGGTTAGCCTCAGCGCAATCCGGCGCTGTCCCAGTCGTCTGCCGAGTTCTTCAAGAACCGCGTCATCGCCCATTGATTTAAATCTTAACATAGTCGTCATCCTTGTAGATTTATATCTATTATATAGCTAGATATCGACATAATTGACGAATTGCAATACTTTATATTAATCGTCAAAATTGACTAAATAGTAACCATTATTCCCATTAAGTCGTAAAAAATGACGAATAAAATAAGGTGTTCTGCGGGACGTTCTTGACTATCAGAATAAGAATTCGAGCAAAGTCCTATTAGCGCAAAGTTTGCGTGACCACGATCACCTCCCCCGCTTATCCTCCTTTTTACTCACACCTGCGTTTGCGTGATATCACGCACCCCTTTGCGGGTATGGCGCACTGCTCGACGTTTCCTACCCGGGAGGCCGAGATAGAATAACAACTTTATACTAATAAATTTTAATGGTTATACCATTCTAACATTTTTAAAAGGATATTGGCAAGCTGATTGCTCTAACTCGGAGTCAGTTGAATCAAGCACATGCCAAATGCCAATCCATTGAACAGTTGCAAGGAGATGGATATGAAAACAGCCTACGATCTTAAACAGAAAATTCTTCTCATGGCGATCGCTATGGTGAATTGCCTTATACTGCTGGGGCTGAATGCCTACCAATGAACGGAAACAGAGACGGGGGACGCAGCGGTATATTAAAATTATTGAAGCAAGGCTTTGGCTGGAAGGGGTTGACAATGAATGAAATTAAATGTGCACAGTGTGGTAAGATATTGAGCCGCCAGGTTGATAAAGGGAATCAGCTTGAAGGATACTATCTATACTTTGAAAACGCATACTGCCCTGATTGTTGGGACGAGAACAAAACCGATGAGTTGGGTCTATCAAAAACCGACCCGTTGACCGAGATGATGGTGAAAGGTCATGGGCGGCCATAAAATCGAGAAATGCGGGCTTGTTAGGTCTGGATCAAAAGTACAGCGATGTTTTCTAAATCTGAAACAACATCAAGCGTCATCATCAATGCGAACCGCACAATTGCACCAATCGGTAAAATTAAAACTGCCAGAGACTATATGAGATTCAAAGTGAGCGGATGATAACATCGATATTGAGTGCAAAATTAAGCAACCAGCCGGGAATCACCGAACTGTTTTTTGCAAACACCAAAATAGGATGGGTGCAGAGGAAAGCAAACGGCAAGTATATAGCGCATAGTTGCATGAGCGGTAAAATCTACTATGGTAAAAAAATTATGGATGTTTGTCTGCCGCTGGAAAAAGAACTTGATTGTAAGCAGAATGCATCGTGACGTTCTCAGCGTTTTAAACGTGGTTGATCAATCCATGTCTATTTGGTTGCGGTCATGCCCAGGCAGACCCGGTTTAAAGCAATTTTAATTACCGGTTATCACAAAAGCTTGCTGCTTTTTCCACTTATTAGAAAAATTGATGCCTGAAACGTTAAAAAAAGATTGATGACTTCAGTGCGATACGCTATAAGCACGCGTCGCATGAACCACGGGTTGGAACGGCCCGTGGTTTTTTGTTTACCCGATGAGGAACCGATTATGATCAGCGCATCCAACATCGCGCTTGCTTATGGCAAGCGTGTTCTGTTTAAAGATGTCGATATCAAGTTCACCCCCGGTAACTGCTACGGCCTGATCGGCGCCAACGGCACCGGTAAGTCGACCTTCCTGAAAATCCTTTCCGGGGAGATAGAACCCGACAAGGGCTCGGTGAGCACAGGGCCCGGCGAACGCATTGCCGTTCTGAGGCAGGACCATTTTGCCTTTGACGAGGAAACCGTCATCGACACGGTGATCATGGGGCACGATCGGCTGCATGCCATCGTGATAGAACGAAAGGCCATTTACGCCAAGGTGGATTTCACCGAAGCGGACGGCATCCGATCCGGTGAACTGGAGGCGGCGTTCGCCGAGATGGACGGCTACGAGGCCGAGTCCCAGGCGGCGGTTCTGCTCAAGGGGGTGGGCATTGCCGAAGCGGCGCTCCGGCTGAAAATGAAAGAACTGGCCGGGGGGGACAAGGTCCGCGTACTTTTGGCCCAGGCCCTCTTCGGCAACCCGGATGTCCTGCTCCTTGACGAGCCGACCAACCACCTGGATCATAAGTCCATCGCCTGGCTGGAAGATTTCCTGGCGCGTGCCGAGAATACCGTGGTTGTCGTGTCCCACGACCGCCACTTCCTCAACCAGGTCTGTACCCACATTGCCGACATCGACTACGACCAGATCCGGGTTTTCGCGGGCAACTACGACTTCTGGTGTCAGGCGAGCCGCCTGATCCAGAAACAGAAACAAAACGAAAACAAGAAAGCCACGGAAAAAGCCAAGGAACTGACCGCGTTTATCCAACGCTTCAGTTCCAACGCCTCCAAAGCCAGGCAGGCCACTTCCCGGAAAAAGCTACTGGATAAACTCACCCTGGATGACGTGCCGGTCTCGTCGCGAAAGTATCCCTGGATCGCCTTCAGACCGGAACGCTCCTGCGGGAGCGTGATCCTGGAAATCGACAGTCTCACAAAAACCATCGATGGAGAGAAGGTCCTCAACAACTTCAGCATGGTGGTGAACGGCGGGGATAAGATCGCCCTTGTCGGGGACAACAGCCTGGCCAAAACTGCCCTTTTCCAGATCCTGGTAGCTGAGATGGCACCTGATGCCGGCAGCTTCCGATGGGGCCAGACCGTTACCACCGGCTACTTCCCCAAGGAGAACAGGCGGTTTTTCGAAACCGGAATGTCCCTGGTCCAGTGGCTGCTCCAGTACGCACCAGAAGAGGGGGTGAGTTTTGCCCGCGGATTCCTCGGCCGCATGCTCTTCTCCGGAGAAGAGGCCATGAAAAATACCGGAGTTCTTTCAGGCGGAGAGAAGGTTCGCTGCATGCTCTCGCGCATGATGCTCGGCGGTGCCAATGTACTTTTGCTGGACGAGCCCACCAACCACTTGGATCTGGAGTCCATTACCTCTCTCAACGAAGGACTGATTGCCTTCCCCGAGGTGATTCTCTTCGCTTCCCACGACCACCAGTTCGTCTCCACCGTGGCCAACCGAATTGTTGAACTCACCCCCCAGGGTGCCATCGACCGGGTCATGAACTATGACGATTATCTGGCAAGCACTGCCGTGGCCAAAGAGCGGGAAGCGCACGATTGCGGGGGAGGCGCCCTGGTATGCTGATCGGGATCGGGGTGTCAAACCTTGATTGTTGATTTTTCGCTCATATATTCAATAGCATGCCCTTCAACCCAGGAGGATAACCGATGATCGACATATTCAAGCGATTTTTCAGCACCGCCACCGAAAACGGCCAGAACCCCACCGGCCAGGATAACGAACGGGAGGTGGTGGTGGCCATTGGTGCCCTGTTTCTGGAAATGGGACGCATCGATGAGACCTTCACCGAGTCGGAAATGGCGCATGTGATTTCCCTGTTGACCAATAATTACGGCCTTTCCGGCGAGGATGCCGACGCCCTGATAGAAGAGGCGGATCGTGAGTTGAAAGAGAGTGTCGATTTGTGGCAGTTTGCCAAGGTTATCAATAACCGCTACAGCATGGCCAAAAAAGAAAAACTGACCGAGCGGTTGTGGCAGATTGTCTATGTCGACGGCAAAATGGACAAATATGAACATTACCTGATGAACAAGCTCTCCAAACTTCTTGGCCTTTCCCATAAACAAATGATCGACGCCAAGCTCAAGGTGTTGCACGGCAAGTGATCCCGGCCTGACGGACAAACACAGGCGATCAGGCCTCTTCATGCCGTACCGGCACAGCAAGGGCCGTTCCTGCCCGGTGCATTGACAGTGGGCGTTTTGGCATGACCTTCATGACTCCTCTTAGCCATTTGCCCGGCGCCGTTTTGGTGAACATGACGGCCGTTTTGGGGGATTGCATTCACATTTTGTAGCCGATGGCACGCAGGAAGGATTTTCGTTTGGCGATGTCGGCCTCCCCTTCAATGCCTTTGGCGGCAAAACCGTCGATGACGCCCAGGATGCCGCGCCCCAGCGCACTTTCAGCAATGATCACTTCGACCGGATTGGCCGTGGCGCAAAAAATCCGAGATAACAATGAGCCGATGAAGGCAATGTGGGTGGCGGTGCACCCGTGTTCAATTTATCCAGAAAACGCCGCTTGAACAAGGCGATTGTGGAAGCATGTCCGGCTCGCCGTGCAGATGACGCACCATTTTTTCCAACCGGTGTGCAAAAAATGCAGCCAGACGATGTCTGGTTTTGGGCCAATCTGACAGATTGCAAATAATTTCAACGGTTAAAAAATTTGGAATCGAAATTGCACTTCATTCAAGACGACACCCATTCCAGCTCCGTGTCGTAAGGCCTGTTGCCCAGACCCTGGCATGAGACCCACACACCATCTGGCTTCCTGTTCTCGATAGGCCTGGGGGCGTCGCGACGATGTGACGTCGCAACATCAACTGGAGACCATATGAGAGGAGGAAGAAATGAAGGCGTTTTTGATTTTTGCTGCTTTGGGTTTTGCCTGTTTTCTCATTATCGCCTGCTCGGAGAAACAACCGGCCACCATGGGGCAGGGCGAACAAACCGAAACGAAGGCGCCGCCCCGGGTGGCAGCCGCGGTTGCCGAGATCGACGGAAGGTTGGTTCAAACTGAAAAAGGTCTGGCGGTCGCCACAGGCACGGATGCCTACGTGGTGGCCGGTGCGGACCTGTCGGACATGATCGGCAAACTGGTCAAGGTCACTGGTGTGATTGCCGAGGTCGACGGCGGTCAGGTCATCGAGGTCATGACGGTTACACCCATGGACTAGTGTCATTTACAAGATCGTGAAATTGATGGCGCCCCCCGGAGTCTTTGTTCCAGGGGGCGCCATTGTTTTTGCTTTTACAGGCGGGCGACATCGTCAAAATTGGAACGAAATCGATGCACTGATAATATCCACGCTGGCATCGTACTCACCGACCAGCGCGCCGCGCAGTTGGTTTTCCGCCTCGCTAATATCCTTATCGATCTTCGGATCGTCGATGAACAGATGGCCATAGGCGAAGTCGACCGTGACCATCTCGCTGAACTGATATCCCACACCGAAGGTCAGCCAGGTGCGGTCGGCACCGGGAATGCGTGGTGTGCGCCGCTGCTCGCTGGGGATCGGCGATTCGTCGAAGGCCACGCCGGCGCGCAGTTCCAGGGCTTCCATCGGCTTGAAGATGCCTCCCAGGGAGTAGCGCCAGGAGTCGTCCCAGTCCAAGGTGGTCACGCTGTCGGCGGCCCCCGAAGCAAACTTGATCCTCAGTTCATCCAATAGGCTCCAATTGGTCCAGGTAATATCGGCCAGGATGGCCCATCGGTCGTTGAAGGCATGGTATCCGCTGATCGACACGGTATCCGGCAAGGTCACGTCAGCCGTGGCAGTCGTATTGACCAGTCCGGCGGCCTGGGCGAACGCCGCTGCCACTGCAGGTGTGTAAAAGTTGGCATCACCCTCGAGGGTGTGGCTGATCTGGGATCGATAATGAACCCCCACCCGGGTGCCGGCCAGCGGCTCGAAAATCAGGCCGACATTGGCACCAACGCCCCAATCATCGCCGTCCACCTCAGCCTTGCCGTCAAGGTTTTGTGATGCGCTGGGCGGCGCCAGGCCTCGGGCGACGAGGGCAGTTCCGTAGTCGATGGCATTGGACAGGTCGGCCTTGGCTTCTTGGATACTGACGCCTACGCCCACGGACCACTGATCGTTAATTTTATAGGCCACGGACGGGTTGATGTCCAGCGTGGACAGTTTGGATTTGAGACCATGGTAACGCCCCACCCAGCCGTCATCGTACTCAGTGGTCAGCCCGAAGGGAGCGGTCATACCGATGCCGGCTGTCCACTTTTCGGAAAAGCTGTGCATGTAAAACAGGTTGGGCACCACGGCCGCTTTTCCGCCGTCACCGCCGTTGCCCCCGGAAAGAGGGGTGGTCAACACGGTGGTCGAGCCTTGGTTCTTGAAATCGGCCTTTGGGATGATATAGTGGGCGCCGAGCTGGAGCTCGTTGCCGGACTGCAGGGCCATGCCGGCCGGGTTGAAGAAAATGGTGCTGGCATCCTGCGCCGCGGCCGCTACACCGGCGTAGGCATACCCGGCACTGGCCGCGCTTTGCTCGATAATGGCAAAACCCGAACCCATAGCACTGCCGCTGGACAAAAGCACACATGACATGGCCATGGCCGCCAGAAACAACAAAGACGCATTTTGTTTTATGGACATCTTCCCCTCCTCCTCCCTAATCAGTTTTTGCCAATTGAGACACCTCGCTGAGTGCGGGCGCCAGACCACAAACTATCATGTTTTATACCAGGCCCCCGGGAATGAGATCGTGTGTGTTCTTTTGTATCGCAACGGAGCCAGCGGGTCGAGGAAGGGGGATGAATGAATGTTACATTGTTGATTGATTTGTCCGGTTTTGGCAATGTTTTTTATATGCTGCAACCATTCTGGATGCACTGGCAGGTTGAGGCATGCCCAGAGAATCGGCGTTTTGCCTGTGGGTTGCGCCAAGGGAACCCGAATAGGATGTCTGCATTCAAGTGGGATTGACCTGAGAGACCCGGGAGCAAACCTTGATTTGTGACCCCAAAAAGGCTTATTGAATAATTATAGGCTGGATACGCAACGGATAGGCGCACTGAATGCATTGGGCGGCTGCACATGGAGGCGAACGAGCCTCGATGATGAACGGTTCAGGTTATTGGGTACAGGTGGTTGAATGGCTTCCGTGGAGAAAGTTGGGAATATTGAACCGATGCCGAAGATCTATCCAATCGGGGGTGGCAAAGGCGGGGTCGGCAAAAGCTTTGTCGCCGCCAGTTTAGGGGCACTACTTGCCAGACACGGCAGGACGGTTGCCCTGATCGATCTGGACCTGGGGGCGTCCAATCTGCATACTTTTCTGGGGATGCCGGCGCCCAAAGACGGGTTGAACCGCTTTTTAAACAAGCATGCGCAAACGCTCGACAGCACAGCGGCCCCCACTCCCGTCACCAATCTCTTTCTGATCAGCTCCTCCACCTGTTCCATGGAGATTGCCAACCTGTTTTATGCCCAAAAAATCAAGTTGATCAATGCCATTAAAAAACTTCCCTTTGACTATGTGCTCATTGATCTGGGCGCCGGGACCAATTTCAACACCCTTGATTTTTTCCTGACTTCCAACAAGGGGGTCTTTGTGTGCACCCCCGAGCCCACCTCCATTGAAAATACCTTCCGGTTTATCAAGGCAGTCTATCTAAGAAAAATAAAACAGCTGATCAAGCGGCACGATTTTGATGCGCAGGCAAAAGCGGCGGTTCTGGACACGGCGTCCAATGCGCTGACCTCTCGGGACATCATGGATATCGTGGCGACATACGATCCTGAAAAAGAGCGCTTTTTCAAAGCATGTATCGGCAGGTTTCAATTCAAATTGATCCTGAACCAGTTTCGCAAAAACGCCGATGCGGGTCTTGGAAAAAAAATAGAGACCGTTTGCAACCGCCATTTTTATTCACCGTTCGAATTTTTGGGAGGGGTCGCCTTTGACGAGCGTGTGATCGATTCGATTTACGCAAAAAAACTGTATGTTAAAAACTATCCGGCCACCGCCAGCACCATGGAATTAGAACAGATTGCCGAGCTACTCGCCAATGGTCAGCCGGCCTCATCTTTATTGCAGCCGGCGTTATGAAAACATTTGAAAATGAAAATTATTACCAGATCCTTCAGGTCCCCGCCAATGCACGTGCAGATGAAATCAAGCATGCCTACCGGGATTCACTGGCCATCTATGAAGCGGAAAGTGTGGCCACCTATTCGCTGTTCTCCGATGAGCAGCGAGAACGTCTGCTGCAGGCCATTGAAACGGCATTTGACACTCTGGTCAACGAAGAGAAAAGAAACGCCTACAATCAGATGCTCATCGACACCGGCCAGGTGGATGCGGCTTTTTTTTCCAGGCAGGGCCAAAGAAAGTCTGATGCCTATTGCGACACCCGGACCCTCTCCAATGAAAAGCGCCTCAGCCAATGGGTCCAAAAGAAAGCCGATACGCCGGAGATCAGGCAACGCATCGAAGCGATTCTGTCCAGAGAGATGCTCTCCGGACTGGAGTTGAAGCAGCTTAGAGAAGCATACGGCATCGACATCCCCGAAATCCATGCCGTTACCAAAATCAGCGGCGATTCTCTGAAAAGGATCGAGGCCAACCAGTTTGAAGACCTTCCTGCTGAGATCTATGTCAGACAGTTTCTAAAAGCCTACGCCGATGTCCTTCGCATCGATTCTGGGCATGTGATCGACAGTTACTTAAAATTCATGGCCCAGGCCAAGCCGGATACCGATCACGACCGCGCTTGACCGCCGACCTGACGTCAAGGGGTACAAATGGAAATTACAACCACAATCATAGGCGCCGGGGTCGTCGGCCTTGCCGTGGCAGCGGAACTGTCCAGGACCCGTAAAGGGGTATTGATCCTGGAACGCAACCAGACATTTGGCCAGGAAACCTCCAGCCGCAACAGTGAAGTGATTCATGCCGGTATATATTATGCTCGGGATTCCCTGAAGGCCGAACTCTGCGTCGAGGGCAACCGGTTATTGTACCGGCTGTGTGATCAGCACCGGATTCCCCATCGCCGATGCGGCAAACTGATCGTGGCCACCGAAAAAGATGAGGAAGCGATTCTGGCGACGATTCAGGGTCACGCCCGCGATAACGGGGTGGAGCCGCTTGAGATGTTGAGTGCCAGGCAGATCAAGGCCCTGGAACCCAATGTGAAAGCTTGTGCCGCTCTTTTTTCTTCTTCCACCGGAATCGTCCATTCCCATCGGCTGATGCGCCACTATGCTGCCCGGGCCAATAAAAACGGCGCCCAGTTCGTGCCGCATACGACGGTTTCACGGGTGGAAAAACAAGATGACGGTCGCTACCGGGTTCATGTGGTCTACCCGGACGGGCAGACAGACACATTTGCATCGCGCTGGATCGTCAATTGCGCCGGCCTCGAATCCGACCGGATTGCCGCTTCCTTGGGGATTGACATCGATGCATGCGGATATCGCCTGCACTACTGGAAAGGCGAATATTTCAGCCTCGACGTGCCCCAGGGGTTCATTCGCCATCTGGTCTATCCGGTTCCCCAGGCGAACCACGTGGGCTTGGGGGTCCATGCCACCATCGATCTGAGCGACCGGGTGAAACTCGGACCCAATGCGACCTATCTGCCCGACAGGACGCTTGATTATTCGGTGAATCCGCAGGCCCGGCAGTCGTTTTACGAGGCTGCCTGTCGTTATCTCCCCGGTATCGCGATTGACCAGTTGCATCCGGAAATGACCGGGATCCGGCCCAAGCTGCAAAAGCCCGGAGATACGGCCAGGGATTTTATTATCACAGAGGAGTCGTCAAAGGGATTTCCCGGCGTGATCAACCTGATCGGTATCGAATCCCCCGGGCTTACCGCCAGTCCCGCCATTGCCCGTCATGTGGCGGCACTGGCCGCCGAGTGGGGGTGAACCTGGCGACCCTGCGGGCGGACGACGTTAGGGTTGATATCGATGATGCCCGCCGGCAGGCTGCTGGTTGAGGTGATACCGGGTAGCGCCGTCCAATGGTTAGCTGGCGCCGCCCGGTTTTTAAGGGTTTCACGGCACAAGGTGAACCGGTAATCAGAAATCCATGTTGGCCGGCTCGTAGTGTTCTTTGGAATGCTTACAGGAAGGGCACATGGGCGGCGGTTCGGTGCCTTCGACGATATAGCCGCAGACGCCGCACTTCCACTTGATCGGCTGCTCGCGTTTGTACGCGGTTCCGGCTTCGACCATCTCAATAATTTTCTTGTAGCGTGCACGATGATGGGCTTCGATCTTGGCCACCTGTTCGAAGGCGATTTTCGCCTGGGTCTGGCCCTCTTCCTCCGCCTCCTTGGCGAACTGCGGGTACATGCTCTCCACCTCGTAGTCTTCCCCGCCCATGGCTTCCTTCAAATTGGTCAGGGTGTCGCCGATACCGCCCAGCAGTTTCAGGTGGTCCTTGGCATGTTGCATTTCGTTGAAGGCCGTCTCCTCGAAAATTTTGGCAATGTAGTGATAGCCTTCTTTCCGGGCAACCTTGGCAAAAAACGTGTACTTGTTGCGGGCCTGGGATTCGCCGGCAAAGGCCGCTTTAAGATTTTCGGTGGTCTTGCTCATTTTTTCCTCCTTGCTGGTTGATGGATGGGTTAGGTGTTAAAAAAGATGTCCGGCCTTCCGCTCGTACCTATACGGCGGCGTTCAGAACATTTGTTGCTTTGCGGTACACGTATCACAAAGGCCTTTGAGGACGACCCGTCTGCTGATCACCTTAAACGTGGTGGCGATCGCTTTCGGCACTTCCAGGCGGGCGTAGCCTTCATATTCGAAATCAATGATCCTGCCGCAGGCCATGCAGTGCAGGTGGTGGTGGTCCGTGATGTCGGGGTCGAAGCGTTTGGGCCCGCCGAAGGTCTCCACCACGTCCAGTACGCCGATCTCGGCAAAGGTTGACAGCGTGCGGTTGACCGTATCAAAAGAGATGTTCGGGAACTCTTTTTTGACCACCCTGAACACCAGGTCCGCGGTGGGATGCCGCTGCGATTGAATGAGAACCCGGTAAATGCCAACGCGCTGGGGGGTGATTTTCAACTGGTGACGGCGGCAGGTTTCGATAAAAAGCCGCACACGTCGGGCGATCTCTTTGTTTTGCATGTGGCTCTTAAATAGGATTGATTCCTATTTGTCAACCCCTTTTTCAGGTCGCAGCCAACTGGATCAAGGGACCTCCATTTTGCCTGGAAGGCCCTGGTCGGTTACTTTCAGAAAACCCGCCCCTTCGATCTCACCGACATCGCCGGAATGAAGCCAGCCATGCGCATCGATCGTTTCACGGATGGCCGCTTCGTTTTTGTAATAGCCCATGAACACGTGTCGCCCGCCCATGCAGATTTCGTTATTTCCCCCCAGGGTCAGTTCCGTTTCCGACGTGGCCGGCCCGGCCCAACCGGTTCGATAACATGGGGTTGGGGCATGGTGATCGTCGCCGAGGGTTATGTCAAACCTAAATTAAAAAGTCCGCCCCATCCATTTAATGGCGTCATGCTGTCGGAAACCTTGTGTGGCGCTGTGTCAGAGATAAGTGCGTCGGAGAATCGCTTCGGGGCCCGGCGGCAACGGAATGGTATCGTGTGATTGGCTCATGTCAATTTTTAGGGTAAGATGGTGGAACCTGTCAATGGTTTATCGCCTATTTGACGGACAACGGTTTGGTGGTTGCTGTGAAATCTCAGGTTGAGCAGGAAAACTTCTTTTTCCTGCTCGCCGGCAGGCATTCCATGGAGGAGAAGAGATGCAGGAAGCGAAGGAATATCCGGATAACAGCGGTTCAAGCTGCCTGTTTTGCCGATGGATCAGGGAGGGAAAGGCTGTGGAGACGCTCGGTACGGTGGCCGCCTTCAACGATGGCTACCCGGTGACCGATGGCCACCTGTTGATCGCTCCCTTGCGGCATACGGCCGACTGGCTTTTCCTGACCAACCCGGAAATCCGCGACAGCGAAACGCTGATCCGTTCCCTCGTCAATAAGATTAGGCAACGAGATCCTTTGGTCACCGGGTTCAATCTCGGGACGAACATCGGCGCATCGGCCGGGCAGACCGTGTTTCATGCCCACATTCATCTGATTCCGCGGCGTGATGGCGACACGGAAAACCCAAAAGGCGGTATTCGGGGCGTCATCGATGGCAAGCGCGGGTATCATCCGATTAAACAACCGGTTAATACGCCCATCCGCAGCAAACCAACGCCTGGTCACGCGGGTTGGGATTCACTAACAAGTGAGGAGAGATTCACGATGCCTAAAGATGTAACGAAAGTCAGGGATCAGGAGGTAGTGCTGTGGGATAACACAGCCACGCGACTCAGCCGCTTTTGGCAAAGCGGACCGCTGGTGCTGGTTTTCCTGCGCCATTACGGGTGACCCTTCTGCCGAGATCAGGTGGCGCAGTTGCGCCAGAAAGCAGACGGATTTAAGCGGCTCGATGCCCGAGTGGTGCTCGTCGGGCTGGGAACACCGGAGGAAACCGCGGCCTTCAAAGACCAGTTTCGGGTTCCTTTTACCATGATTGCCGATCCGGAGAAGCGGCTCTTCAAGGCCTTCCATCTCAAGCAGGCTTCCTTAGGCGGCCTGTTGTCTGTAAGTATGGCTGTAAAGGGCTTGTCGGCCATGGCAAGGGGCCACACCATAGGCATCCCCAAAGGCGATGTCCGTCAGCTGCCCGGAGTTTTCATCATCGACCGCGGCGGCCGTATCCGCTTCAGCCATTATGCAAAAGATCCCGCCGACCACCCGGATCCGGAGGCGCTCCTGGCGTTTCTCCGGGATGGCGTCTGAACGAACCGTCGGCGTTGATGGATGCAAGGCCGGGAGGGCGTCGGCATCGACAAAAAGGGTATCAGTCCTCAGAACTCAAAATCCAACCGCCCGCGGACCTCGGCTCCGTCAGCGCCTTTCAGGCGCATCACCACTCCCTCGCCGGAGGACACACCCTCGCCGGTGATGGCGGATATGGTCACGAAATGGGTTACTAGGACGATCAGCGGTCCGTCTGCAGGTTGTTTGACCAGGAACGAACGCAGGGTGGCAAGGTTGGGCGCGCGATCCCGGGGTCGTTCGTAAAAGGAATTCAGGGCCGGCAACTCGGCAACCGGTCCGAGACCGATGAGTGCGGCCGTCTCGAGGCAGCGGCACCACTGGCTGGCGTAGACCCGGGCCGACGCGATACCCCGGCTGCGCAGCCATTGGCCGATGCGCCGGGCCTGGGAGCGGCCCCGGTCGTCCAGATTTCGTTGTGTGGCGCAATCACCGATCCGAAAATGGTCAGGATCTCCGTTTCCCGGGGCGTTGGCATGGCGGATCATCAGCACATGGCCACCGGTGCCGATCTGTTCGACAAGACGGTCAGGCTCGGCTGCAGCGGCGGTGACGGCCAAAAGCAGAAGCACCAGGCCAGCTGTAAGAAATTTCTGTTTCAGCATCATATTTCATCCTCCTAAACGTGTCACGTAAATGATGCAATGGTCAACGTTCACCTCACCCGCATCACACATCAAGCGAACCTTGCCTTTGCATTGGACCCTACCGCCGACACCCATAAGCTAATCAATCCTGAGCAAGGGTCAAACCACAGTTTAAAACAGATGGTTCGCGTCGCACAACAAGCGACTTCCGACGCTGTCACGTTCGATACCCATACCCCAATGAACCGCTTGACGAAACCTTCCATCAGACCCTATATTCGATGACATCCAAATCAAGCCTGAACAACAAAGGAGGTTCAATCATGGACGTGAGAAAGATACTATGGCCGACAGACTTTTCCGCAATATCTGAAAGCGCCCTGCCACACGTTAAATCGCTCACCGAAAAATACGGCGCAGAAATCCACGTGCTATACGTGATTGAAGATATCGCTCACCATGACGGCTGGTATGGCGCGTTTGAGGAAAAGCGTGTCAAGGAACTCATGGCGCATGCCAGCAAGACGGCAACCACCCGGTTGGGCCAGATCTGCGAGAAGTATCTCGACGGCTGTCCGCTCTACATCAAGCATGTGGCGGTCGGTGATGCTGCCAAGGAGATCCTGAAGCTCATAGAAAAAGAGAAAATGGATATAGTGGTCATGGCCAGCCATGGCGAGAAAGGCAACTTCCGTTTCGGCAGTGTGGCCGAAAAGGTACTCAAGCACTCTCCTGCTCCGGTGACCGTCATCCCCGTTGCGCCGAACCAATGATGCCCCCGGCCTGAACACCCATCGAGGCAAACCTTCCAGGACAGCCATGCCAGGCCCGCTTACGCGACTTAACGAGCATTCGGTAAGTGGGTTGGCGGGCTTTTTTTGTGCTTCTTCAACCGATTTTCCAAAAGTATCGCATGCACATCTGCAGTTTTTCTTCGGAGACCGAACTTCACGTCCGCAGTAGTGGCCGTGGGGATTAAGGGCACCCTGTCGTTCCTCAGATAATAATACGCCTAAAGCCGCCTTCCGATAAAATGGCACGCTCCTTGAAGGAAAAATTGCTTGACCCCGTGTCACCCGCATCGACGCAGGCACGTTCGGCTCCGCAACCACTTAATGACGCGGCCAAACCGGCGTTGGCGAGGCGACCATTACTATTTTTATAGTGCTTGAGAACAGGTGGTTGAGAAATTACGGCGACGGGTTAACGGGCGGTATGTTCAGCGGGGGCCGACAACCGCATTGTCAAAAAGGAGCATCATGCGCCAGCCTCGAAATTGTTTTCGCAGTCTTGTTTTCTGCACACTTGTGTTCACAGGTTTGTTCACCGTCGTATTGACGGCCACTGCCCAATGGCTGGATGGGCACTTGCCGGAACCTGATCCACCTGCCGCGGTTCAACCGCCCGTTGAAAAAACCCTATTGCGCGCCTTGGCCGAACCGGCCTCATCCGATACGGAATGGACCTTCCATAAAACAGCCGACAACCAGCATCCGGACGGCATCGAACAGCAGATGACCTGGCTGATGAACCGGGCCCGCACCGATCCCACCCGGGAGGGTATATGGTTGGCCACCATGGAAGATCCGGATGTGGCCGGCGCCAGGTCCTACTTTGTTGTTGACCTGGATCTACTCCAGGCGGAATTTGCCGCAATCCAGGCCAAACCGCCGGCAGCCTTCGATGTGCGCTTGTACCAGGCCGCCAGGGCGCACTCGGATTATCTCGTCACCACTGACAGCCAGAACCACACCGATCAACTCAACCGCGTGGTGGACGCCGGGTTCGTTTACCAGTCCTACCGCGGCAATGTTTTTTCCTATACCCGCAGCGGCATCCACGGGCATGCCGGTTTCAATATCGATTGGGGCGGGGGCGACCCCACCGGTATGCAGCCCGGCCGCGGTCATCGAAAGGCGATCATGTCCATCGATGGGGATTATACCAATGTCGGCATGGCGGTGGTGGCCGAGGCCGATCCGGTCACGGGCGTGGGCCCTTTCGTGACAACCGGTAACTATTGCAGTGCCAACACATCGCAGACCGATCATTTCAACCGTTTTCTGGTCGGAACGGCCTGGCGTGATCTGAACGACAACGACCAGTACGATCCAGGGGAAGGCATGGGCGGAATCTCGGTGCGGCCGGATTGGGGCGCCTATCACGCGGTGACGGCTGACAGCGGCGGGTACGCCATGCCCATACTCGAAGCCGGCACCTATACGGTGAGTTTCAGCGGACCGGGGATAAGCGGTGAGACGATCCGGACGGTTTTCGTGGACAGCCAGAGCCTGCTGCTGGATCTCGTATATATCAACGGTGAGCCGGGAGATGCCGAAGCCATCACCGGGTCCGCTTCGGGCATTTCACCGCACACCGCGCAGCTCAACGGCACCGTGAACGCCAACGGCCAGGATGTGGACTACTATTTCGAATACGGTCCAACAACCCAGTACGGTGATATCTCCGATGTTTTCTCAACCACGGCCAATCAACCCATCACCATTGCCGTGTCCGCGCTATCCCCGGACACTTTATACCATTTCAGGCTGGTCGTTGTTACAGACACAGACACCATCAACGGCAACGACCGCAGCTTTGAAACCGTGCCGGCAGACAGCAGCGAAACCCAGGCCCCGCCAAGCAGCAGCAGCGGTGGTGGCGGTGGTGGCTGTTTTATCGGCGCGGTTTTCCGTTAGCCCAGACTCGCTGCATATCAATCCGCATAAAAGACGGCTGCGTTACGGGCGCCCTTTTCAATCCCCCTGCCGCAGGTCAGGCGAGACGTTCGTCGCTTGCGCCACTTGCAACCCGAAATCAGGCATGCGATGGTTGGCTATGGCCATCTTGTCGGCGATTCCGTTTTCGCGACCTGCCAACCGGCCATCCCAGCACCGCTGATTAAACGGTCGAGACGCTAACCAGATATATCGATCCACTCGAGAAAGGGGGACGCATGTTGGATTTTACGCTCACACCGGAACAGCTGGCGCTGCAGCAGAAAGCCCGCGAATTTGCGCTGAAGGAAGTGCTGCCGGTGGCCTGGTACTACGACGAAAAGGACGACATCCCGCTGCCGGTGATCCGCAAAGCCTACGATGCCGGGATCATGAACCTGGATATTCCCAAAGCCTATGGAGGGCAGGGACTGGGTCTGGTCGAAGCCGCCATCCTCACGGAAGAGTTGGCGGCTGCCTGCCCCGGCCTGGCCACATCGATTTTCGACAACTCCCTGGGAATGGAGCCGGTGCTGCTGTCGGAAAACGAGGAGATCCGCAAACGCTATCTGCCGCGTATTCTAAACGACTTCAAAAAGATCTGTTTTGCCACCTCCGAACCGTTGATGGGGTCGGATGTGGCTGGCATCCGCTGCCGGGCCAAAGCCGATGGTGAGGACTTCATCCTCAATGGAACCAAATATTGGATCACCAACGGCGGATTGGCCGATTACATGTCGGTCTTCGCTACAGTCGATCCCAAGCAGAGCCACAAGGGGATCTGCGCGTTTCTGGTGGAAAAAAGCTGGCCTGGGGTACGCATCGGCCGCGCGATCCCCAAAATGGGACAGCGCTGCTCGAACACCGTGGGGCTCAACTTCGACAATGTCCGCGTACCCAAGGCCAACGTGCTGGCGCCGCCGGGCGAAGGCTTTGTCCTGGCCATGAAGACCTTCGGACGCACACGGCCCATTATCGGTGCCTTTGGTGTGGGTGCGGCTCGATCGGCCATGGAGTATGCCATGGATTACGCCAAGAAGCGGCAGGCCTTCGGCATGCCCATTGCCAATTTCCAGGCGATCCAGTTCAAGATCGCCGAGATGTACCAGAAGGTCGAAACCGCTCGACTGCTGAGCTTGAAGGCGGCCTGGGAGGCCGATCAGGATATGGATCCCACCCTGAATGCATCCGTCTCCAAATTATACGCTTCCGAGGTCGCCCTGGAAGTCGTCAATGAAGCCTTGCAGATCCTTGGCGGCTATGGCTACACCAAAATGTATCCCGTCGAAAAACTGCTGCGTGATGTGCGCCTTCTGCGCATTTACGAAGGCACCAGTGAGGTCCAGCGCGTGATCATCGCCGGCACCGTGATGAGCCAGTACCAACCCGTCATGCCGGCACTGGAGGATCTCCCCCTGCATCGTGAAACCGACCCTTTGGGTGCCGATGCGATGGAACCGGCCTGGCGTTGTCGCATCTGCGGTTATGTCCATTACGGTGATGACGCGCCGGATGAATGTCCGTATTGTTTTTTCCCCAAGTCGGCCTTTAAGCAGGCGGGGGAGGGCGCAACGGCCTGAACCGTTTTATAGCGAGGCGACATGTGCGACCATGCGTCTGCGTAGGTCGGCATCTGGCAGGCGGCCAACGCCTGCTGCCATGTTGTCTACCATGTGTTTCACCTTCGAAGTCGCCGGTATGACGCAGGTGACATCCGGATGGGCGATGATAAATTTCAGAAAGAATTGGGCCCAGCTGTGACAATCGAATTCGGCGCTCCACGCCGGCAGCCCCTGGCCCTGGGTTTTTTTAAACAGGCTGCCGCGCTGGAAGGGGCGATTGATCAAGACGGCGACGCCGTGGTCAGCGGCAAGCGGCAGCAGCCGTTCGTCAGCGGTGCGGTCGGCGATGTTGTAGCTGAACTGGACAAAATCCAGCGTTTCGGTTTGAAGGATCTTAGCCAATGCTTCATGATCGCGTCCGTGTGAAGTGGTGATGCCGATATAGCGGATCCTGCCCTTTTGCTTCCACTCCCCAAGAACCGGCAGATGGGTTTCCCAGTCCCTCAGGTTGTGGATCTGCATCAAATCGATGACATCGACTCCCAGCCGCTGCATGGACCGCTCCATTTGAGCGATGCCATCCGTCCGTCCATCGGTCCACACCTTGGTTGCGGCAAACAGGCGACTTTTTCCCCGTTCCAATCCCAGCAGTTTGCCGACCACGCTTTCTGCCGAGCCATACATGGGCGAGGAATCTATCAACCGGCCGCCGTTGTCGAAGAATGTCGCCAGCACCTGCGCCAGTTGTCCCATGGCCGCCGAATCGCCCTGGACATCGAAGGTGCGTGAGGTCCCCATTCCCATCACGGGCAACCGCTCACCGCTGGATGGAATCGGACGCAACAAAAGGCGGCTTTCTTTGGCCGGCAGGCGCCGGGGTGCCAGCAGCATGGCCGACGTCAGTGTGCCGACCGTCCCTAAAAACGAACGACGCGTCATTTTGATATTTGAATCAATCATTATGGATTCCTCCTTTTTGGGTCATGCGGCGGGCTGGTCGCTGCCTTGGCCATTCGCTCCTGGCGTCTGCCCAGCTTGAATGAAATCAAGGCCCAGATACCGGCCAGCGGTACCGCGAGCAAAGCAATCCGGGACGCTGCCAGACCGGCGCCTTGCAGACCGGCGTAAACCCAGGCACTGACAGCATCGCCGCCCCGGTATACAACGGTATCGATGAAATTTTTGGCTTTGTATTTTTCTTCTCTGCTGACCACCACATAGAGCATTTCGCGCGCAGGCCGCATGACCGCGTAGTTGCCTGCCCGGCGCAACACCTGCACAACCACAATCACCGCCAACACTGGCGCAACGCCCAATGCCAGAAAACCAATCATCAGCAGCAACGGAATCGATGCCAGGGTCCAACCCATCCCAATCCTTCTGATGATCCTACCGGTGAGGAAAACCTGAATTAGCAAGGTGATCGCATTAACACTGAAATCCATGGCTGCAAAAACGGCGGTTCGCGTGGCCGGATCATCAAAGCTGTCGCGCACGATCTGGGCTTGTTGGAAGTATAAAAAAGTGGCCAGAGAAGAGAACAGCAAAATCAACAGGCAGATCCCTGCCAGATACGAAGAACGCAAGACCAGACCGACGCCGGCAAAGATACTGCCTCCCATGGCATTTTCGGCGGTCCGGTCCGTCGCGGCGATACCCAGGGCGGCACCGGCAGCGGGGTTGACGGCGACGGTGGCATGCTTCCAGGCGATAAGCCGATGGATGCACACCATTGTCCAGGCCAGCAAGGCGGCCGAAACCGGCAGCAGGTTGACTGGCCCCATATGGACCACGAGGGTTGCGGCCAGCAGCGGTCCGGCAAGCGCTCCGGCGGTGCCGCCGGCGGCAATAACCCCGTACAGGCGTTTGGCCTGCTCGTTGGAGAAGGTGTCGGCCATGAAACTCCAGAATATCGATACGATGAACAGGTTGAATACGCTGACCCAGATAAAAAAGGCGCGAGCCACATAGGCATGGGTCAGGTTCGATTGAAAAAGCACGTAAAAAATCAGAATGTTGGCAATGAAGAAGTAGTACATGCGAGGCAGGAACTGTCTGGTGACCCATCGCCTGGTTACCCAGCCGAAAACGGGAACGACCGCCAGCATGGCCAAAAAAGTGCCGCTGAACATCCACTGCAGATGTTCCACGCCGCCGGCAATGCCCATCTCGTCGCGCATGGGGCGGATGATGTAGTAACTGCACAACAAGGCGAAAAAATAGCTGAACGCCCAGCAAAGCGCCCGCAACTCATGGGGGTTCACGGCCATGGTCTGTCGCATGAGCACGTCCATGACCGGCTGCCCGCCGTTTCCGGTTTTTCTGTGTCCCGGTGCATTCATCGTGAAAACCCCGCCGGCCTGGGTGGATTGAACCGCGAAAGCGAGAACATTTCCCGCGGTTCGCGCGGGGAGGATTCAATCCGATCGGCCTGTTTCAGACGATAATCACTCTCGGACCACATGGCCATGGCAGGCATGGTAAAGGGCTCAGTAGGTCGAATTTGACTGTCTCTTTTTATTTGGTGAGGATGTATTATGTTTTGTTCTATATGATTACCTTATGCATCGATTGGTGTTTCGTCCCGGACGGTTCCGGCGGATCATTCCATAGGTTTTCAAGGTTTCCTCCGACAGAAAGGAGAAAGACATCCATGAAACGGTTTTTAATCCTATTTGCAGGTTTATTGCTTATTTCGAGTTCGGCCTTGGCCGATGAGGTGACGGTCAGCATGTTTTTCGCAACCGATACCGGTCCCGGCAAAGCCATCGGCACCATTTCGGTAACGGATACACCATACGGGGCAGTGTTTACGCCGGATTTGCTCGGATTTACGCAGGGGTTGCACGGCTTTCACGTGCACGAGAATGCAGACTGCGGTCCCAAGCAAAAAGACGGGAAGATGGTGCCGGGATTGGCTGCCGGCGGGCATTTTGACCCGGCCGGGTCCGGCCGGCATGAAGGCCCATACGGCAACGGCCATCTTGGAGACCTGCCCCCGCTCTACATCGACGCAAACGGCGGATCGAGCCTGCCGGTTCTGGCCCCGCGGTTGAAGGTGGCCGACCTCAAGGGGCGGAGCCTGATGGTTCATGCTGGTGGAGACAACTTTTCGGACAACCCTGAACCCCTGGGTGGCGGCGGACCCCGGAAAGCGTGCGGGATTGTCCCATAGCAACGACGGGTCCAGTGCGCCACATGTGACAGCACCGTGTTACGAGACGGCGGCCTGCGTGCCGATTCTTTGAACCGCGACAGCGGGCACATTCCCCGTTGCTTGTCTTTAGCGAATCAGAGATACCGGACACCGGGGCGGCGAGGCGCTGCACAGCCCTGCCGTTAGCCTCAGGACATTTCGTGTGGCATGCCGCGGGGAGGGTTATTTGTCACGCACTTGAAATTCGTCATGGACAGGCTGGATAACCAAATCTCCTCAAAAGATCCGTTCATGGGTAGGTTGAACCTGTCACCATGCGACCAATCGACTCACATTGCAAATTTCTCCGGGTTTTTTAAGATAGGAACGAATGGTTAAATGGTATCAGGCAATCAATATACCGGAGAGGTGGTATCATGACTGGATTCGAACAGACGATGGCATTGATGAGATACTTCATGAACAACTGCTGCTTTGACCGAAGTGGTAAATCCTATTGCACCCCTTTGCACAATAAAGTTCAGCACTGGTCAAAAAAATAGTGATTTGGTTTAAGGTCAACCGATAGAAAGAAAACCCATAACGGTGAACGCTGAACCCGTTAACGCTTACAAGACATGTTTGAGATGCCCTATGACAGGGCGGCAATACTATCACTTATTATCTTACACACCACCACAGCGGTAGTAACCAATGCGAAGGGCCTCGACCGGGGCCCTTCTTTTTTAGTGTGCCAGGCATGACGTAAATCTTGAGGGTGCAAGTCCCTTACAGGCCGTAGTGGTCGGAACTGTTAGCTGAAGGCAAGGGCGTTGTCGCGAGGCAAGGTCTGGAGGAAGCCGGAGGCAAAACTCGGACCCGACGAA
>JAQYWF010000018.1 GCA_030145105.1 Desulfosarcina sp.
AGTTTGAGGATGCGCTTTGATGACGCTTCGGTTACCCTTCCGACCGGTTTAACCGAAATACCCTTTTCTTCTAGGAGTCGATTTTTTTTCGTTGTATTGGAAAAGAGCAGTTCGAAATCCTCACCTTCCGACTTTGAAAACTCAATCGGGTCCTTTCCGGTCAGCCGGGCGGCGTCGCGAACGGCCGGATCAATCGGTATGTCCGCGACGATGATCTCGGCACCGGTGCCGCTTTGATCGCAGATATGGTTTACCTCGGCAGCCAGGCCGTCGCTGATGTCGATCATGGCCCGGGCAACTGGGGCAATCACCGGGGAGACATCCAACCGGCAACCGGGGGCCAGGTGCTTTTCCCTTAATTCGTTGGGGGGCTCCAGTCCGGCCATCAGCATGGCCAGGCCGGCGGCGGAACCTCCAAGGGGCCCGGTGACGCAAAGCAGTTCTCCGGGGCTGGCATGACTTCTCAGGCGAAGATTCTCCGGCGATACTCGACCCAGCAGGGTGATGCTGATGGTGGTCACCTCACCGTGGGTGGTATCACCCCCGGCAAGCACCACGCCGTAGCGTCGGCAGGCCTCGGCCATTCCCCTGTAGAGCGTTTCGACCCAGGCCACATCTGTGTCTGCTGTCAGGGCCAGTGAGACAAACATGAACGTGGGCGTGCCGCCCATGGCGGCAATGTCGCTGACATTGCAGGCGACCGATTTGATTCCGACTTGTACCGGCGTGGCCCAGTCGCGCCTGAAGTGGCTCGAATCCACCAGCATGTCCGTGGTGACGAGCAGATAATCACCATTCGGGAACGATCCGCCGATGACGGCGGCGTCATCGCCAATGCCGGCCACTAGGTCGGGATGGATGACCGAGGATTGTCGGGCCAGTCTGTCGATCAGGGCGAACTCGCCACCGATGTCATGGATTTTCATCTTGCGCGGTTCCCATCAGTTCTCTGATCTTTTTTGACAGGGAGGCGAGGCGGAAGGGCTTTTGGATGAACCCGTTGCAGACCTGCATCAGTTTCCGGGCGGCCTCTCCGTTCTGACTGTATCCGCTGGCGAGCAGCACGGGGACGGTCGGATCTATCTCTTTAAACCGGCGGATCGTTCCATCAACGGCAGCTCCGGGCATGATCATGTCCACGATCACTAATTTGACCTTTCCGACCTGTTCCTCGAAACGGGTGATGGCCTCATCACTGTCGACGGCGGTGATGACAGCGTACCCAAGAAGAATAAGCAACTCTCGACACACATCCAGAAAATCCGGTTCGTCATCCACGACCAGTATGGTTTCGGACCCTTTTTCCGTCATGGCATCATGTATGCCGACAGTCGCACCGGTGCTGTCGGAGGCCGGCAGCAGCACGTTGAACTTGGATCCAGTGTCCGGTTTACTGAAGACTTCGATATACCCTTTGTGGTTCTTGACGATGCCGTAGGTGGAAGCCAGCCCGAGCCCGGTACCTTGACCCAGTGCCTTGGTCGTGAAAAAAGGTTCGAAAATCTGCTTCTGGGTCTCCTGATCCATACCGTGGCCGGTGTCTTGCACCGAGAACATGGCATAGCGGCCTGGAATAATCTCGTAATCTCGTTTCTCCTTGGCACCGAGTATCGTGGCATGGGTTTCGATGACAAGATGACCACCTGTGGGCATGGCATGCACGGCATTGATAATCAGGTTCAACAACACTTGCTCAATCTGGGTACGGTCTCCACTGACACTGGGTGTGTCTTGGCTGAGGCGGGTTTCAATGGAGATTTGCCCATGGGCGTGGCCAAACATCTCAAGGGTGTCTTCAACCAGGCCATTCAGGTCAATTTCGCTTAATTCCGTCTGCCCGCCCCGCGCGTAGCCAAGCAGTTGGCCGGAAAGTTTGGCGCCCCGTTGTACAATCTGGCTGATGATGGACAGGCGTTTCTGGTGCGAGCTTTGGGGGGATATCTGGTGGCGGATGATCTCCACGTTGCCTTGAATGCCCGCCAACATGTTGTTGAAGTCATGGGCGATGCCGCCGGCCAGGGTGCCCACCGCCTCCATCTTCTGGGACTGGATCAGCTGGCGCTCCGTTTTTTTGCGGTGGGTGATGTCCCTCACGGTGACCACCCGGCACGGCCGGCCGGCAAGCTCACCGATGCGTGAGCGCAATTCTGCGGGAAACGTCCGCCCCGTGGCTGAGCGGACCGAGATTTCATGAATGCGGTCATCGCTGGAAGTGATTATTTGTTGAACCTGCCTCCTGTCCCCGGTTGAAACAAATTGACTGAAGATGTCGACACCGATCAACTGATCGCGCGGGCACTCAACCAGATCGGCAAAGGCGTCATTGAACTCGATTAATACACCGTTGTCGTGAAACAGGATTCCCTCGGTGGAGGCTTTAGAGAACAGTCGGTAGCGGTCTCGGCTTTCCTCAAGCGCCTGCTGGGTTTCCTTTCGCTGCTCCGCCTCCTTTCTCAGGCGTATATTGGCTTCCTGCAGACGCGTGTTCTGTTCCTGGACCGTAGCGGTCAACTGAAGCCTGGCCTCTTCCAATACCGCCTCGAAGGCCTTTCGATCGGAGATGTCGTTGCCGACGCATAAAAGCTCGTTGACCTTGCCGGTTTCGTCCCGAAAGGCCCGGTTAGACCAGGCCACCCAGATGCGGTCGCCGTTTTTACGACGGTTTTCATTGATTTGGTGAGAATAGTCGTCAGGTCGGCGCAACAACTCGTCGATCATCGCCTTTAAATTGTTGCCGGTCGCGTCTCTTTCCGGGATGATGGTTCCCACGGCAGGTTTACCTAAAATCTCCGGCTCCCGGTAGCCGAAAAAATTCAAACCGAAGGGGTTGAGAGAAATTATCCGTCCTTTGCCATCCAGGCGTAAAACGATACAGTTGGCGTCAGCCAGAGACTTTAAACCGGCGTCCGGTATCCGGGAAGGTGATGCTTTATCCGATGTCATGGTTAACGATGGCTTGTATAAAAGTCCGGCATGTTTGGTGTTAGTCAAATCCTAACCTGTTTTCGGCCGCCGCCGCAAGAACTTTAAGAAGGGCAACGAAATCAGTTGATTCCTGAAAAGCGCTTTCTACTTGCGAAACCGGCAGGTTCAACGGTAAGGTGGTAAACACTTGTCGGTGTCGACAGAATTTTCCAATAACCAGATGCCGGTGCACAGGAGTGAAGAACCAAGCATGATTATCGAATACAACCGAACCGTACCCACCATCGGAAAAAATGTCTTTATCGCACCCACGGCTGTCGTGATCGGCGATGTCACGATTGGTGACCATGCCAGCATCTGGTTCAATACGGTGCTGCGGGGAGACATGGCGCCGATTAACATCGGCTCCCACACGAACATCCAGGACAATTGCACGGTTCATACCGATTTCGGCAAACCGGCCATTATCGGTCACCATGTCACCGTGGGACACAACGCAGTGGTCCACGGATGCACCATCGACGCCGGCAGCCTGGTGGGTATCGGTGCCATCGTGCTCAATGATGCCCATGTGATGGAACAGACCGTGGTTGCTGCCGGTGCCGTGGTCCGGGAAGGTGCACGGGTGGGTCCTCGGCAACTGGTGGCCGGTACACCGGCCGTAGTGAAAAAGGAACTGACCGACCTGCCCATGGACCGATTTGAGCGGTCGGTTGAGCAGTACCTGAGGCTTGCCGGTAAATACTTGGATCAGAACATCTGACGAAAGCATGTTATGGCCAAGTGCACGGAAAACAAACAGCAATTTCGCGAACTGGCGGAACTGCTGCCGGAAACCGTTTATGAAATGGACACTAACTAAGAAATTGGGGTTGACCCGCAAGGGCGCCAACCTGCGCACCTGCCTCATGGCAATCGAAAAACCCTTGTCAAAGATACCGGGGTTATCCGTATGATGATTGGAACGATCCATCAAAACATGCCTTGACAGCTGCGAAAAATCTCCTTAAAATTTTAAAGTAATTAGTTGATAGAGACACCGGCCTGCTAATTTAATCATACTGCACGCGTCTGCTCCTGCCCCCCGCTGATTCTTCTTTCCCGTGACCTGCTGGTTGACCTTCGTCGACGATGGTTCACTCAAGGATGTCGGCAATGAAAACAATTATAAAGATGTGCCTACCCGGCTCCCGGAAGGCAGCCACGGTTTCCGGGAGCGTTTTGTCGGCAAGGGAACTGTCCCGCTGACCCGCTGGCTGGATTGGCGTGCATATGCGCGCTGCGTGCCGGCACGCGGTAGGACGGAGACATCCTGATACAACGCCTCAACGCAAGGAGGAACACCATGAAATTTTCCGATATTTTCGTTCCGCGCTGGCAGAATTCCAATCCCGAGGTGCGCAAACGGGCGGTGGAACGGCTCAAGGACATCAAACTGCTGGCGCAGATCGCCGAAGTCGATGACGATCCAGGCGTCAGCCAGGCAGCCATGATCCGGCTGGAGAGCCTCCAGGTGAAAGAAACCGTGGCGTGATGGAAAGATTTTCAAAAGATCAGGTCCGGGTGAAAGCGGGAACACCCGGACCTGAATTCCATGGAACCATTTAATTCATATCATACGCTGGAGAGCTTTTCCGCCAGGCCGGAAACTGCTTCCAGGTAGCGATCGAGGCCGCGCATGAAGATATCGTTGTGGTTGGCGCCTGGCACCTTGACCAGAAGCTTGTCCGCGGCACCACTGGCCTCGAAAAGCGCCTCGCCATCGCTAAAGGGAATGATATGGTCAAACTCGGCGTGAATGATCACGGTCGGTTTGGTGAAGGTTTTGATTTTGTCCACATTGGCAAATCCACTGGCTTCATCGAATCCGATGCGCTCCGGGTCCACGCCTAACAGCCGCAGCAGCGGTCCTGCCCATGCAAATCCGCTTTCGATAATCAGCCCGTCTATCCGTTCGCCGCTTGTTTCAGCCAGCTCCAGGGCAGAGGCGCTTCCTAAGGATCTGCCCATTACGATCATTGGACCGGCAAACCGGTTATCCGTTTTCCATTTTTCGGCAAAATCAAGGATTCGATGGCAGTCAGCCATCATGGTGGTCACGGTCGGGGTGCCGTCGGAACAGCCATAGCCCCGGTAATCCACGGCCATGAAGTTGATGCCCAGCCGGTTGAACAGTGGACCGATATCGTCGTAGTCGGAAACGATCTCGCCATTGCCGTGAAAAAAGAGAATGGTGGGGCCCTTGGCGTGGGTCATGTGAAACCGGGCACCGATGTGAACCTCGTCCTCCACCGGGATCAGGATCTCCTGGAAACGTCCCTTGCCATTTACAGGTCCGGGTGTTTTGCGCGGATGGAAGAGAAGCATCAGTACATCGGGTCTGTCCAGGGCTGCATAATCAGTGAGGCCTTTTCGGTGCATGGGTGTCCTCCTTGCCGGTGACGGAATAAACGTGATTGCAATCACGATAAATATGGTCGATAGGTTGCGGCTGCGTCAAGAGACGTTTACAACTGACAATGAAAAGGGTAAATAAGTGTCCATGAGGGTTCTCGGTATCTCTGATATAGTGGTTCCTGAATTGTCCGAACGGTTTGACGCCCGTTCATTCGATGGTGTTGAATTGGTACTGAGCTGCGGTGATTTGCCGCCGGAATATCTTTCATCCATCCGTGAGCAGCTGGATGCCCCGCTCTATTACGTGCGGGGTAACCACGACATCCGCTACAAAAGCACCCCGCCTGTGGGTTGTGTGAACATTCACCAGCGGCGGATTACCTTCAAGGGGCTTCGTATTATGGGACTGGAGGGATCACGCTGGTACAACGGTGGGCCGATTCAGTACCGGGACTACCAGATGCGCCAGATGATCTGGCGCATGATGCCGGGGCTGTGGTTCGCAGGTGGGGTGGATATGGTGATTTCCCACGCACCGCCCAGGCATGTTCAAGATGCGGAAGACCGCTGCCACAGGGGCTTCGACAGCTTTTTAAAGCTCATCAGCCGATTTAAACCACGCTATTTTATGCATGGCCACATTCATGCCCACTTCACGAATCCGTCCCAGCGGGTGACCCTGGTGGGCAATACGCGTGTAATCAACACCTTTGCCTTCCATGTTCTGGAGGTGGACCATGAGTAGCCTGGCCGGTCTAATCAAGAAACTGTGGCGCGGCAACCGCTATAGCGAAGCCAAGTGCTTCCGGGAGAACCAGGAGTGCGAAGGCGCATTCGACCACATCGACCGGGGCATCTGCAGCGTGCCCCTGGAGCAGATCGTTGGCAGTGTGGGACGCTACCATGACTTCGACAGCCAGTTCAAGATCAAGGATCACGTGCCACCGGACCGCCTTATCAGTGTCAAGCAGGCCATGCGGGAAGGAAAATCCCTGCCGCCGGTCAAGCTTTACAAGATCAAGGATGAGTACTACGTCCTGGACGGCAACCACCGAATCGCTGCGGCAAAGGAGTTCGGCCGTCGCGACATCATGGCCAAAATCGTTGAATTCATTCCTTCAAGCAATACCCTAGAGAACATCATTTACCGGGAAAAGAGCGAATTTATGGAGCAGACCGGATTGACCCACCCCATCGACATATCCGAAGTGGGACAATTCCCATACCTGCTCGAACAGGTGGACGCCCATCGGGCCTTTCTCGCCGGCCGGGAAAAACCCGGCGCGACACTCAAAGAGGCCGCCGAAGACTGGTACCATACGATTTACCAGCCGATGACAGGCATCATCCAGAAAGGGGGCCTGCTGGCTTCCTTTCCCGGACGCACCCTGGACGACCTTTACGCATACATCTCATTTCACCAGTGGGAGAAGGGGCGTACGCGCCACTACGGCATCGGCATCGACAAGCTCATTCCGAGAGACATGGAGGCATTCAGAGAGGAGATGGCCACGATGAAAAAAGAAGAATACCCGGAAATGCTGCGCAGTATCACGGCGTTTATAACCATGAATGTGGAAGCCAAGCGGGAACTGAAGGTCGTGGACAAGCTCTTCGCCCTGCCTGAAGTCAGAGAGGTTCACTCCATCCACGGAAGTGTCGACATTTTGGTCAAGATTGCCCTGACCCGGGACCTGCTCTCTTCAGACGCTGAGGTCATCGGTCATTTCGTCCACGCAAAGGTACGCCAGATCGACGGTATCATTTCCACCCAGACATTGATTCCGGGAGAGTCGAAAGTGAAACCTCCGCCATGATTGAACTGCTGCCGCCACCCTGGATGTCGCCTGGTGGATCGCCATAACGCGGTAAGAAAGATGATTGACAACCGGATTTCACCGTCATGGACGCCAGTATCGGGCTGGCGGATTATCACCTCGGCGGCGCCCGGTGCGATCCGCCGGTCAACCGGATCCTTGCCGGGGCCGATAGCCGGGCCCTGGACCGTGAGGCGGCGACACTGTTGGGCCTGGATTGGACTCTCGTTGGTCACCTGGCATGAGTCGTCCCTTACCACTTGCGATCATTCGCGAGCCGCGGCCATTCGTTTGATGATGCTTAGATGATCGTTTTAAGCGCGGCGATGGTTTCAGCCGGATCCGGCCGCACCGTGTAGTCGGCGTTGATGGCCGCATAGCGGACAATCCCGTCCGTGTCGATGATCATTCGGGCCGGCAGGGGCAGCGTCCACGACGCGTCACCGTTGTAATCTTCCAGATCGATACCGAACTGCTGGTAAAGCGCCTTGAGATCGGCGGCCATGGTATACTTTAACCCAAAGCGGGCAGCCACGGTGTTGCCTGGGTCGCTGAGCAGCTCGCAGGCTAGTTTTTTTTGCTCGGCAACAGTCTGATTATGTGCGATGGTGTTGGGAGAGACGAGCACCAGCGTGGCGCCGAGCGTTGAAATGGCTTCCACGTTTTCATTGAGAGCGTCCAGCTCCAAGTTGCAATAGGGTCACCATCGTCCCCGGTAGAAGGACAGGACCACCGGGCCGCGTCCGGTGAACTCGACCAGGGAAACATCTTGGTTGCCGGTGTTTTTCAGCACAAAATCCGATGCCTTATCGCCCACTTTTGTCGTTCTGGCCATAATACCAGATTCGATGAGATTCTTGGTGGCGCGGTGCATTACGGCCAGGGCTTCTTTGGGGGCTTTGGCTTCAAAATCCTTCTTGTGTTTGTCCAATTTGTCCTGAAGAGGCATGTTCGACTCCTCCTGTGGTTTGGATATGACCCGGTCGTGGAACCTGAGTCGCCGGAGTTGACTTATGGATAAAGATGGGCTCGAATTGAAAGAATGCAACCGGTGTGCGTTCCCGTGGCATGCATTGAAGGCGGATCTAAATGGTCTGAATGCAACCCCCAGCGGCGGTAGCGGCATACGATCTACCTGACAGGAGAAGATCCATGGGTTTTACGGTGGTCAATACCATTCATCTGCCCGATATCGATTTCGGCGATCATCTGCTCGACCCGTTTGGTGTGCGCGTGGTTTCAGCCATGGGACGCAGCGAAGAAGAACTCATCCAATGCACCGGCGAGGCGGATGGCGTGGTTTGTTCGGGACCCGTTCAACCCTGGACCGGACGCGTCATCCGTGAGTTGGAGAAGTGCCGGATTATTGCAAGCCTCGGCATTGGTTATGACCGGATCGACCTGGAGGCGGCCACCGAGAAATGCATCGTGGTGACCAACGTGCCGGACTACTGCATCGATGAGGTGTCCACGCACGCCATTTCCCTGATGCTGGCCCTCAACCGCAGGCTGTTTGTCATGGACCATGCCGTCAGACGATCGGCCATCCATTTTGTTCCTCCCAGTCGGAAGAGCGTTGAGCGGTTGATCCATCCGGTGTTCCGCCTCCAGGATCAGGTGATGGGGATTGTCGGAATGGGGCGCATCGGTACGGCCACGGCACTGAAGGCCCGCGGGCTGGGCATGAAGGTCATCGCCTGCGATCCTTATGTATGGGATGCGGTGATGCGGTCCCATGGTGTCGAACCGGTGGAGTTGAATACCCTGCTCAAGACTGCCGACATGATCAGTATTCATTGCAGCTTGACGGAGGAGACCCGGACCCTGTTCGACGACCGGGCCATTTCGAAGATGAAGTCCGGTGCGTATTTGATCAACACCGCACGGGGCGAAGTTGTCGATGAAGCGGCACTGATCCGTGCCCTGGACGACGGCAGGATCGGCGGTGCGGGGTTGGATGTAACCTGCAACGATCCGCTGCCTGATAACGATCCGCTGCGGGATGCACCCAACACCATCCTTACCGGACATGCTGCCTGGTACTCCACCCAGGCCGACTCAGCGGATGAATTCTGGCACAAGGCCATGGCCCAAGTGGCTCTGGCGCTGCAGGGGAAATGGCCCCTTTATCCCGTCAATCCCCAGGTTAAGCCGCAATGGCTAAAGAAGTGGTCGCGGCCGGCATGATGGTTTGCGCATTTACCGGCATACCGGAGAACAATTGATCTGATCCAATCATCCCGGAGGGTAGCAATGAATTGCCCCAAATGCATGGCTACGGTGGATCAAGGCGCGAAGTTTTGCCGGCGGTGCGGCAGTCCCCTTGGCATCGAATGCCCAACCTGTGGTGCGCCCAATCCGCCGGACAGCAAGTATTGCGGCGATTGCGGAGGCCGGATGAAGGCGATGAAGAATGCCCCGCCGGGAATCAGCGAGCCGTTGAAGGATGATCCGGCGTTCGACGCGGCACGGCAAAGAGAGCGGCGGCATGTGACGATCCTGTTCACGGATCTGACCGGCTACACGGCCCTGTCCGAAAAATACGACCCGGAGGATATCCAGACGTTGACGGTTGCCATCCAATCCAAGGTGGCCGCAATCATATTAAAATATCACGGATACCTGGAGCGGGTCATCGGAGACGGCATCATGGCTGTTTTCGGTCTGCCCATGTCCCATGAAGACGATCCGGTGCGTGCCATCAAGGCGGCCAGGGAAATCCACCAGACCGTCGCCGGCATGCAGCCGTTCAAATCCATGGACGACGTCGAGCCGATCAGCATGCATACCGGTATCAACACCGGTCTGGTGGTCACGGCCAACCCCCACCCCAAAGACGGTGCCTACCAGCTTTCCGGCGATGCCGTCAATTTGGCGTCACGGCTCTCGGACATGGCCGAACCCGGAACGATCATCGTCGGTTCCGAAACCTATCGGCAAGCATCGGGTATATTTGATTTTGAGGTCAGGCCGCCGCAGACGGTCAAGGGCAAAACGGATGTGATTCTGGCCTATGCGGTGGTCCGGGCAAAGGACCGGCCGGTAACGGTTCGCAGAAAAACGGGGCTGCAGTCGCGTCTGGTGGGTCGCCGGTTGGAGATGTCCCAGCTTCGCGAAGCCACGACCCGGTTGAAGCAGGGATATGGATCCATCTGCGCCATCATCGGCGAAGCCGGTACCGGCAAGAGCCGTCTGATCGATGAATTTGAAACCGAGTTCACCAAGGAGGAGCGGAATTGGATCACCGGCTTCGCATACGCCCACACCCAACAAATTCCCTATTATCCAGGGACTCCTTGGGCTCGAGGTCTTCGAAACCGAAGGCATGATTCCCGAAATCTGGCAAAAGCAATTGACGGCCGCCATCACGCGCCTCATGTCTGCCATTGCCGCTGAGAAGCCCACGGTCTTTTGCCTCGAGGATCTTCACTGGGCAGACACCGCCGGTATCGATCTGCTGCGGGCGATGCTTGCCGAATTCGGTTCACCGTCAATTTTGCTGTGCACCTACCGCCCCCAATTCAGCCTGTTCACCAGCGACCAGTCCGAAGCGCTGGGCGCCGTTTATCGGGAAATCCGGTTGAGCGAACTTTCTCCTTCCGAAGCCACGGACATGATGGAATCGCTACTCGACAGCGGCCTGCTGCCGCTGGATCTGATTCAGCTGATTCGCGATCGCGCCGAGGGCAATCCGTTTTACCTGGAAGAGATGGTCAATGCCTTGATCGACGCGGGCGCGCTGATTTACAGTCAGGACCAATGGCAGTTGAAACGGGCCTTTCTGGAAACCGATGTCCCCTCCACGATCCACGGCGTTATCGCTTCCCGTCTGGACCAGTTCAGCTTGAAAGCCAGACGCGTTCTCCAGGAGGCATCGGTCGCCGGCAGGGCCTTTTTGTATGATATCCTCAAGCGTATATCGGTCTACAGCGATGGGGTCGAAGACGGTCTTTACGAGCTGGAACGCAGCGGCCTGGTCCATACCCGCGCGCTGCACCCTGAAATGGAATTCATGTTCAAACATGCACTGATCCAGGAAGTCGGATACAGCAGCCTGCTGCGCAAAGAACGGCAACAGGTTCACGAACGCATCGCCCAGGTGATGGAACAGCTTTTTTCAGACCGGTTGTCTGCTGCGCGGTTTGACCTGCGGATTTGTCATGGCCCAGGAGTACACGCAATTGCTGCACCTGACGGATCAACAGCCAAGCCGGGGGCCCACCGACCAGGCCGCAGCATACTATCAAAAAGCACTGAACCGCTACCGTGCCTGTATCGACACGGCGCAGGCGCTTGGGGCCACGGCCCTGCAGGGGCGCTCCTTGCTCGAGCTGGGGACGCTCTAACTGGCCGCCGACAACCCGGATACGGCGCAGGACGCCTACCAAAAATGCATTGTCTTATTTGAGCAAAGCGACGCCGGGGTTTACTTGCAGCACGCCAGGGAGAAGTTGGAAAAACTGAAGAAAAACCATTTTCGAGGCCCTTAAAAAAGGAGATTGAAATGATAATTTTCAAAAGAGAGAAATTGTCTCACCAAATGGTTTGGCCCTTTGGCTTATTGGTGTTGATTGGTTTTTTCGCTATGCCTGCCCAGGCCTTGTCCCTGGACCGCTTTGTGGACCACGCGGATGGCACGATTACCGACAATCGAACCGGCCTGATGTGGGCGGCAACGGACAATGGAGACCCGATCAACTGGCCGAGCGCCCTCTATTATTGCCAAAAATACAACGGTGGCGGGCATACCGACTGGCGGATGCCGACCATCGCCGAACTTGCGAGCCTATATGATCCTGAAGCAGTCAACCGAAACGGTTACCATCTTTCTCGTCTAATCACCACGTCCGCTCAGAGCTGCTGGGCGTCAGAGACGCGCGGCAACCTGGCGGCACGCTTTAACTTCACCCACGGTGACGTGTACTGGCTGCGCCAGTTCTATTCCGGCCCCACCCGTGTCCTGCCTGTACGCGACCGGAAGTAAAGACACGGATTTCCGCTTATTTTGACCGGAATGCCGTACAATGATGATGAGCCAACAGCCAATTGCCCATACGAGGGCATGAAGAAAGGATTCTTATGAAATACCGCTATCTTGGGTCATCCGGCCTATTGATGTCGCGACTGACCCTGGGAACCATGACCTTCGGCGCGCCTGATTGGGGTTGCGATGAAAATACGTCCCACGCCATTATCCGGAAATACATGCACGCCGGCGGCAATTGCCTGGATGCTGCCGACATCTATGCCGGCGGACGGTCTGAGGAGATCGTGGGCACCCTCATGCCTGAATTGAATCGCGATGGGCTGATCATCGCCAGTAAATGCTCGCTCCCCTCCGGTCCAGCCATCACCCAGTTCGGCGCCAATCGCAAACAGATCATCGCCTCGTGTGAAAAAGTCTCAAGCGACTGAATACCGATTATATCGACATTTACCACATCCATGTTCCCGACCCGGTGACGCCTGTCGCGGAAACCCTCCGGGCCATGGACGATCTCGTCCGGCAGGGCAAGGTTCGCTATACGGGTTCAAGCATGTTCTTCGGGTGGCAACTGACCAAGGCCCAGGGCGTATCCGCCAGGCACAACCTGGAAAAAATGGTGGCCGGCCAATACATCTACAGCCTGATTCACAGGGAACTGGAAAGGGAAACCATCCCGGCGGCCATCGATACCGGCATCGGCATCACCTGTTTCAGTCCGCTTGGCGGCGGCCTGCTCACCGGTAAATATAGGGGGCAGGAACAACCGGAGAAGGGCACCCGTGCCTCTTTTCGCACCCAAGTCGACGGACCCCGCTTCTGGCATCCCAGAGGATACCGAACCGCCGATATCGTTGCAGATGTCTCCAAACGATCCGGGATACCCAGCCAAAAACTGGCCATCGCGTGGCCCCTGGGGCAAACGTTTGTCACCTCGGTGATCATCGGTGTCAGGACCGTCGATCAGCTGGAAAAAAACATGGCGCCTGCCGACTGGGATCTGCCGCAAGACGTATGGATGGAATTGGAAGAAAGAACCCGTCCCGAGGAAGAATACATGAGCTGGTACCATCAATTCAACAATGGGTGCTTTTTCAAGGCAAGCGAGTTTCATGATGGGAAAGCAGACTTGATATAGATGGGTTGATCCGACCAAAGACGCCCTTGTTGCTCGAACGGGATGACTTTCCCTTATCGACCTTCTCCCAAAGTTTGGTTTTATGCAATTGTAGCAATGATGGGCTGCTTGACATGTGCAGTCCCGTGTCTAGCTTATTGTCTCATAATGCCGTCAATCCTTCCTCAGGCGGCACTAACACAGTCGAAAGCTTCAGGAAAAAATGGAGGTATATAACAATGAGTGATGACAAACCAAAAACCTTATGCGCCCATGTAGAAGAAGAACTGCAGGTCAAAGATCCTCAGGCCTATATCGCACTTATCAAACCGGCTACGCATTATTGCGAAGGTTGTGGACGCAGTGCCGCCAAGGCCGAAAATCTGTGTAAACCGCAAAAGTTATAAACCATCATGATTCCATCCGCCCCATTCCCGGAAATAGCGGAGATGGGGCGGTTAGCCCCCCGAAAAAAACAACCCATGCAAACGTGAACCCCTCTCTTAATGATGGGGGCGTGTATCCAACGGTTGCACCCGATGGCAGATGTCGCCCGAGGTCACCGCATCCATGAAGTCATCGGCCAAACTTTTTCCTGCATCGGCCACCTGCTGCCAGCAGGCAAATCGCGTCTTGTCGTCACCGGCATAATCGTAAAAGTCCATCCGATCGGTGATCTTCCTGTTTGCCGGCTAGGAAAACCAGCCGTTCATCCCTCACGGCCTTTCACCGTCTCTGATGATTCGAATTCGGTGGGTCTCCTGCAGGGTCTGCCAGATCCGTTTCATGATTTCACGACCGGTTTCCGGATCATCGCCTGCTTTTTTGCTGATATACACATCGAAGGCATACTGCAGGTAGGGCAGGCTTTTCTCGTCCATCTGGGCAATGAGTGATTTTTCTTTCAGGGACATGCCGGACAGGATGCCTGCTACGATGCGCTGCATGTCCATAGGGGTATTTTTTCTGTGTTTCATGGCTGACGCTTTCAGGAGCGCTGAAACAGGTTGCGGGACTTCCACGGATCAAGGTCGCCATCAGACTGTTGATGGTACGGTGTGTTTTCGTAATCCACGGCGGCGATATGCGCACACATGCTGCCCAGTTTTTTAACCACGACCTGATGGTCGGGGTGTACTTGGTAGTGTTTCAGGGTATCCAGGTTGGCAAATATCGACACCAGGGCAAAATCGTATGACCGTTCGGACCGGGCCACATCCCGGCCGAAATCATAGCTCTGAATTTCATCGATGCGGTCGGGCAGGCGGTCCAGCAGGGCTTCCAGTTCATCGATTTCTTCAGCGGTGACTTCGGGTTTGAATTTCATCATCACGACGTGGGTAATCATTATTGTTCCCTTCTTCTGATGGGTTGGACGAGGCATGAAGCGTAACGCAGATACCGGACTTATTATGAAATCGTTAAGACCGGTTCATAGCACAGGTGAAAGGGAAGCTGAATGAAATTTTGATATGCACAAGAAAGAAGATAACAGCGAATATTCAATTTCGAACAAGGAACTGCAGAATGTCGAAGGAAGGTATTTTGTCTTTTTCCCCGTGTTGAGCACTTTGGAACCGCGGCTTCAACCAGATTTGGTCCTGGTCCATTCTGTGCGAATATATATGTCTTTTCGGCTCGAAAGCAAAAAAAAAGAAATAGTGCATAAAGTGAAAAAATACGAGTAGATGAGAAAAAATGAGGTGGCTGAAAAAAAATGGCAGCCTGCGGCCGAATGCAAGACCTGGATTCTAACATATGGACAGCGCTGGAAATTCATTTTATATATGCGGACAACGAGTCTCGGCGAGACGATTTTTTTAACTACCGATCCAACAGAAAGCAGGACAGGATGACCTTGACGGATACTGACCCACGCGTCGCTTCGATTATCATGGCTGCCGGAAGGGGCAGCCGAATGGAAGGTTATAACGGCAACAAAACCCTGTTGCCGCTGGTGCCCGGCAGCTCTGTGTTTGTCGGCAGCCACCCCATTCTCATGCACCTGATGGAAAATCTGCCTGCCGGCCCCAAGGCACTGATCGTCAACCATCGCAAAGATGAGGTCATGGCGATCACGCGGGGCACCGGTGCCGTCTATTGCGAACAACCGGTGCTCAATGGCACAGGAGGCGCCATTCTTGCCGCCGGCGAGTTTGTCAACGCCCAGCGGGTGTCGCATGTGATCATTACCATGGGTGATGTGCCGTTTGTGCAAAAGCGGACTTACCGCCGGCTGGTTGACGGTCTCGACACCCACGATCTGATGATATTAGGCTTTTCCCCCGAGAATAAGAAACAATATGGAATGCTGGAAATCGAAAAGCGCAAGGTGAGAAAAATTACCGAGTGGAAATACTGGAAAGACTACCCTTCTGACCGGCAGGAATCCCTGACCGTCTGCAACTCCGGTATTTATGCCGCACGCAGATCGGCCCTGGCGAACTATCTTCCCATTTTGGCATCTCGACCGCAGATCGTGCAAAAACAAGTCGACGGTAGGATGACGGACATCGAAGAGTTCTTTTTTACCGACCTGATCGAATTCATGGTCAAGGACGGCAAGCGGGTCGGGTTCCACGTGGTCGACGACGAATTCGAAACCATGGGAATCGATGACGTGGCCGCCTTGGAAAAGGCTCAGGCCATTTACCGTGCTCCGACCCGGTAGCAGGCTGTTGAAAAACTATTGCGCTTGACCATACGGCGTTAAAATTCGACTCAAAATGCTCATTTATCAAACATAAACTGCGCTTTTTCGCCAACTTTTGCCTTGTCTTGCCTGCGCTCATGACGTTTTTCAACAGCCTGATAGATAAATCCTGCCAAAGCGGGGGTCAGGGGCCTGAGGGGGAAGGTTCGTACAGGGCAATCGCTGGCTTCATGACTCCCGTTTTCCGACTTCCGTCCTCGGACCTTTGTCATCCGGCTTCTTCCAACACACGCAGTGCTTGCCGATGCGCCTGATCGAAGGGGTCTGATGCCGCCGACCCGACGGCATCCGGCCGACACGATGCCGGAACCATGTAAAAGTAGAGGGCCTGCACCAGAAAAAAGAGCCAGATGCTGATGGCCCAGGTGACGCTAGCGCCTGGGCCCAAAAGCGACACCAGGCCGGCGCCACCGCCAACGGTGATGACCTCGGCGGCCACGGCCCGCACCGGCGTCCCGCAAAAACAGCTGCCGCTGCGGATCCAGCTGAAAATGCCCAGGCCGAGAAAGAAAAAACCGTTGTAAACACCGGGCCACAGGGCCGTTCCCAGCAAAAGGGCAATTGGAAACAGGATGACACTCACCCCTTTCCCGCTCCAACGCGCCAGCAGGACTGCATAGAAAAAAAGATCCAGCCACAGGACCAGTTTGAAGGCCAGGGGCCAGCCGATCGACCCGGCAAGCAATGACGCAGCGGGCATGACAGCCAGGGCGCTGATTAATCCATAGACCAGGGTGGTTCGCACGTGCCGTTTCATGGGGTTTCTCCTTTCTGCAGCGCCTCTTTTCGTGCGAGCAGCTCCAGTTCGATTTCCTCATCACCGGGATCAATCGAATAGATGGTTCCCGCATTGTGGCGTGAGGCCGTTTCGAACAGTCGGTCGGCAGCCTGGTGGTGAAAGGCGTCGGCCTTGGCCCTGAGGGCCTCATACTGGAGCCGTTGATGGGCCAGGGTTTCCGCCAGTTGTTTTTTCTCCTGCGTCATGGCCGCTATCTGGTCCGTCAAATGGCCGGTTGCGGTTTCAAGGGCCCGGCGCCTGGGGATCAGCATTCGGGCGATGTCGTCTTTCTCTTTTTTCAGCGCCAGGACCAGATCCTGTTCCAGCTTGTCCATCTCCTGGGCGTGGCGGGCGATCTGGCCGGTCAGGCGGCCAATGCGCTGCGTCAATGCGTTGGCCTGCTGTTCCTTGTGTCCGAGGCTGGTTTCCATTTCTCTTAAGTATTGCTTGAGCAACAGGCCTTTGTCCTCCAGTTGATCCATTACGCCGTGGACATCGGCTTTACACAGCCTCAACATGCGGGTCATGATTCCCATGGGGAACTCCTTTTGTAAAATTGTGAATTCTTAATTCTTCATTTTGAATGAAGGAATCCTATCGGTTTTTTAAACATGGACAGAATACAATCATTCAAAATTTGTAATTCAAAATTTAAAACTAAAAATTAATCGTTTTCCAGCCTGGTTTCCGCTCAGAAAGGGTAGATTTTGGTTCAGGCCAAGGCCGCAGCGATGTTGAAACCGCAGGCGTAGCAGCGCTACGTTGAGGATTTCAGCAGAGCGAGAACGCCGGCCTGGGCCGATAGATGCCCTTTCTGAACGGAAACGACCCTTATTTTTTATCCCGCCTCATCTGGTACCCATCATACTGCAGGGATTTTGCAGCCTGCTTCTTTTTTTGGGCCACGGCTGCCGGTGCGCCGGTGAACGTTTCATCCACCCGCTGGCGAAGGGCCTGCACATCTGTTTCCAGGTTCTCGGCCACTTTGGCTGAGCCGACGGCATTGTTGATGGCCTCATGCTTGGCCTCGTATTCATGAATTCGCGCCTGGGCACGGGTTTGGTCACCGTCGCGAATATCGGCTGCCACCGCTTCCTTTAGGCGACTGAACGCTTCTTGTACGACCTGATCCGCCCATGAGTCCTTTTTGATGCTGGCCATCACCGCTGCCGGGTCCGGCACGCAGGCAACGGTCAACGGATGGGCGGCGTCGACGGTCCGCGATTGGCCATGACGCTGGTAGTGCACCTGCACCCTACCCATGACGATCTCTTTTTCCACAGCTGTGGGCACCTGGAAGGTCAGGTAAAGCGTTTTGCTCTGTCCGGACAACAGATTGCCAGGATGGATGATTGCCGATCCATCTTCGTGGCGGATGGGATACCCGCCGGCAGCCACCAGATGCACCCCAGGTTCCAGGGGAATCCGGACCTTTACATCGGCGGCGGCCACATGGCGGGTGGCCTGGAATTCGGATTCAAACACCTGGGCGAACACCTGGGGATCCTCCAGAAAGGTGTAGTGACCTGCTCCCTGGTCGGCGATGGCCGTCATCAGCATTTCGTTAAATTCAAGCCCGACACCGACAGTACTGATGGAAAAACGGTTCTCCACCGCTGCCGAGGCCACACGTCCCAATGCATCTGGATCGGTGATGCCCTGGTTGGCCAACCCGTCGGAGATCAGAATGACCTTGCGCTGGCGCAGGTCGCCAGGCGCATGCATCAGCACGTGCACACCCCTTTTAAGTCCACCGCCAAGATTGGTGCCGCCGCCGGCATGGACGTGCTCGACTGCCGAGGTCAGCCGCCGCCTGTTGGCCTCGTTCATCGGCACCAAGGCCGATTGGGTCTGCACGCCGTTTGAATAGGTCACCAGGGCCAGGCGATCGTCAGGCCCCAACTGATCCAGAAGGCCTATAACCGCCTGCCGGGCGTCGTTCAGCTTTTGCCCTTCCATGGAGCCGCTGCGATCCAGCACGATCACCAGGTCCGCAGCTTGCACCGGTTCGCTCCCAATGGTGGGGAGTCGGTTTGCGGTCAGGTTCAGGGAAACGGTCACCCGTCCGTCTCCGCCTTTGAGGACCCTGTCCTGAACCACCTCGGTGGAAGCGGTTATCGGCGCATCTTCGGCCAGGGTGGGGGCGGCCAGGGGAGGGGTCGTGGCTGAACCCATCGTTCCCATGGCGGCCAGGGCTGCAGTGGTGGCCAGGATCAGGCCTATGATAGCCAGCAGGCTTTTTTTAGGGGTCGACATGATATTTCTCCTTTTTTTCGGGTTAGGTCTGCGGTTTTAGTCGATTTAACGGCTCATGATTCGGATTGTAACTCAGTCCAGTGGAAATACAATTCAAACAAATGCAAAAGGTTAGCTCCATTTTTTTGCATAAGTTTTACTTTGAACCAGGTGGATTTTGATGGTAGGGATGGACAGCAACCATGACCATCATGGAAAGGGAGGAACGATGAATCAGCCCAAAGCCAGTATTCTGGTAGTGGAGGACGATCCGGCCATTTTAAAAGGACTTTGCGATGTGCTGGTTTTCAACGGCTACCGTGCCGATGGCGTCGCCGACGGCATCGAGGGCTGTGAGTCCGCATTGAGCGGGCAGTATGATCTGGTCTTGCTGGATGTGATGCTGCCCGGCATGGACGGCTTTTCCATCTGTAGCGAGATTCGCCTCCAACGACCGGTCCAGCCGGTGATCATACTTACGGCCAAGGGGTCCGAAGACGACGTGGTGGCCGGTTTCACTGCCGGTGCGGACGATTATGTGAGAAAACCCTTTTCCTTGAGAGAACTGATGGTGCGGGTTGAGGCGGTGCTCAGGCGAAGCGGCAAACCGCTGGGAGACGAGCAGATCCACTATGCCGACATCCGGTTTGACGGTCTCAACCTTCAGGCGGTGTGCCGGGACCGGACGGAGGCGCTGACCCGCCGCGAAATGGATATTGTCGTCTACCTGTTCCGCCACCGTGAACGCATCATTTCCAAAGGTGAACTGCTCACCGAGGTTTGGCACTACAAGGATCCTGATGTGGAGACCCGCACGGTGGACATTCATATGCTCAAATTGAGAAAAAAGATCGCCTCGCTGGCCGACGGACGGGTGCTGATTCAGACGGTCCGCGGCGAAGGTTACCGCCTGGAGCCGGAGCATTGAAGCGCCTGCGCCTTTATATGATCATTTTCTGCGTACTGGTCTCCCTGCCGCTGGCCTTCGTGGCCTGGCGGACATACGGGGCCCTCGACCGGGAAGTGCAGGCGCAGGTGCGTTTTTTTGCGGAACGGTTGCTGGACGAGATCGAAGCCGAACTGGCCGATCTGGTCCGGCGGAAGGAGAACCGGTCCGTGGACGAATATGGCCACACCCTGGTGCAGGAGGGCGGCACGACCCCATCTCCGCTGGCCCGTTTACCGGTTGAGGCGTTTATTCTGGGCCATTTCCAGAACAATCCGGACGGTTCCTTCCAAACCCCGCTAGTGGCGGACGGGGAGGACCTGCCTGCCGATCTTGCCGAACGGTTAAAGCAGCTTAAGGCCATCAACACGGTGTTCAACCGGCGAAAACGCATCGCTCTGCTGCCGGCGCCTGCACCGCAATCGGGTAAAGAACCGGCAGCCATTGAAAAAAAAGAACAAGCCTCTTTTGCCGACCGTTTTTTGCGGGCATCCGAGCGGAAAAAAGTCAAAAGCGTTCTCGGCCAGGAGCGGACCCGGGTGGAGGAAATTACCGCCGGCCAGGCGATGAACCTGGCCCAAAAGGAGAACAACCTATCGGCATCGCCGAATAAGGGCGATGCCGTTGCCGACATGGAAATGGACGAAGCGGCGACTTCGTCTTATGGCATGCCGGCGGATCCATCCATATCGACAAACCGCATGCGGCCGGTGGAGGAAACGGTACCTGCCGGGTCTCAAACCGGCCGGTTTCAGGTGGAGGTGGCGCCCCTGCAGGCCGTGGCCATCGATGGCGGACGGGTGTTTATCTTCCGGCGGATCGGTATCGACGGCCAGATCTACCGGCAGGGATTTGTGCTCCGGCTGCAACCCTTTCTCGATCACCTGCTTGCCGTGCACTACGACCCCCAGCCCATCGCCAGGTACATGCGCTTGACAATGACTGCGGCCGGCCTCGATGCACAACGCCAGCCAATCGGCGTAGGTGCCGGAACCGCGACCGGGGACTGGGTCGCCGGCAGAACCTTTCCCGCACCATTCGGTTTTCTGACTGCCGAAATGCACGCCGTGTCGCTGCCTCCGTCACCGGCCCGTCAGACGCTGACCCTGGCCCTGGCGATCCTTGGTGCGGTTATGGTGGCGGGGCTGGCGACTATCTACCACAGTGCGCGGACTGTCCTGGATCTGTCCGAGCGACGTTCCCAGTTCGTTTCCGCCGTGACCCATGAACTCAAGACCCCGCTGACCAACATTCGCATGTACGTCGAGATGCTCGACCAGGGTATTGCCGCCACGCCGGAGCGGGAGCAGGAGTACATGGGCATTCTTTCCGCGGAGAGTGCCCGGCTGTCCGGGTTGATCAACAATGTACTTGAATTGTCTCGCTTGGAAAAACGAACCCGCCGCTTCGATCTCAAGGGTGGGGATTTGAGCGACGTGTTGGCCGACGTGCAGTCGTTGATGGCCGAGAGCCTGGCCCGGGAGGGATTCGATCTGAGCATTCACACCGGCCGGCTGCCCGTTTTTGCCTACGACCGGGACGTGCTGGTCCAGGTGCTGATCAATCTCATGGAGAACAGCATCAAGTTCAGCCGCCATCTGCAGGATAAACGCATTGCCATTTCAACGGATACGGTGGAAGGCTGGGTGAAGTTGACGGTGTCCGATACCGGGCCGGGTATTCCCAGACGATCGTTGAAGCAGGTCTTTGATGACTTTTATCGCGTGGACAACGACCTTACCCGCACCACCGGGGGCACCGGTCTCGGCCTGGCCCTGGTGAAAAAATTCATTGTCGCCATGGGCGGACGGGTTCAGGCGGAGAACAACGACGGTCCCGGCTGCACCATCACCATCAGGCTGCCGGCGAGCCGGCACCGTTGACGGGTTCTTAAAAAGCCCGATATCTGCGTTACGCTTCATCCCTCGTCACTGCGGCGTACCGTCAGTACGCTGCCTTCGGCACCCGCGATAGCGGTATTCTCGGGATTTGCAAGCCTTGATCTCGGGCTTTTTAAGAACCCGTCGAAAATGCTACTGGTTATGCGTTTATCAACCGTACACTCCGTAAGATGCCATGGAAAATAAAAAGGAACGGCTTCAAACCATCTACGACGACTTCGAAACCGCTGCTGCGCCATACAAAACCGAAGCGGCCTGCGGTAAAGGCTGTGCGTTCTGCTGCAGCGAAGCGGGCAGCATCCACATCACCACCCTGGAAGGCGTGGCGATCCGTGATCGGATCAACCGGTTGCCCAGATCCCGGCAGGTGGCCGTTAATCGGAAACTGGCTGCCGACATGAAGCAGCGGGAGCGTAATAAATTGATTCGCTGCGCGATGGCGATGATTAAAATGGCAGAATACCTTCCTTCATCATTCAGCGGTTCCTTGTTCGATATTGGACATTCGCTTTACCTGTCTGAGGAAGTTTCCGCTAAATCTCCGGGCTTCTTAACCGGTCTGGGCATCTGACGGCGGAGTGACCCGGTTGTCACCCACAAGCGATTTCATGCAGACCAGGCCTGTTGCCGGTCCGGCGGCCAGCAGGACAAGCAGGTATTGTGGGGGCACCATCGCCGCGATCCACTGCATCAGAGACAGGCTGACCACGGTGATTGAAAACCCGATGCAGTTGACCAGGGTCAGGGCGCTGCCCACCAGTTCCGGCGGCGCCGTGCGGGCCACAATGGTTGAGAATTGCGGCGAATCCCCCACCACGGCCGTCCCCCAGAGCAGCATGAATGCCAGGAACAGGGCAGGGGGGGCAGTGAAAAGCAGGGGAGAGAAAAGACAGCAGATGCCGGACACGGCCAGTTGGATGAAGGCCACCCGTGCGCTGCCCACGCGTGCCGAGACCAGTCCGCCGACACTGCATCCCACACTGCCGATGCCGATGATCAGAAAGCTCCAGAAAGAGACGTTGTGGGAAAGGCCGGGCCCGCTCGACAGGGATGCAGCCAGGAAGACCGGTACAAAGGCCCACAAGGTATAAAGCTCCCACATGTGGCCGAAGTAGCCCAAGGCGGCTGCGCGAAGTTCCCGATGGCCAAGCAGCGCGGCGACTGCCCGCGGATTGAATCGGGCCCCGGCCACCAGGTAAGGCCCGTCCGGAATCAGCAGAAACATCAACAGGCCGCCGAGCAGGCATACGCCTGAAGAAAGAACGAAGACGGCCTGCCAGGGCACCGATGTCAGTCCGCCTTTCAACAGATGGGGAAATGCCGTACCCAGCACCAGCGCCCCAATGAGAAACCCCAGGGCGTTGCCCAGACCTTTCTGATACCACCCGGCGGCGATCTTCATGCCCACCGGGTAAATACCCGCCAGAAAGAACCCAGTCATGAATCGAAGACCCAGCAACCATGCCATACTGTTGCCTGTCAGGCCGGTGAGCAGGTTGGACAGGGATCCCGCCACCGTGCAAAGCAAAAAGACCCAGCGCGGCGAAAAGCGATCGGAAACGGCGAAAATGGCGAAGACCAGCGTGCCGGCGATAAAGCCCAATTGAACCGCACTGGTGATCCAACCGGCCATGGGTGACGATGAAGACCAGTGTTGCATTAATTCCGCGAGCACTGCATTTCCCGAAAACCAGATGGAGGTGCCGGCGAATTGCGCAAAGACGATGACCGGCAGCGTCCAGGGCGGACGCTTGATCATGGTCGTCACGACCGGCCACACCGGATTGGGCTGCCGCATCGGGGCTCAGGTGAGATTCCGGCGACGATCATATGGCGTCCAGGGCCTGAGTCAGATCGTCGATCAGCGTCTGCACCGTCTCGACGCCCACGGAGAGGCGCACCAGATTCTCGCTGACGCCGGCCTTTTCACGGGCATCGGGGCTCAGGGCCACATGGGTGTTGGTAATGGGCTGGTTGGCCAGGCTGGTGACGCCGCCCAGGCTGGTGGCCAGCTTGATCGTCTTCAACCGGTCCATCACCTGTTTGGTGCCGTCGAAGTCAGCGGCTACCTCAAAGCTGAGCATGCCGCCGAAACCGCTCATGCAATGCTTGGCGATTTCGTGGTCAGGATGGGAGGGCAGCCCCGGGTAGTGCACGGCGGAGATGTCGGGATGCGCCTCCAGAAAACGGGCGACGGCCATGGCGTTTTGATTGTGCCGGTCGATGCGTAGCTCTAAAGTCTGCAGACCGCGAAGGGTAAGAAAGGCGGACATGGGGTCCATGACACCGCCGAAAATTTTCCTAAGGTTCCAGAGGCGGTCGGAGAAGGGTTGTTTGCAGCAGGCGAATCCAGCGGTGACGTCATGGTGTCCGCCCAGGTACTTGGTGCCGCTGTGAATCAGCACATCCACCCCCCAGTCCACCGGATGCTGATTGATCGGGGAGGCAAAGGTGCCGTCCAGCAGCACCGCGGCGCCCTTGGTTTTGGCCGCGGCGGCCAGGGTGGGCACATCCACGACCCGCAGCAAAGGATTGGTTGGCGATTCGAGATACAACAATGCCAATCCCTTGTCGATCTCGGCCAAGATCTCATCGACGTTGGAGCAGTTGACGAACGTGACATCCACGCCGAATCCCGGCAGGACCGAGTCCATCAGTTCAAAAGTCCCGCCGTAAATTTCTCGGGTGGTCACGATGCGGTCGCCGGCCCGTACAATGGCCATCACGGCGGTGGTGATGGCGGCCATGCCCGAACTAAATCCCAGGGCCCGATCGAATCCTTCCAGCTGGGCCAGGGCGGCTTCCGCCTCCACGACTGAGGGGTTGTCCCAGCGTGAGTAGATGTAGCCGTTGCGGCGTTGGACCACATCGATCAGGTCGTCGGAATTGTCGAACTTGTATGTGGCAGTCATGTATATCGGGGGAATGACGGGATTGCCTTTCATTTTCTGTGATCCTTTCGATTGACACGGCCTGTAAGTCATTGCTTCAGGGCCATTTGTTAACTACAGCGGGGTGCTGCTTGAATGGGCTAAGCTAATTGAATCGCCATGATATTTCAACATTCAAATGGGTTTTTACTGCAGATTTTTCCCTTTTGGACGATATGAATGACAATAGGTTTGCCGGGTGAGAAATTCCGTTTGACTTTTTCTTCTAAAACGGGCAGATGGCAAATCTGCGGCAACTTCAATTGGACGCGGATGTCAGATCTTGTGCGACGCTTGCTGCATCACCAAAATCGTTCACCTGATTGTTAGCCGAGATGCTTAACCAGCCTGTTTCAGGCCACAACCGCATGTTGCCTCGCAAGGGGTGGAGGTAATGGGAGGGCTGCAGATGAGCGATCGTATGCAGGTGTTCACCAGGGACGAAATCAACCTGATCCATGATGCGTCCATGGAAATCCTTTCGGAGACCGGGGTCAAGTTCAATTCCGAAGAAGCCCTGGACCTTTTCCGGGAAAACGGTTTCACGGTTACCAACCCGCACGTGTTCATCACTGAAAAGGATGTGATGCGGGCACTGGAAACGGTGCCCTCGCGTTTTGTGGTGCATGCTCGAAACCCGCAGCACAATGTGGCCATTGGAGAGGACGACTTCGTTTTCCTGCCCACCGCCGGGGCGCCCAACGTTTCCAATGCCGATGGCATACGCCGCCCGGCGGTTATGAAAGACTTCAATACCTGCTGCAAACTGGTGCAGACCTCGGATCAACTGGACATGAACGGCTACCTCATGGTTCAGCCCAACGACGTGCCCTCCCAGGTCGCCCATCTGGACATGATGCTGTCCAGCATGACCCTGTGCGACAAGGCTTTTCTGGCGGGCAGCAATTTCCGGCAGGCGGCACTGGACTCGGTGGAGATGGCCGCCATTGTCTGGGGCGGTATCGATGAACTGAAAAAACAGCCGGTCATGCCCTCCATCGTACATGCCGCCTCGCCGCTAAAATACAGTCCGGAAATGGCCGAGATTATCATCGATATGGCCCGGCTGGGCCAGCCGCTGGTCATCACCGACATGGTGCTGGCCGGCACCAGCGGTCCGATTTCCCTGCCCGGGCTGATGGCCATGGCCAATGCCGAGATCCTCAGCGGCATTGTGCTCTCCCAGCTGGCCGGGCCGGGCACGCCGGTGGTATATGGATCGGTATCGGCACCGTCGGACATGCGCACGGTCTCTTCTGCGGTGGGTGCACCGGAAGCGGTGGTCCTGGCATCCGCAGTGATCCAGCTGGCACGCCATTATAAAATTCCCTGCCGCACTGGCGGCATGCTGACCAATTCGCATTGTCTGGATTCACAGGCTGCGGCCGAAGGCACCCTGATGATGAGCACGGCCGTGAGAAACGGCGCCAATTTTATTCTTCACGCCTGCGGTCAACTGGGCTCCTACATCTCCATGAGTTTTGAAAAGTGGATCCTCGACGAAGAGGTGTGCCGGACCCTGCGGCGGGTGATCAAGGCGATGGACATCAACGTGGAATCCATTGACGTGGGGACGATCAAGAGCCTGGGCAGTGATGGAAACTACCTTACCCATCCCACGACGTTCAAACATTGCAGGAGCCTTTACCAACCCCATTTGTTCACCCGTGACGACTATCAGAAATGGGAATCCAAGGGCGCCCGCTGCGTGGCCGATAAAACGGAGCAGATGCTGGCTGACCGGCTGGCCAAATATGAAAAGCCCCCCATCGACCAGGGGGTCGAACAGGCCTTGGTGGAATTTGTTAGCCGGCAGAAAAAGCGGCTGATGGAAAAAAAATTCATCTTCTGAAAATAGCACAGCACCCCGACATCAATGTCAGGGTGCTTTTGTCACCGGGCTGGAAATAAACTTGATGCCCTCGAAAAAGTCGTATTTCCGACGGATTCGTAAAAACGCCGAGATCAAGGCTTGCGAATCCCGAGGAAGGAGGCGTACTGAAGGTACGCTGCAGTGACGAGGGATGAAGCGTAACGCAGATATCGGCTTTTTTACGAACCCGTCAAACTTACAATGAAAACATATTGTCCAGCCGTTCAAGGTCATTGATCACTCGCCAGGCCCCGCCGCCGGACTCCGTTTTGTCCCGCCACTGATCCACTCGCTGCATATAATTTTTGGGATCGCGAATATCGTCCCGAAGCTTCGTGACATTCAAGGCGATGATGTTGAACCCTTCCAGTTGAAAGGGAACATCTCGCACGTGGCCGCGGGCCAGTTCTTCTTTGAGGTCCGAGAATATCAGGACATATTTCTGGCCGGACGCCGCTTCGTTCAGGTATTCGACTGCCTGCAGCAGCCCACCGGAAATGTCCGTGTGGCTGCTGCCCGCCACCGACGTCACAAATTCGGTTACTTGCTTCTGAAAGGCGCGCTTTTGCGTGTTGGCCACCGACGGACGCTGGTCGAAGGTGACTTTGGCGACGATGTCCTTTTCGCTGAAGCTGCCCGTATCGATGCGGGCCACGGCCATGGTGTCCCCAGGGGCAAGGGTGCCCAGCAGGTAGTTGATAATGGTCCGGGCCTTGTTGAGTTCCTCGGTATAGGTGCCCGAGGTGTCCACCAGCATGTACACTCCCTTGGTGTGGTCCATCTTCTGGGCGCATCCAGCGGTAATCAGTGCGACCGCAAACATCACGGCGGCAATCATCGCGCGTGGGGTCAGTCTGCTGTTTTTTTGCATGGCGCCGCCTCCTCCAACAGGGTCATGGATTTGTTCTCTGTTCCGGACCGATCATTCTTTGCTTTCGGCACCCTGGGCGAGGCAGCCATTTTCCGGAGAATCAGCGCCTCCAGCCAGAGAGCCGGAAAGATTATCAGATCGTATACATTGACCACCAATCGGCCCAGGTAATAGCCCAGGTTGCCCGCCAGTCGCAGAAGAAACCCAAGGGCGCGCAGCGCCCAGGCGCCGGCCATGCCGAGTACCGTTCGCGATGACGAAACAAAGGTCTCGAAGGGCATGGCCACCGTGGTCAGGATGAAAGGCAGGATGAACCCCAGGATCATCTGACCGATCATGGGAATTTTGCTGGCGGCCACAGCGGTGGGTTCAACGCCGGCCAGGCTCTGTCTCAGCGCCTCCATGTCAGCGGCAATGCGGTCTCGCATGAAGGCCAGAGAAGATTCAACACCGGCCAGGATGGTGAGCATGGCCAGCAGGATAAAGAAGAACCAGGTGCGCTTTTTGTCGTCGAGGCAGCCGATTACCGAAAAAAGCCGGGTGAAACGCAGGGCGTCCATGAGAAAGATTCCCACGACGACTTCCAGGCAAACGATGAATATACCGGCCACATCGGATGTTTTGAAAGCACCGATATAGCTGGCACCGCCCACCATTTCGGACATGGGCAAGGCAACCAGGTTGAAGTTGATGATGGCACCGATGACAAACACGCCCAAACCAGTCCGGATGTGAAGAACTGGGTCAGCGAGGACGACGAAAGCTGACGTTCGGCTATGTCGGTGTTTGTCCTGACG
>JAQYWF010000167.1 GCA_030145105.1 Desulfosarcina sp.
CCCGACCTGCCGGTCATCGACGACTATTACGAACCGTGGGATTACGACTATGCCCGGCTGATCGAGAGCCCAAAACGCAAGCACCAGCCATCCGTGCGTCCCCATTCCCGCCTGACCGGCAAACCGATAAAACTCAAGTGGGGCCCCAACTGGGAGGACGATCTGGCCGGCCTGGGCGAAACCGGCGCCGGAGACGTCAATTTCAAACGTCTGGAGATTCAGACCTACCTGCAGTTTCGCAACGTGTTCATGTTCTGGCTGCCGCGCTTGTGCGAACACTGCCTCAACCCGGCCTGCATGGCCTCCTGTCCATCCGGCGCCTTGTACAAACGCGACGAGGACGGCATCGTCCTGGTGGACCAGGAGCGCTGCCGGGGATGGCGCTACTGCGTATCGGGCTGTCCGTACAAGAAAGTCTATTTCAACTGGAAGACCGGGCGGGCGGAAAAGTGCATCTTCTGTTATCCCCGCGTCGAGGACGGCCTGACCACGCTGTGCGCCCACAGCTGCGTGGGCCGCATCCGTTACGTGGGTGTTCTGCTCTATGACGCGGACCGCATCGGCGAAACGGCGGCCGCATCTTCCGACCAATCCGTCTACCCGGCCCACCTGGAGATCCTTCTCGACCCCAACGATCCCGACGTCGAGCGCCGCGCCGCCGCCCAGGGTATCGCGCCGAACATGCTGGCCGCCGCCAAGCGATCACCGACCTATGCGCTGATCAAAGAATGGCGCCTGGCCCTGCCGCTGCACCCCGAATTTCGCACCCTTCCCATGGTGTGGTATGTGCCGCCGCTGAGTCCGGTCAGCAGCCAGGTGGACCCGTCCCAGGAATCGGATACCATCGACCGCATGCGCATTCCCGTGGCCTATCTGGCCAACCTGCTCACCGCCGGTGACGAGGCGCCGGTCAGGACAGCCCTCAAACGCCTCTCGGCTGTCCGTCAATACATGCGGACCCAACGGGTGGAAAAGCGATCCGATAAACAGTTGCTCGATGCGGTGGGGCTTGACGAAGAGATGGTCGGAAAGATGTACCGCCTGCTGGCCCTGGCGCGCCTGGAGGACCGTTTTGTTCTGCCGACCAAGCCCGTTCAGGATGACGATAATTACGCCCGGCAGGGCTGCTGCGGCTTTGGCGAAGCCTGTTGAGTGCACGGTGATGTGAAACGAATGACCAATAGAATCTCACCGCAGAGCACGCCGAGGACGCGGAGAAATGACAATTGGCTACTATAAAAGATCACCTTTGCGATCTCGGCGTACTCAGCGGTTATGAAAAATATAATACAACGTTGCAATATTTGTCAGCCAGGCAACTCAAGCGGTCCTGCCAGGAGAAGGAAAGACTAACAATGACCGATCACCCGCCCGATTCGCTGCACGTGCTGTCTGTGTTGTTGCACTATCCCGACGAGGAGCTGTTCAACCGTATAGATGAGATTGCGTCTGCCGCTGACCATTCACGCCCGGCGGAAATCGTGTCGGCCATCCAGGCGTTCGTCAACGAGCTTAGCACCCACAGCCTGATCCAGGTTCAGGAAAGATATACGGCCGTCTTCGACATCGATCCCAAAACGACCATGAACATGACCTACCACGCTTTTGGCGACAATGAAAAACGGGCCGCTGCGCTGGCGCACCTGCAGCACAATTACGAGCAGGCCGGGTGGGAGCGCATCACGGGCGAGTTGCCCGATTATCTTCCCATGATGCTGGAATTTCTCTCGCTCCGTCCGCATCCGGAGCATGCCGGACCGGTTTGGCAGTGCCTGCAGGGCATGCAGCCGCTGGTTGCCCGCCTGGAAAAAAAGGCGCCGGTCTATGCAGCCCTGTTGCAACCGATCGCCAACATGGCAGTCGAACACTGCGCATCGGCTGACAAGCGTGACCTACCGCATGAGGCCCATCAGTAGCCGTAGGAGGAGATCCATGGACTTTTACTATACGCTAATTTTCACTGTTTTTCCCTATCTGTGCCTCACCACCTTCGTGGTCGGGCACGGCTATCGCTACGTCACCGACCGCTTCGGGTGGAACGCCCGCTCCAGCGAGTTCCTTGAAAAAAAAGCCCTCTTTCCCGGATCGGTTCTATTTCACTGGGGCATCGTGTTCACCTTCCTGGGCCACGCCAGCGGCCTGTTGATTCCGCAACGCGTCTTTGATTTTTTCGGCATCGACAGCCAGGCGCATCTGGCCATCGCTTACTGGAGCGGCCTGGCAGTTGGGATAGCCGCCTTTGTCGGCGTACTGCTCCTGCTGCGGCGACGCCTGACCCACCCGCGAGTCCAGGCGGTGGCTCGGCTCAACGACACCATCACCATCGGCGCGCTGGTCATCGTCATCGGTGCCGGGCTTTTCAACGTGATATTCGGGCATTTCAACGTGCTGTATACCGTCGCACCCTGGATCCGCGGGATCGTGACATTCACGCCCGATGCCATGCTGATGAAAGAGGTACCCTTGAGCTATAAAATCCATGTGATCGCAGCATGGACCTTGCTCGGTTTTTCACCCTTCAGCCGCCTGGTTCACATCTGGAGCCTGCCGCTGACCTATTTTTTCAGAAGCCATATTCTGTATCGCCGCCGGGTGCCGAGTTCCTGATTATGAAGAATGGATTTGTCAAAGAGGGATAGTCGCAAGATCCGATGCCGACCGATTGTACCGGTTGGGTAAAACGTGTGAGGTGATTCCGATGAACGATAATGACAATGTCTGCTACGCCAAATCCAGCCCGCGGGAAGCCCTGACCTGGTCGACCATCGCCTTTTTCGGCGGATTCGCGGGTGTATCCGCCTTTGGCCCCATCGTACCTATTCTGAAGCAGACCTTGTCACTGAGCCCGTTGCTGATGGGGCTGCTGGCAGCCAGCCCGGCATTGTCCGGCTCTTTGCTGAGAATTCCTTTCGGTGCCATGGTGGATCGAACAGGCGGGAAGAAGCCGATCCTGATTCTTCTCACCATGGCCATCCTTGGCGTAGCCGGCATCACCCTCATGTTCGGTCTGTTTCCCGAACCGCAACCCGTCCACTATCCATTTTTTCTGCTCTTCGGTATTTTGAGCGGCTGCGGCATTGCCACTTTTTCCGTGGGCATCCCCTCGGTTTCCTATTGGTATCCACAGCGGGCACAAGGGTCGGCACTGGCCATTTATGCCGGCCTGGGAAACCTGGCCCCGGGTCTGTTTGCCCTGCTTCTGCCGTCGCTGGTCGTCTGGCTGGGATTCACCATCTCCTATGTGCTCTGGCTGGGGATCCTCGTGCTGCTGGTCTTGCTGGTCTATATTTACATGCAGGATGCCCCTTATTTTCAATACCGGGAAATGGGAATTGATATTGATCCGGAAGCCCTGCTGCTGGCCTGCGGCGAAGAGCTGCTGCCTTCGGGCAAAGCCATGGATTCCATACGCAGGGCCGGGTCCGACTGGCGTACGTGGGTGTTGACCTATTTTTATTTTATTACCTTTGGCGGGTTTATCGCGCTGACGGTCTGGTTTCCGACCTATTGGTCAGAGCTGTATGCCGTCGGGCTAGTTCAGGCCGGACTGCTCACCGCACTGTACTCACTTTCGGCCAGTCTTCTTCGTGTGCTGGGCGGTTATGCTGCCGATCGCATCGGGGGAGAAAAAGTCACCCTTCTCTCCTTTGTAATCGTGGGGGCCGGCGCGTTGTTGATGACCCTGTCAGGCCGGTCGATCGGAGGAGCGGTCATCGGTGTACTCTTTCTGGCGCTGGGTATGGGGTTTGCCAATGCCGCCGTCTTCAAACTGGTGCCCAAATACAGCCCGGCCGCAGTGGGCGGCGCAGCCGGAATTGTCGGTGGTCTCGGTGCCTTCGGCGGATTCGTCGTGCCGCCGGTGATGGGCATGTTTGTTAAGTTCAATGGTCCGGCAGGATACGCCCAAGGCTTCAGCGTGTTTCTGGCAATGTCCCTTCTGGCAATCGGTTTCATTTTTCTATTGACCCGACAGGCACCGGCAAGTGAAAAAACGACACCATCACTCAATAATAAATAGTGGCTATCTCAAAATTAAGGATCGGTGTTGAAGGGCAAGACATGCAACGGCGAAAATGCGAACCAACCAGGCAGGTTGTGAGCATGATGAGCCGCTTGATAACGTTTCCATGGACATTTAGACTGTATTTGAGATAGGTTAAAGGCATAGACCAACGGTTTGGCTTATTGTGCATCAGCGAAAGGGGGCGCGTGTGGATTTAACAACTACTTATTTGGGCCTGAAACTTAACAATCCGATCATTGCCGGTAGTTCCGGATTGACCGATTCAGTCGAAAAGATTCAAAAACTTGCACAGAACGGCGCCGGTGCGATCGTCCTTAAATCCATTTTTGAGGAAGAAATCGTTTTCGAGCACGAAGATGTATTGAAAGAGGCGGAAGCCGCCGGCGTCAATCTGGATCAGTTCGACTATTACGATTTCCATTTAAAAGGTGAAAAAGTAAAAAAGTACATTGACCTGATCAAGGAATCCAAGGAGAAGGTGTCCGCACCGATTATAGCCAGCATCAATTGCGTCTATTCTCACGAATGGATATCCTTTGCCCAACAGATCGAAGAAGCCGGTGCCGATGCCATCGAGTTGAATATGTTTTTTTTACCATCGGACTTCAGCCGGTCCAGCCAGGAACAGGAAAGTATGTACTTTAAAGTGATCGAAAGGCTATTGGCTAGTGTCTCTATCCCGATCGCACTCAAGATCAGCTACTATTTTTCAAGCCTTGGCCAGATGATTCAACGGCTATCGAATTCAGGCGTTGCGGGACTGGTTCTTTTCAACCGTTTCTTCAGTCCGGATATCGATATCGACAAGCTAAAAATCAAGCCCTCTTTTGTATACAGCACACCGGCGGAACTGGCTATCTCGTTGCGCTGGATCGCCATCATGGCCAACAAAGTGGGTTGCGATCTGGCTGCTTCAACCGGTGTTCATGACGGCAATGCGGTAGTCAAACAAATTCTGGCAGGCGCCAAGGCGGTCCAGGTGGCCTCCAGCCTGTATAAAAACGGCCCGGCACACCTTCGCGTCATGCAGGACACCTTGACAAAATGGATGACAGACCATGACTACACGTGCCTATCGGACTTCCGGGGCAAGATGAGCCAGGAGGCGGCAAGCAATCCCGCAGTTTATGAACGCGTCCAATTTATGAAGTATTTCAGCTAACCTTGATGAACTCGTAAAAGCCGGTGTTCGGCTATTGCAAAAACGACACATCGCTCATCGATTATTCGCCTGAAGGAGGCCAGCGATGAACACGACGCCAAAAAACGCAAAAGCAAACAGTAGCAATTTCCGATCATCCATGTCCGTATCCAATAAAGAAGTTTGCGAGGATGAGACGTGTATTGGGAAAGATGTGCAATCCACGACCGTGACGCCTGCAGAAGCGACACAAGCGGATAAAAGCGTTAAAATATCTTCGGAAACAAGTATGTCGGTTGGTGGAAACGAAGCCTGCGCCGAGGATGCGTGCATCGGTAAAAAATGAGTCCAGAAAAGTCCTGATCATCAAGACTGCTGGACAAACGATGACGTGAAGACCACACCCCAACGATGCAAAAGGTGGAGGACTTCAGAGCCAAGGCGTCAAGGGTGAAGCTGTAATCGGCTACCGCGATCCCTTGACAACACGGGATCTGAAGTCCTCCAGCTTTCCTGGAAGGTAAACACAATGAGGAAAACTGAACCATTCTTGGAATTCACCGGTGGTGAGATCCAGAAAATGGTAGAAACCTGGCTATATTTATTATGATACCTTTCAGCTAGCTATCTTTATTCATACTGTTTATGCAACATTGAGGCACACGTTGCCAATCAGTACCCGTTGAGTCGGACGAACCCGATGCGCCAATTGGTGGACAACCTCCCAAAACGCAAGAGAAGTCTGATTTTAAATGTATTCGTCATCTTATGTTTCTCCTTCTAATTCGCTATCCACAAAAACCAATTCAACACCCGCGATTCACACTATAACCTATCTAAAAAATAGTCTACGCGTCCATGGCGGCGTTAATAATAACTATGGATTTATTAGATACGATCGTTTCAATGGCTATCGATCTGACCGGTGCCCTGAATGCCACGGATCGGTATCAACGGTTGCTGCATACCTTCGGCCGCGTGATTCCCTATAATGCCTCAACCCTGCTTCGCCTTGAGGGTGAGGTGCTGGTACCGATTGCAGCTGCCGGGTTGAAGGCTGATGCAATGGGCCGCAGGTTCGCCCGCAGCGAGCATCCTCGACTGGACATCATATGCAATTCGGCGGAACCCGTGCTTTTTCCGGCAGACACCTCTCTTCCCGATCCGTTTGATGGTTTATTGAGTTTAGACAAAGATGCCTTTCATCATATTCACGCCTGTTTGGGATACCCCTTGCGACTGGAAAATCAGTTGGTGGGTGTATTAACCGCCGAGGCAAAAGACCCCCACAGCTTCGATCATCTTGAGCCACGTTTATTAAAGGCGGTGGGGGCCCTGGCCGGCGCCCAGATGCAAACCGTCAACTTGATTGAAGCCTTGGAACAAAGTGCCCGGCGGCATGGACAGATTGCAGCTGATCTGATGAGAGACGTTCAGATCGGTACGGATAAGCAGATCATCGGCAGCAGCCCGGCAATGGTCCGGCTGCGTCGCGAGATCGAGCTTGTCGCACGTTCCGACCTTACCGTTCTGGTTTTAGGTGAAACCGGCGTCGGCAAAGAACTGGTTGTCCGGGCGATCCATGCGGAATCCAATCGCAAAGAGGGTCCGATGCTGTATCTGAACTGCGCCGCGATGCCTGAAACGCTGGCGGATTCAGAGCTTTTCGGCCACACAAAAAGGGCATTTACAGGTGCGATCAAGGATCGGGCCGGCAAGTTTGAGGTGGCCAATAATGGCACCCTGTTTCTGGATGAAATCGGCGAACTTCCCCTTTCCATCCAAGCCAAACTGCTGCGTGCCATCCAGGAAGGAGAAATCCAACGCGTAGGCTCGGAAAAATCGATCAAGATAAATGTGCGCCTGCTCACAGTCACGAACAGAGACCTCGAACGAGAGGTCGAGAAAGGTAATTTCAGGGGGGATCTTTTTCATCGCCTGAACGTTTATCCGCTTTGCGTTCCTGCGTTGAGGGAACGAAGCGCGGATATTCCGCTGTTGGCTGGATTCTTTAGCCAGCGAATGCAACGGCGTTTGGGGCTCGGGCTAGTTCGGATCAACACTGAGGCGATGGAGATATTAAAGGGTTATTCCTGGCCAGGAAATGTGAGAGAATTGGAGAACATTTTATCGCGGTCGATTCTCAAGGCCTCGGCGGATTCGCCTCCGAGGGAACCGGTGATCGTGAACCCAATGCATCTGGGCGACGATCTGGCAGCGACCCAAAAACCTGCGCGACTTGATTACCAGACGTCGCCCCCGCCGCTGCTATCCGGATACACGCTGCGTGAAGCCACAAAAACTTTCAAAGACAGGTGATTCAACGTATTTTGGATGCTAAAAAGGGAAACTGGGCCGCTGCTGCAAGAGAGTTGGGAATGCATCGCAGCAATCTTCACAATTTAGCAACCCGTTTGCAGATACGTAAAAAAAGAGATCGTATGCCTCCATGAGTGATTGTTTGAAGAAAACTGGAAAATTGTCATGTTCAATGAACAAATGAAGATTCAAAAAAAAAGAAGGCCACCTCACAACCCCGCAGATCAAGACTTAATTGATCTGACAATCCCTAATTGTGTTATCATTAATTTGGCCGCCATGGGAATATTCTCAATGTATCTGCAACCCAATCATTTCCTTAAATTCAGCCGACGTAAAAAGCCGAATGGCTGATTAGCGGCGTTAGATGTCATTGAAAAGGTACTTATGAAAAAAAATAGTATTGTTGGAACTTATGAATTAGTTTCTTGGGAAAATAGGCATGAATCAGGAGCGATCACTTATCCATTAGGCCCAGATGCTATAGGCGTCATTAGTTACTCACCAGATGGATTTGTGTTTGTTCATATCATGGCAAACAACCGAAACAAGCATTCGGTGGGTGACTTGTTTGGTGGAAAAATTTCTGAGATCAAGGACAGTGCTACCACGCATATTTCGTATTGTGGGACTTATGAGATAAAAGAAAATGAGGTAATCCATCACGTATCTGTGTCATCATTTCCGAATTGGGTGTCTTCAGAACAACGCCGCAATTGGGAATTCCAAAACGGAAATCTATTGTTAAGTGCTCAAGGACTACAAGTAGGAAATGAAAAAGTCGGGGCATATCTAATTTGGAAGCGAACAATGGTCGAACACGACATCTAAGCATGAAGTCAGACAAACCACTCGATACGCTTTCGCTTTACCGCTCAGCTTAGTCGTTTCAGATCCCTCCAACACCATGCAGATATCAGTTCTGAAAAATAATCACTTCGGGCCAAATCTTGCCAAAATAGAGGTTCACATGGTATTGTGGGGATCACCATAACGTATCAGGAAGATAACCTTAGTTTCCAATTGGTCGGGTGATCTCAATATATCTTAGTTCAGCGAATTTCTGTGATAGATGATTTTTTCTAAGGTAATCTGCACCGAACAGGCTTTCCAGCTGACCACCACATGGTGTGCTCAGCCTTTCTATGTGCCAGTGCCAGCTACTCAATATATCTTTATTTATTAATGGGTTTCATTAGAATTGGATCTGGGTTTATTTGCAAGGTATCTGCCGTTTAGAGCGGGATTGATACGTACAGCTTTTATGAAGTAATTTGCTTTTTATCATATCGAGGCCACAAACTTTAAGTAGGCGAAAAGTTTTATTCGTAATCTGAAGGTTTTTCTTTTGGATTATAACCAGAAAACTGACTAATAATTTACAATGCCACACAGTGGTATTATTTTCTTATCGTATTTTGAGATCTTTTCAATCTCAAATTGTTTCGGAGTACTTTGATTTGGAGGGTAAAGATGATGATCTACCGTATGAATTATCAAAAAATGTGGAATATCACGCTAATGGCAATCTTGCTGCTTTCCGTCGGATCAGTTCAACCCTCATATGGTCTGGTCTGGATATGGGACAGCACCGACCAAGAGTGGACCACAACACTGACCGATGGGGATCCCATCGATACGACCAATGCGGAAGATGCCATCGACCCCCAGACGGCCATCGACGCCAACGGCATTACCTACGTGGTGTTCAGGCAAGATGACACCGTGGGCACCAACATCGGCCGCATATATCTGAGCCGCTACGAAAGATTCGGGCAAGTCAGGATCTGGGACAATGACGCCCGAACATGGACTACCACCCTCTCTGACGGTGACCCTATCGACACCGGTCTCACCGGGCTTTCTGCGCAAACCCCGCAAGTGGCCATCGACTCACTCGACAGGGTGTACATAGTTTTCGCCCAGAGTGATGGCATTAGTGATCGCATCTACATCAGCCGCTACAATGGAACCGATATGCGAATATATGCGGGCGCAGGAATCTGGTCGACCAACTTTTCCGCCGGCCGCCCCATCGATGCAAATACAGGCAGTCCGGCCGGAATGCCCCAGCTGGCCATCGATTCAACCAACCAGGTCTATGTCACCTTCTACCAGAATAACGGTTCAGAAAACCACATTTACATCAACCGCTACAATGGTCTCGATGTCCGCATATGGGATAATAATACCAACAACTGGACTACCAATTTTGCCAATGGGGATCCCATCGACACCACCCTTGCCAGGGAAGCTGACAGCCCGCAGCTTGCAATCGATTTTTTAGACAACATCTATGTGGCCTATCGACAACATGACGGAGTCTTTTTCAATGTCTTTCTGAGCCGTTTCAGCGGCGCCAATGGTGTACAAATATGGAACACTGATTTCCCAGCTGGATGGACGACCATGCTTACAAACGGGGACCCCATTGGCTTGTCCGGTGCTTCGGGTGACGCCCTGGGTCCTGACCTGGCAATCAATGCCAGCGACGCGATTTACATTGCTTATGCACAGAAGGATGCAGCGACCGATCGAATTTTCCTTAGCCGGTACAACGGTACTGAAGTTCAGATATGGGGCGCCTCCTGGACCACCAATTTTACGTTGGCTCAGCCCATCGACAATGGTGATACAAAGGCCGATAGCCCTAAGGTGATCGCCGATTCCAGCGACAATATTTATGTTGTTTATGGGCAACTGATCGGTGGCATCAACCGTATCCACCTGAGCCGGTGGAGCGGAACTGATATAGAAATC
>JAQYWF010000017.1 GCA_030145105.1 Desulfosarcina sp.
CCTATACCAGCATGAAAAACCGTAGACGCGACATAGAAATCTTCAGCTTATCGTTTCTAGACGTCATCTGCTGTGCGTTTGGCGCTATTATTTTGTTGTTTGTACTGTCCAAATTCGCCGAACCCATTATGAAGTGCCAGGCCAACCGAAAGGTCTGGCGGGCGCTGACAGTCCTAAGGGATACCCCCGAGGCGATGGAGACGGCAAAAGCATCCATGGCCAGGGCCACGGCGAGGGCCAGTGTGTTGATTATTTCCAATGATCGATTTCCTGTTACCGACGGTTGGTTCCCTGGTGATTTCAACGGGCCGGAAAAAAGAAAAAATGGTCCGTAGGGTGGGAGCTTGAATACAGCGTGGCGTTACCAGCACTTTTCCGCTTTGGGGTAGCTGCCCAACAGCTTGACAAACAGGGCGTGCAGGGTCAGTTCGCCGATGGCCGATTTGACCTCGTCCGAGTCGATACCCGCTTCGAAGGCCGCATAGAAAATATACTCCCAGGGATTTTCCGGGATGGGCCGCGATTCCAACTTGGTGAGGTTCAGGCTGTATTTTTGAAAAATCTTCAGACAGTCAACCAAGGCGCCGGGATAGTGGCGGGTTTTGAATGCCACAGTGGTTTTGCCCGTGTCATGGTCAACCGGTACGTTCTCCTTTTTGGCAATGACGAAGAACCGGGTAGTGTTGGAGCTGTTGGTCTGGATGTCCCGCTCCAGGATCTCCATATCGTAAATCTCGGCGCACAGCGACGAGGCGATGGCGGCACAGTCCATGCGGTCGCCGGATGCCACGGCCTGGGCGGCACCGGCGGTATCGTAAGAGGCCACCATTTTTATGTTTTTCGACTTCAGGTAGGCCTTGCACTGCTTAAGCGCGTGGGGGTGGGAAAACGCCTCCTTGATCTCCTCCAGCCGAGCGCCTTTTTTGGCCAACAGGGTATGGCGGATAGGCAGATACACCTCGGCGATGACGAATATATCATTGGCAAAGAGAAGATCGTAGTTCTCTACCACGGTGCCGGCGATGGTATTCTCCACAGGAATGAACCCGTATGTCACCTCCCCACGTTCAACCAGATCGAACACATCGTCGAAGACATCGCAGCCGACAGTCTCCACCGATTTTCCAAAATGTTCGTGGACGGCCATCTCGCTGTAAGCGCCCCGGATTCCCTGAAATGCAACTTTCATTGGCTGAGCCTTTCGTGTATGTCGGTCATGGCGTCGATAAATGCCTGGCGTTTTTGTTGGGCATAGGGGTTATAGGTATGCATGTCCTCGAAAAGCTGCCATGTGTCGTGGCTGACCACCCCCAATATGTGCATGAGTCGCTTGTACCCCTCGGTGTCGATGTCCAGGTCCCGAGCGCCGAAGGCCGATAGGGACCGGCCGATGAAATGGGTCAGGGAGAGGCTCACGGCAATCTTCTCGTCATGTTCCTGTGCAGTGGCCTTGATAACCACCAGCCCCTGGCTTTCCAGCCATCCTCTGATCTTCTCATATTGACCGTTGTCGATGCGTTCGGGGCAAAGGACGATTTTGCGGCCGTCCAGTGAACTGGCCGCACTGTCCGGTCCGAACATGGGATGGGTGGGCAGGATGGAAACGCTTGCAGGAAGCAGTTCCCGCATCCATTGCACCGGATAGACCTTCACCGAGCATACATCCACCACCAGGGCGTCTTGTCTGAGCAGCGGTGCCACTTGCCGCAGGGTTTCCCGCATGGCGGAAATGGGCATGCACAGGATCACGATCGGTTGATGGCAAGCCGATTCAAAGGATACCGGCCGGGCGCCGCAGGCCTTGATGGCCTCACCCTTGTTGCTGCGGGTAAATACCGCGACGGAGAAATCGTTGGACAGATAGCGGGCGCAAAGGTTGCCGAAGCGCCCGAAACCGATGATACCAATACTGCTCATAGCACCTCGCGAATTCTCTTGAATGCAGCCAGCAATTGATCGTCGGGCGCAGCGAAACAGATGCGCACATGGCCGTCCATTCCGAAATCCTCGCCGGGAACGACTGCGACGCCGCTCTTTTCGAGGATTCGGGTGGCGAAATCCCCTGACGTTTCCCCCTGGTGCAAATGGCCGGAGATGTCCGGGAAAAGGTAGAAGGCACCCTGGGGGCGAATGCAGGGAAAAAGTCCGGAGACCTGATCGAAAGCCAGGTCCCGCTTGCGTTGAAGATCCGCCCGGCGCTGAATCAGCAAACCGTCATTCATTTCCAGGGCGGCCATGGCACCATGCTGGGCAAAGGTGCAGACGTTGCCCGTCAGGTGACTCTGGAGACGAATCATGGCCGTCGCCACCGCAGACGGAGCAACGGCATAACCCACGCGAAAGCCGGTCATGGCATAGTGCTTGGAAAAACTGCGGGTGATGATGAGTCGGTCGCGCACCGTTTCAAGATCGTAAAACGATGACCGTGGCAGGTTGTCGTAGACAAAGAAATCATAGGCCTCGTCGGCAATCACCATCAGGTCATGTTGGATGGCCAGCCGGGCGATCCGTTCCAGATCCTGCCGCGGATAGACGGCTCCGGTGGGGTTGTTGGGGGAATTGATCAAAATGGCTTTTGTTTTATCGCTAACCGCGGCTGCCATAGCATCGACATCCAGTTGGTGATCAGCGGTGGCCACGAACACCGGCTCACCGCCGGCCAACTTCACCTGCTCGGCAAAGCTCACCCAGCAAGGCACGGGAATGATTACCTGGTCTCCCGGATCGCAGATGCACTGAAAGATGGTATAGAGCGCCTGTTTGGAACCGTTGAAAACGACAATATTATCCTGACCGCAGCCGGCAAACCGGCCTGCCAAGGCGTTTCTTAAATCTATGAGCCCAGCCATGTCACTGTAACGGGTCTGCTGACGGTCCAGGGCCCGTTTGGTGGCGTCGATCACCGGCGCCGGCGTATCATCGGCCGGTTCGCCGATGGCCATGCTGATCACCGACCGCCCCTGACGCTTCAATGCATCCAGCAGCGGAATAAACCGTGCCGTCTTGGAGCCCTCGACCGTTTGAATTCTTTTGGACAGTTTCAAAATCTCAATCCCTCAATTCCAAAATCCATCAATTTCCAAACTAACCGAGCCGGTTTCAAAAGGTTTCAGTTCGGTCAAGATCAAGGCGTGCGATCATTTCAACCGCAGGCATACATAGGGTATGTCGAGGATTGAAAGGTGAGCCCAACACCGATATTGGCCGAAATGGGACCTTTTGAAGCCGGCTCATCTACGTTCGCATTTTTTGGCGCAGGGCAAAATCCCCCAGCACCAGCGCGGCCATGGCCTCCACAATGGGCACGGCCCGGGGGACCACGCAGGGGTCGTGTCGGCCCTTGGCCTCCAGGGTCACCGGGCTGCCGTCAAAATCCACCGTCTGCTGTGCAAGGCCGATGGTGGCAGGCGGCTTGAATGCCACCCGAAAAAGAATCGGTTCCCCGTTGGCAATGCCGCCCTGAATCCCCCCGCTGTTGTTGGTGGTCGTCCCCAGACGCCCGTCTGCAGCCATGAAGGGGTCGTTGTGGGCCGATCCGTTGAGCCGGGTGCCGGCGAAGCCCGAGCCGATCTCAAACCCTTTGGTAGCGGGAATGGAGAGCATGGCCTGGGCCAATTTGGCCTCCATCTTGTCGAATACCGGCTCGCCCCAGCCGGCTGGCACATGTCGGCATACGCAGGTGACGATACCGCCGACGCTATCCTTATCCTCCTTGACCCGGGCCACCAGGGCCTCCATCCGAGCGGCGGTATCGGCGTCGGGACACCGAACCAGGTTACCGTCAACAGCCTTCCGGGTGATGGTCTGCACATTCACGTCCGTTGCCGGGATGTTGCTGACCGCACTGACCCAGGCGACAATCTCCACCCCATAGGCTTCTTTGAGCATCTTTTCGGCCACCGCTCCGGCAGCCACCCGGCCGATGGTCTCCCGGGCACTGGACCGTCCGCCCCCTGAGGAGGCGCGGACGCCGTACTTCATCTGGTACGTGTAGTCCGCGTGGGAAGGCCGGGGAATCTGGCTCATCTGGCTGTAGTCACCGGGCCGCTGATCCTTGTTGGGCACAAACAGGCCGATGGGCGTCCCTAAGGTGACGCCGTTTTCTACGCCTGAAAAGATGGTCACCTGATCCGCCTCCTGACGGTCGGTGGTTAGCTTGCTCTGGCCAGGCCGGCGCCGATCCAGCTGAGGCTGGATGTCCGCCTCGCAAAGCTGCATGCCTGGTGGGCATCCATCCAGAACAGCGCCCACCCCCTTGCAGTGGGATTCGCCAAAAGTAGAGACTCTAAAAAGCGTTCCAAAAGTACTGGACATGGTGCCTGTTCCTGTTGTTTGGGGTTGACTTCATTCCAAACTGAAATCCAGCGTCGCCACCCTAAGTCATCGGGCCGTTGACGGATGACCACCGACCTCCTTCTGCAGTCCTGTCGCCGCAATAATCCGTTCACAGATTGCGGCAACCGTTCTCCGGTCCGTAACGATAGCCCGATCAGCCGCTTTTTTGTATAGCGGTCTTCTTTCCGCCAGCATCGAGGTAATCTCGGCGGTCAATCCCTGAGGGGTCAGCGACGGCCGGCTATCGGCTGTAGTCGAATCGCCAATCATACGGGTCAGGATTGTCCTCTCGCTGGCCGTGAGCCAGACGATCCTGCCGGATTGCTTCATGGTGCTGATATTGCGTTCATCGAGAATAATGCCCCCGCCGGTGGCCACCACTTGGCGGTCGCCGGTGGACAGGGAAATCAACGCCTGCCCCTCCAATTCTCGGAAAAACGGCCAGCCGTGGGCCTCGACCATCTGTGCGATGCTGACGCCTGCGGTCTCGACGACCTTTTGGTCGGTATCCACGAAGTCCCAGTTGAGCCGCTGGGCCAGGGTCTCTCCCACGGTTGTCTTGCCAGTGCAACGATATCCGATGAGAAACAAATTCATGCTATCCGTCGGCATGCGTAAAGCGTTTCCCATACCTCCCAGAAGTCGGGAAACGATTTCTCAACACAATGCGGGTCAAGAATCCTAACCCCCGGAACCACGAGGCCAGCCATGGCAAAACTCATGGCGATGCGATGGTCATCGTAGGTCTGGATGTCTGCGCCATGGGGTATGCCTCCAGTCACGATGAGCCGGTCATTTTCGGCCGTGGCATCAATGCCCATCTTGTGCAATTCGGCACAGGTCGACGCCAACCGGTCACTTTCCTTGGCCTTAAGGTGCGAAACATTGCGGATGACCGTGGACCCGTCGGCAAAGGCTGCTACCACGGCCAGGGTGGGTACCATATCAGGCATGTCGGCCATATCCACGGTGACCCCCCGGAGCTTGCCCCCGGTCACCGTGATACCATCCAGGTCTATCGCCACCTGGCAGCCCATCTGCTCTAAAACCTGCGCCAGGCCGACATCACCTTGACTGGAATTGGCCGAAACACCCTTAACGGTCACGCTGCCACCGGCGATAGCGGCAGCTCCCCAGAAGTATCCGGCTTGGGATGCATCCGGCTCCACCGTGTAATCACCGGCCTGGTAGCTCTGGTTCCCCTTTACGTCAAAGCGGATGTAACCGTCCCGCTGCACCTGGATACCGAAGCGCCCTAGAATATCCACCGTCATGTCTATGTAAGGAGAAGAAACCAGTCCGTGGGAGATCGTAATGGACATGCCAGCCTGGGTACACGGGGCCATGAGCAGCAACGAGGAGAGAAACTGGCTGCTGACGCTGCAGTTGACGACCACATCTCCGCCAACAGCAGCCCCCCCCGGTATCTCCACCGGTGGGCAACCGTTGCCCTCCAAGGCCCGGGCAGCGATACCCAGCTGGTTCAGCGCGTCGAGCAGGTGACCGATGGGCCGGTGATACATGCGCGGCGTGCCGGTAAGCGTGTAACTTCCTTCCCCGAGGGCGGCCACGCCGGCCAGCAACCGCATTGACGTGCCGGAGTTGGCCAGGTAGATGGGTTCAGGGCAGGATTTGAACGCGCCGTTCAGCCCTTGAATTTCAATGCCGTGTTCGCGGTCGGCAACCACCGCACCCATTTTCTCCAATGCGGCCAAAGTCAGCAGGGTGTCCTGGGCGCGCAGCGGGTTGCGAATCAAGCAGCGCCCATTGGCAAGGGCCGCCGCGATGAGCGACCGGTGGGTATAGCTCTTGGACCCCGGGACGCTGACCTGACAATGTCCGATACGATGGGGTTTGATTTCAATCATGACGATCGGTTCCTTTTTAGGGCGCTTTACGCAAGGCGTCGAGAACGGTTTTTTTCATCAGCTGAACCGGTGCTTTGAGCCCGGTCCACCGCTCGAACTGACAGGCACCCTGGTGCACGAACATGGCCACCCCGCCGACCACCGTGCATCCGGCATCCCGCGCCGCTCTGAGCAGCATGGTTTCCAATGGGTTGTAAACAATGTCCATCACCGTCATGCCGGGGTGCAGACAGGCATGGCCCACAGGCATCCGGTCAATGGCGGGCACCATGCCCACCGAAGTGGTATTGACCAGAATGTCAAATCCGACACCGGAAAAATCGGTCAGCGGGCAGAAATCGCTTTGCAGTTCCTGGGCAAGCTGCTGACCTTTGTCCGGACTGCGGTTAACGATGGTCAACTGACCGCCATTTTGGGTTATCCCATGGGCCAGGGCTCTCGCTGCACCGCCAGCGCCGATCACGGCTACCCGCCGGTGGGCGACCGGCGTTTTCTCAAGCAGGGCGGCCATTGCGCCGGGGCTGTCCGAATTGAAACCGGCAAGCTTTCCCGCTTCGTTGACGATGGTGTTGACTGCACCGATTTGCATGGCCATGGGATCTATCTCGTCCAACAAGTCCATCACCGCCGCCTTGTGGGGGATGGTCACGCTGCAGCCATGAATATTGAGCGCCCGGATACCGGTAATTGCATGGGGCAGGTCTTTAACCTGAAAAGCGGTGTATACGCCATTGTAGTTGGCCTGAGAAAAGGCAGCATTGAGCATGACCGGGCTGAGGCTGTGTCCCACCGGGTCACCCAGTACCGCATACAATCGTGTGTAGGCATCGATCCTCAGGTTGACGGTATTGGGGGCCATAATTTACACGCCCACGCCCACCAGGGGATAGGAGCCCAGGTTCTTCAGGTAAAGGGCATGCGGCTGAATGAGTTCGATAGCCGTTTGGATGCTGCCGTCTTCCATGTGTCCCTCCAGGTCGACGAAAAAGAAATGGCTCCAGCTTTCGTGTCGTGTGGGGCGGGATTCGATTTTGACCAGGTTGATGCCGGCATCGGTAATGGGTGCCAGGGCGCCGGCCAGCGCACCCGGCACATGGGCCAGGGCAAACATCAGCGAGGTTTTGTCCTTGCCCGACGGGCGAACCTTCTCTTTGCCGATTATCAGAAACCGCGTGGGCGGGCGCGAAAAATCCTCGATCTTGGAAGCCGCCGCTTCCAGGCCGAAAATGGCCGCTGCGCCACCGCCAGCAATGGCGGCCACGCCCTTTTCATTAACGGCCTGCGCCACGGCAAAGGCACTGGAGCTGCATTCGTTTAATGCCGCCTCGGGAAGATACTGGCTCAACCAGCTACGGCACTGGTTCAGCGCCTGAGAGTGAGCGTAAACCGTTTTAATTGAACCGAGGCTGATCTCCTGGGCCAGTAGATCGTAGGAAACCTGCTGGTAGCGCTCGGCACAGATGCTCAGATCCGATTCGAAAAATAGGTCAAGGGTGTGGCGCACCGATCCCTCCACGGAGTTCTCCACCGGAACCACCCCGTAATTGCAGGCCCCCTTCTCCACTTCGCTGAAGATCTCCCGGATACTGGGTTGGGGTACGTAGGTAACCGAGTAACCGAAATGACTCGTGGCCGCCAGATGGGTAAATGTCGCCTCGGGACCCAGGTAGGCCACGCGCTGGGAGGCCTGAATGGCACGTGCGGCGGCAATGATGTCAATGAAGATGTGGTGCAGGACGTTGGGGTTTAGAGGGCCCTGGTTCAGGGCGGTCAGGCGCCGTAGGATTTCGCTTTCCCGGGTACTGTCCACCACACGGTTGCCGCTGTCTTGTTTCAGCTCTCCGATGCGCTTGGCCAGGTTGAGTCGCCGGTTGATCAATTCCAGGATGGTGTCGTCAATACCGTCTATCTGGTTACGGATATCGCAGATATCCGTAACCATGGTACAATCCGGTGTTTTCTGGCTGTCTGACATGGTAGCGGTCGCTTTCTTTACTCTTCGTCGAAGCGCATATCTTTAATGACAAAAGGCCGGGAAGATTATCTCCACGACCCTTGAAATGAAAAAAAGCCGTGGGTTGTTGGTCTGCCCAGGGCTTGGTTTGTCTGTTTGAATTCTCAGGACATTCAGCGCACGCCGGGCAGACCCTTGCTAAAGAAGCAATAAAAGTAAAAAAATCTACCGTTGCAAAAGCGGGGCATCGCGTCGAATCCTTTATCGTCCAAAGTTGAAAAAAAATACAGGGTCAACACCAGCCTGTCAAGCTTTTTCAAAAGAGGGAGCAATCAGGGGCAGCAGCGCCTTCGCCGTTTCTGTGCTGCCACCGTCAGGGGGTGATCTCTATGGTGGTCTTATCCAACAGCTTGTTGCCGCGGCCAAGGATATAGCGCACCTCGTATATGCCGGGTTCCCGGGGAGCCTTCACCTTGGCCGGATTGCCGCGGGAGGTATAAGTGTACCCCTTGTAGCTGCCGGGTCGCTGATCGGGGCGTGCGATGCTGATATAGTCGGATTTATTGTCCGGACCCTGCCAGGCTAAATCGAACGCCGTGGCCATGTCGGCCGAGGCCGGCGCCTGCAACTGGGCGCTGACGGCCTTGATTTCGATGTTCGTTTTGGCCAGCAGCTTGTTGCCACGGCCCATAGTATAGCGCACTTCGTAGCTGCCCGGATCCGACGGCGCCCGCACCTTCAACGGGCTGCCATCGCGTGTGTAGGTGTAATTGACATAGCTGCCCGGGCGCTGATCCGGGCGCGCCACCGAAATATAGTCGCTCGGGTAGGCCGGCCCCTGCCAGACCACCTCGAATTCGACGGCCACTGCGGCTGACGCCGGGGCCTGAACAGCGGCCTCAACCGGCGTCACCTTGATATCGGCCCGTCCGATCACCTGTCGGGTGTGGGCGTGAACATAACGCATTTCATAGTTACCCACATCCCCAGACGCCACAAAATCTGCCGGATTGCCCTTCTTGGTGTATGTGTAGTCCCTGTAACGCAATTCCTTGGACCCTTTTTCGGCGATGGCAATGAAGTCGTCGCGGCTGTCCGGACCCTCCCATTGAACCTGGAATGCCGATCCTGCCGGCACCGACGGTGGCCCCGCAAGGGTGGCCGTGCCCGGATCTGCTACCAACGGCGACGGAGGTTCTTTCACTTGGACCACTGTGGCAAAGAGGGCGTCACGCAGGGCACCGGCACTGCCCGCGGCCAGAAATAAGCCCGCCGGTCTTGTCGGCCAGGCAGCGCAGGCGATCCTGGTCCTCTGCGCTGATGTCGAAACCGATTACATGCTAGGACGAATGAAATGCCTTTTGTAAGAGAACCGTTTCACCGCAATCGAGAGGTATTCCCGCAGCCCTGCTAATTTACCTCTCCGGTAGTTTTTGGCGGCAGGAACAGGCCGAAAACCAGACAAATCAATGCCGCAATCAGCGCCAGCCAGAAGACATCGATGACACAGCTGCCGATGGCCTGGTGCAATGCCGTTTGGACCTCCGGCAGCAGTTGTTGCTGGACATCCGGGCGAAAGAAATTCTCGAAGTTCTGCCGGATCTGGTCCATCACCGCAGGCCTTATTCTACCCTGCAACGCCGATTGATTGAGCGTGTCCGCTACCTGGGCAAATCGGGCAGTAACCAGGCTGCCGCAAATGCCGATGCCCACAGTCCCCCCGAGGGTGCGGGTGAACTGGTGGGATGACGTGGCCACGCCCAGATCGGTCTTTTCGACGCTGTTCTGGACGACCAGCAGGGTGGCAATGGAAGTGAACCCCATGCCCACACCGGCCAGGCCCATGGCCGTGGCACAGGTCCACAGGCTGGTGGCCGCCGAGAAACGCACGGCCATTGCGCAACCGGCGATCAGGATGAGGCCGCCGGCCAGAGAAAAGGGCTTTTCGCCCCAGCGGTTGGATCGTCTCCCGCAATATAGGGCGCCGGCCGACCAACCGAAGCTGAGAAACATCATGACAATGCCCAGCTGAAAGGGCGACTGGCCCAGGGCACCCTGGATGAACAAGGGGCTGAAGGCGGAGAGCGAAAAAATCGACACACTGCTGAAAAATACCAGGCCGTTGCCGGTGGAAAACCCCCTCAAGCGGAAGAAATCGAAGCAGAGGATGGGTTCGTTGCTGCGTTTTTCGGCAACGTAAAAGCCCATGGCAGACACCAAAAAAAGGGCGAACAGCCCCAGGATCGGCAGCGATATCCAGTCGTGTTCCCGTCCACCCAGCAAAAAAGCGGTAAGAAAAGAGAGAATCGCCACGACCAGGGTGATAATGCCGGCATAGTCGATCTCGATGATCTCATGCTTGTCCCGGGTTTCCTTGAGGAAGAACCAAATGCCGACCAGTGAAAGCAGGCCGATGGGCACGTTGATATAAAAAATCCAGCGCCAGGAGACCCAGCTGACGATAAAGCCGCCCAGGGATGGTCCCAGCACACTGGCCAGCCCCCATACGAAACTGGCATAGGACATCATCCTGCCGCGGTTTTCCGGCTCGGAAATATCCGCCAGGACGATGTATACCAGGGCGAAGTTGCCGCCGGCCCCGATGCCCTGAATGGCCCGGAACACGGTCAGCGCCATCATGCTCCGGGCCATACCGGCCAGCACGGATCCAAGCAAAAAGATCAGAATGGAAACCAGGAAAAGGGTGCGGTTGGGAAACAGGTCCGCCAGTTTGCCGAACACTGGCAGAGCGACGGCCCGGCTAAGCAGGTAGGTCGAAAAAACCCAGCTGTAAAGGTGCAGACCTCCTAGATCGGCCACGATAGTGGGCATGACCGCGCTCATGATCAGCGTGTCCAGGGCGGCCAGAAACAGGGCCAGCAGGGTGGCCAGAATCAGGAGCAGGCGGCGCTTGGGGGAAAGGTGGACGGGGGGCATCGGGTCCTTTTTGCCTATTTCCCATGTTTGATTGACGGTTCCCCGAGGGGATCCGCGGGAAATGCCCAGGCTATCGTGGTTTAGAATCGATTAACGATACCCTGACAGCGAGGCCAATTCAAGGATCTTCGATATGAAGTCAGGGTGTGCGGTGGATAAAATGGATCATATCTGTTAGGAACGGGTCGGTTGCACCAGCTTTTTTTGGGATAGAGACCACACCAACTATCGACCACGACCACCGATGCACAGGTTGGAACCATGACCGTCCTGTCTGCCGAAAACCCATTTACCAGGATCTGCTCCTGGCTCTTCCCTATCACCGGGTACCTGTCAGCGGGAAAACTGCTGCACGTCGTCACCGTCACCGAACTGTTTACGATCACCACCATCGCCACCCTTATCGGCGAACATCCACTGGTGAACCCGGCCCTCATTTCGCTGAGCCTGTTTCCCCTTTTCACCCAGTTGGATGCCCGGTCCCGATTCCAGGAATACAAGCGCATCAGGGACCAACTGGCCCGCTATGGGCCGGACCGGAGAATATTCAAGTCGGTCGCCGGCTCGCGATGCCAGCGCGATGCCGCCATGGCCGCCGCCAGGCAATTGGGTTATGCGTCGCGCTGCAGGGCCTGCTTCAGCGCTGCCGGCTACCGCTGGTATCATCTGCTGCCCGACGTGGTGAAGGGTCACCCCCGCTTTCTCGTCTCTGCTGTGTTCTGGCGCACGACCTTCTTCATGCCGACCTATCAAACCAGAGAGCGTCTGTTTCCTGATTTCAAAAGCAGCAGGGTTCTTGACCCGGTGCGATGATGGTGTAAATTATGTCGACCATTGTTGATAGATTGACTGGATGCATTTCCATGAGCGTTAGCCGGAAAAGATGGTTATTGTGGGTCGTCGTCCTGTTCATGAAGACCCCGTGGGCGATGGCATATGAAGAGGTTGAGGACCTGGTGGACATATTTGCCACGGACAGTGCCTTCATGGCCGTGGTGGATGGAAGACGCAACTTTTCCGAAGCTAAAGGTTCAAGTGAAACGGTTCTCTGGCAAGGAGCCAAAGGTGAAATCGGTGCCTTTCTGACCAATCAGCGGCTGTTGGCCGTCTCGGTCAGATCAGGTCAGTGGAACACCCGCGCCTTAAAAATCATTGAGAAAAAAGCGCCCCCTGACATGCTCATCGCCGCCCACCTGCTGATCATGCTTACCGGGGAACGCATCGTCAGCTTCGGCACCCAAACCGACGGTTTTTTCCAGACCCGCATGCCCATTGGCGAGCCGGTTGTCGCAACGTCATCGGAAGGCCGGGTGGCTGCCGTGGTCACCCAGGCCCGGGCATTCGGGTTCTCCTCATATCGCAGAGGCGTTGCCGAAATTCGTTTTCGACTCAAGGAAAGGGTTGTTTCGTTGAAAACCACCTATACCAAAATTACCCTGCAAACGTCTCAGCGGCTGATTACCTTAAAAGCGGAAGACGCGGTATGGCGGCAATTCGATCTGAAGTAATGCGGCAACCATGCGATTGTGGGACAACTGCCATGACACCACCGGACCCATTTACGATTCCCGAATACGGCCGGGCCGCCCTGGTCACCATCGACGTCCAGAACGACACCCTGGACGCCGGGACCTTCGAAGTTCCCGGCACCACGACCATACTGCCGCGAATCCATCAGTTGTGCCGGACCTTCCGTGCGGCCGGCCGGCCCATCTTCCATGTCATTCGCATCTACACGCCGGATGCCCACGACGCCGACCGGTGTCGCATGCGGTCTCTGCTTGCCGGAAAGCGGATTCTGCTGAAAGGGTCGCTGGGGCGTCGACCGGCCGATGCACTGCTTCCAACCCAAGATATCCGCATCGACGACGATCTGCTCATGTCCGGTTCGATTCAACCGATCGGCCCCGCAGAAGCCCTGATCTTCAAACCCCGCTGGGGTGCCTTTTATCGCACGCCTCTTGAAGCCGTCCTCAAAGAGAAAGCCGTCTCCACACTGGTATTCTGCGGTTGCAACTATCCCAACTGTCCACGGACATCCATTTATCAGGCCAGCGAACGGGATTTTCGAATCACGGCGGTGGTGGATGCCATCTCCGGTATGGCTCAGTCAGACATCGAAGGGCTTGAGCGCATCGGCGTCAACTGCGCCACCTCTGAAACAATCTGTCGGCGGCTGGAAAATGAGCGTGTCGATTCGATGCCAAACAAGGGGGGGGCTAAACCGTGATGGCGTATTTCCCGTGCCAGAGAATCTCACGACAGGTATCCGGATCGGTGGCCCCTTCGGTGTTGAAAAACAGTATCCTCGAATGCGGCCCGATATCCAGCCCGGCCTTCAGCGGGATGAAATCAGTCAGGTTGGCAAGCAAGTCAAGCAAACCGATACCGACGGCACCCGACTCGCCGGCCTCGATGCGATCATCCCCCGCCAGCGGATTGGCCAGGATGCGCATTCCGTTGGCGGCCACATAGTCGTCACAACTGATATAGGCGCTGGAAAACTCCCGTAGAATATCCCAGGCCATGGGGTTGGGTTCCCCGCAGGCTAGTCCGGCCATGATCGTACCCAGATCACCGGTGACGGCGTGGGGCCGTCCGTCCCCGGCAGCTGCTGAGGCGAGCAGGCAGGCAGCATGGGTCGGCTCCACAACGATGAACCGGGGTGGTTCGTCTTTATATACCATAGCCAGATGGGCGACCATGGCCCCGGCGAAAGAGCCCACCCCGGCCTGAAGGAAAACATGCGTGGGAGGCAACCGTTTTCCGCCCATCTGATCGATGGCCTCCATGCTCATGGTGGTGTAGCCCTGCATGATCCAGCGGGGAATGTCGGTATAGCCTTCCACGGCGGTGTCCTGAATAACATGCCACCCGTTTTCCCGAGCCATGCGACCGGCCAGACGCACGGTGTCGTCGTAGTTCAGGTCGGTCACATGAACCGTTGCGCCGTGGGCGCGAATGTTGTCTACACGGGATTGCGCCGATCCTTTGGGCATATAAATGACGGCCTTCAGCCTCAGTTGCTCGGCAGCCCAGGCCACACCGCGGCCATGGTTACCGTCGGTGGCCGTGACCATCGTCATCTGCCCGATGCGATAGCGAATGTCATCACTGATCAGAGCATTGAAATCGACCGGACCCAAGTCGATCCCAAGCCGGTTGCACAAGAGTCGCGCGACCGCATAGCTGCCCCCCAAAACCTTGAAGGCCTTAAGCCCAAATCGCGTCGATTCGTCCTTGATCAGTATCTCACCGACATTCCATCGCCGGGCAAGTGTATGTAGGTGAACGAGTTCGGTTGGCTGATACCCAGGAATCGACCGGTGAAATCGCAGCACCTGACGGGCGGTGGTTTCGGTGAAATCAGATGACCGGCGTTGGCCTGCTGGCACCATCAAGGCGTACCGGACACCAAATTTGGAAATGTTTTTAAGCATTTGTGCATCCTTATTATTTCATCCTTTGCATGAGCCAGGAGCAATGCCATGGCATATTATCCCATCGTCCAGAAAAATGACCGGCCGGTTGCAACGTCAGGCCACCGTCTGCTGCCCACCTTTTATATGCAAGACTTTTCCGTTATCGGATTCCGGGTGAACGACTGTGACCAGGCAATCCGGCTTCTTGATCGACACGCATTTTCCCTGAAGCGCGAAGGCAGGGACATCGAGATAGACATTGCAGGGGCATCACAAATGCACGCCGTCATGAAACTGCTCAATGGCAACGGTCTGGAATGCGAAATTGCCGACATTGCCGAGGGAATGTATCAGGGGTGATAGGGCTGGCGGCGGTCCGCCGTGAGCGGATCATCATGGCCGGAGATTTGAAATGATTCACCCGTAACGGGTGCAGCGGAGAAAGGTGCATTGGCCTCAACGCCGGTTTCCTGAACCTGGAAACCTCAACGCCGCCGTCAACGCAGTTCCGGTATCCGGTCATCTGCCGGCATTGCCCATTTTCTCCTCCAACTTGGCATCGAATTTCGCCTTGTCGATGACGAAACGTTCGTGCCGGCCGCGGGCAATCAGATCTACGCCATCGTGGGCCTCGATTTCAAAAACCAGGCGGCGCCGGTCCACCTCGATCAGCTTCACCTTGACGGTAACTTCAAACCCGGGAGGCGTGGCCGCCGTGTGGCTGACATCGATGTGGGTCCCCACCGTCTGTTGGTTGGGCCAATCCAGATGCGGGTTTGTCAGTTGAATGCATGCCCATTCAAACAATCCCACCATAAAGCCGGTGGCAAAGACTGTCGGCATAACCTGAAATTCACCTGCCTCCGGGTAGAGCGCCGGAACCGTCTTGGCATCGGTGACGCGATAACGAAATTCGTGCTCGATTCCGGGTGCCAATGATTCTTTCATTGCTCCTCCTTTTCGAGAAGGATCAAGCCGATTCAACCGATTTGATTTCGGGAATCTGCTGCTTGAGTACCCGCTCGATGCCATTTTTCAGCGTCATCTGGGACATGGGGCAACCGGCGCAGGCCCCCTGGAGTCGAACCTTGACGATGCCGTTTTCCACGCTGACCAGTTCCACATCACCGCCGTCCGCCTGGAGCATGGGCCGGATCTTTTCGAGGGCCGCTTCTACTTTTTCTTTCATTGCATGTCCCCTTTCTCGAAATTGATAAACGCAAGTTTTGACAAAAAATCTTATTTCAAACTTTTGATGAATTCGTAAAAAAATCATGTTTCAGACGGTTTCGTAACAAGTTCGAGATCAAGGCTGCGGGCCGCGAAAGCGAGCTTAGGCGAGCGAATTGAAAATCGGTCAAGATCCTTACGGCGAACATTTATGTTCCATCCCGAGAATACCGCTATCGCGGGTGCCGAAGGCAGCGTACTGACGGTACGCCGCAGTGACGAGGGATGAAGCCTAACACAGATATCGGACTTGTTACGAAACCGTCAACGTTTACTATAGAACGCATTTTTAAACTGGTCAAACGTTCCGGCTATAATCGCTGCACGCATGGCTTTTACCAGATTTACATAGTAGTGAAGGTTGTGGATGGTGTTTAGCCGGTATGCCAGGATTTCACGCGCCGTATAGAGGTGGCGAAGGTAGGCCAGGCTGTAATGGCGGCAGGTATAACAATCGCAGGACGGATCCACCGGCCCCCCGTCTTCACGAAAGCGTGCGTTGCAGATGTTGATGGTACCCCGCTCGGTGAACAGCTGTCCGTTTCGGGCATTGCGTGTGGGCATGACACAGTCGAACATGTCGGCCCCCAGGTCCACCAGTTCAAGCAGATCCTCGGGGGTGCCCACCCCCATAATATACCGGGGCCGATCATCGGGTAGCAATGGCAGGGTGCGGGCCGCCATCTCCATCATCAATTCCTTGGGCTCACCCACACTCAGGCCGCCAATGGCGTAGCCGGGAAACCCGATGGTCGCGATCGCTTCGGCAGACCGTGCCCGCAGATCCGCAAACATGCCGCCCTGGACGATGCCGAACAGGCTGTTTTGCCGGTCAGTCCGCTCCTGCCAGAAGGTTTTGCACCGCAGGGCCCAGCGGGTGGTCAACGCCAGGGCCTCCTCGGCCTGCTCATGGGTGGCCGGATGCGCGAGGCACTGATCCAGACACATGATGATGTCTGAATTGAGACAGATCTGAACCTCGATGGATTTCTCCGGTGAAAGCATATGCCGGGAACCGTCAATGTGGGACTGGAACGCGTAGCCCTCCTCGGTGAGCTTTCGCAGCCGGGACAGGGAAAACACCTGGAAGCCGCCGCTGTCGGTGAGAATGGGCCGATCCCAGTGCATGAACCGATGCAGTCCGGCAAAGCGGCCGATGATGTCGCACCCGGGCCGCAGATATAAATGGTAGGTGTTGCCCAGAATTATCTGGGCGCCGACCGCCTTCAGCTCTTCCGGACTCATGGCCTTGACCGTGGCCTGGGTTCCCACGGGCATGAAAACGGGCGTCTCCACCCGGCCGTGAAGTGTATCAAAAACACCAGCACGAGCCGCGCCGGACGTTGCCATCAATTTGAAATCAATCATGAAAATTTCGTCAACGTAGTTTAGTTGGTTAAATTAATTCGGTTCGTGGAAAAGGCCCTTTAATCAAAGCGGTTCACTCGAACCCTTGAATCCTTGACCCCTCGACCCCTCAATCGATCAACATCGCATCCCCATAGCTGAAAAAGCGATATTTTTCCTTTACTGCCGCGGCGTATGCCTGAAGCATGGTTTCCCTGCCGACAAAAGCCGACACCAGCATGAGCAAGGTGGATCGGGGCAGGTGAAAGTTGGTGATGATGGCGTCCACGCGCTTAAAGGTGTAACCGGGATAGATGAACAGATCGCACCGGCCGCGTCCCGGCTGGATGTCACCGTCTGATCCGGTGGCATACTCTAACGTGCGCACGCTGGTGGTGCCCACGGCCACTACCCGGCGGCCTTCTGCTCTGGCCTGGTTGACGATGCGGGCCGTCTCTTCCGGGATGGAGAACCACTCCTCGTGCATGCGGTGGTCCCGGATATCATCCACACGCACCGGCACGAAGGTGCCGTAGCCCACGTGAAGCGTGACAGCCGTCACCGTAACGCCTTTTTGGCAGATTTGCGATAAAATCGCATCGGTAAAATGCAGACCGGCGGTAGGCGCAGCAATGGCGCCCTGCTCACTGGCATAAACGGTCTGGTAACGCATCCGGTCAGCTTCATCCGGCTGGGTTTCGTTCCTTCTGATATAGGGTGGCAAAGGCATCCGTCCGATCCGGTGGAGCAGGCCGTCAAAGGGTTCCGATGCCGAGAAGGCGACCGTATAGATACCGTCTGAAAAATCCCGGATCTCGGCAATCAGTCCCTCGTCGAAATAGATCCGCGTGCCGGCGCCGGCCTGTTTGGAAGCTTTGATCAGACAGCGATACACCCGTTTGCGGTCATCATGGCCGCGACCATCGGTTTCGCCATAATCGAGGATCAACAGTTCGGCTTTGCCGCCGGTTGCCTTTCGGCCATGCAGCCGTCCCGGGATAACCCGGGTGTTGTTCACCACTAGGACGTCCGAAGGGTGCAGCAAGGTGACGATATCATGGAACTGCCGGTGTGAAACAGCGCCATTACGGCGGTTCAGGTGAAGCAGCCTGGATCCGTCCCGATCCGTTGCCGGGGTCTGGGCGATAAGCGCCCCCGGCAGGTAGTAATCGTAATCGTCTAGTGTGTACATCTTTTGCGGCCAGCCAGAGCGGCCATTTCCTTTCCAGAATATTGGAGAGAAGGGCCTGTGGCGTCGCCACCCCATATCCCCTGCGATTGTTTTTAGCAGTACCCATTGAGAAATGGTAGTTTTTTTGTCGAGCCCGAGACCACATGCACGGGTCAACGGATGCCCTTTCCGGGCAGGCACGGTTATGTTCCAGCAAAATAGTTACCTTCCGGTTCGAGATCAAGCTTTAGGTTGGCGGTCGGTTATTGCCGGCAGGGCAAGGTCGCCCAGGCAGATATAAACAAAATTCATCGAATGACTAAAATTCATAATATTATTCTTGACAGAGGATTGGTGCACATTCTAATGTGCTCAACCATAACAATGTTACGCCTATGAAACAAAAAAATATCAGACGAACAATTATTTTTAAATATTTCAAATAAATATAGCATGTTAATAAAAGAAACATCATTATTCTAGGTAGATAAGCGGAAATACTAAATATAATTTTTTATATAATAAATACAATTCATTGAAATATGACCAGGAATTGAACTCGCCCTTACGATCGGACAAACCATAACAATGTTCACACCCCTTAAACCCGAAGTGTACCAGCGGCTTGAAAAGGCTGTTCTGGACATTTTTTCCCATTCCGATTTTCACAAGGCCAATATCCGCGACGTGGCCAACCGGGCGGGGGTGAGTTTTTCCACCATTTATAAACACTACGGATCGAAGGAGCGGCTGGTCTTTGCCTTTGTGGACGTCTGGCTGGGCAAGCTGACCGAACGGATCTACGATCATCTGCAGGGCATCGAGGACCTGAAAGAAAAAATGCGCAAGGTGCTCTGGCTTCAGCTGGACTACTATGAACGCAATCCGGGCCTGGCCAGGATCATCTTCATGACCCTACCCATGGAAACCTGGATGGCTGATGAAACCTTCAAACAGAAGAAGATGATCAACCTTTACCTGGAAGTCATGCGCAAGGGTCAGAAAGAGGGCCAGTTGAATCCCCATGTTCGCGCCGGCGTATTGTTGGATTTCATGTTGGGGACGGTACAGCGGGCATTTACCATGTGGATCTCCAGGGGGCAGCAGGGCCGACTGACCGATCAGGCCGGCATGCTTTTCGAAATGGTCTGGCGGGCCATTTCCAATCCAGGGAACGATAGGAACTGATTAACCGCTTGTTAAAGGCCGAGTCAGCGTCAGGATGTTGATAAAAAGGCGTTTATTCAGAGACCGCTACCCCATTTGAATTCGATCAACCGTTTTTAACAAAGGAGCACACCATGTCAGAACATCCCGATTTGCAAAAATGGAAGGATTTGTCCACCAAGCAGCTCAGGGGAAAGGCCCTGGGAGACCTTCAATGGGACACCCCGGAAGGAATACGGGTCAATCCGTTGTATACGGCCCAGGACCTGGAAGGCATGCCCCACGTCAACACCCTGCCCGGCTTCGCTCCCTATGTCCGCGGCCCCATGGCCACCATGTATGCCGGACGACCCTGGACCATCCGCCAGTACGCCGGCTTTTCGATGGCCAAGGACTCCAATGCATTTTACCGCCGGAACCTGGCAGCCGGACAGAAGGGCCTTTCGGTGGCCTTTGACCTGGCCACCCACCGTGGCTATGACTCGGATCACCCCCGGGTGATGGGTGATGTGGGTAAGGCTGGCGTGGCCATAGACTCGGTGGAAGACATGAAAGTGCTCTTCGACCAGATCCCCCTGGACAAAATGAGTGTCTCCATGACCATGAACGGGGCCGTGCTGCCCATCATGGCAGGCTATATCGTTGCCGCCGAAGAGCAGGGCGTCAAACAGGAGCAACTTTCCGGCACCATTCAAAACGACATCCTGAAGGAGTACCTGACCCGAAACACCTACATCTATCCGCCCACGCCCTCCATGCGCATCGTTTCAGACATCATCGCCTACTGCTCTGAAAACATGCCCAAGTTCAACACGGTCAGCATCAGTGGTTACCATATGATGGAAGCCGGCGCCAACAGCGTGCTCCAGACGGCCTTCACCCTGGCAGACGGTTTGGAATACGTCCGCGCCGCCATTGCCGCCGGATTGGACATCGACGCATTTGCCCCGCGGCTGAGCTTTTTCTTCGGCGTGGGCATGAACTTCTTCATGGAGATCGCCATGCTGCGGGCGGCCCGCTACCTGTGGCATGACATGCTCAAGCCCTTCAACCCGAAGAATCCCAAGTCCTCCATGCTGCGCACCCACGTCCAGACCTCGGGTTGGAGCCTCACTCAGCAGGACCCCTACAACAATATCATACGCACCACCCTGGAAGCCCTGGCGGCTGTGCTGGGCGGCACCCAGAGCCTGCACACCAACTCCTTTGATGAAGCCGTGGGTTTGCCCACGGACTTTTCGGCCCGCATCGCCCGCAACACCCAGATCATTATCCAGGAGGAGTCCCAGGTGTGCCATACCGTTGATCCGCTGGGTGGCTCATACTATATCGAATCGCTCACCGACGGCATTATCAAGGAAGCCCGCAAGATCATCGACGAGGTAGAACAGCTGGGCGGCATGGCCAAGGCCATCGAAACCGGCATGCCCAAACTGCGTGTCGAAGAGTCTGCAGCCCGCAAACAGGCCCGCATCGACCAGGGACTGGATGTCATCGTCGGCGTCAACAAATACAAACTCGACGAAGACACCCCCATGGACGTACTGGAAGTCTCGGAACAGGTGCGCAAGGACCAGATCCGTATGATCAACAAACTCAAGGCCGAGCGTGACGACGCGACCGCACGCAGTGCCCTCAACGGCATCACCCAGGCCGCTGAAGACGGCGGCAACCTGCTGGCGGCCAGCATCGAGGCCATCCGCGCCCGGGCCACCGTGGGCGAGGTGTCCGACGCCATGGAAAAGGTCTTCGGCCGATTCGTGGCCACCACCCAGTGCATCTCCGGGGTTTACGCATCGGAATATTCGGACAGTGCGGTCATCGACGCCATTCGCAAGCGCACCGCCAAATTTATGGAAAATGAGGGCCGTCGCCCGCGTATTCTACTCACCAAAATGGGCCAGGACGGGCATGACCGAGGGGTCAAGGTGGTAGCGACCGCCTTTGCCGACCTGGGCTTTGACGTGGACATCAGCCCCATGTTCCAAACGCCTGAGGAAGCGGCCAAAATGGCTGTGGAGAACGACGTCCACCTGGTGGGCGCCTCCAGCCTGGCTGCCGGCCACAAGGCACTGGTGCCCCAACTCATCAACGCCTTGAAAAAAGCTGGCGGCGAAGACATTCTGGTCATCGTCGGCGGCGTGATTCCACCAGGCGACTACGACTTTCTGTATCAAGCCGGCGCCGTAGGCGTCTTCGGGCCCGGCACGGCCATTACCGAATCGGCCAACAAGGTGCTCAACGCACTGGACAACCGGAAATTATAATCGATGGGTGAAAGTGACCCCGAATTTTATATTGACGGCGTCCGCGCTGGCAACCGCCGCATCCTAGCCAAGACCATCACCCTGATCGAAAGCGCACACCCCGCGCACCGGCAATTGGGACGATCCGTGGTGGACCGGCTGCTTCCTGAAACGGGTAAGGCCGTGCGCCTCGGCATCACCGGCGTCCCCGGTGTCGGTAAAAGCACCTTCATCGAGAGCTTCGGCATGATGCTGGTGGAAAAGGGACTTCAGGTAGCGGTGCTGGCCGTGGACCCGTCCAGCACCCGCAGCGGCGGCAGCATCATGGCCGACAAAACCCGCATGGAACGGCTCTCCGTTGCACCGGGTGCGTTCATCCGCCCGTCGCCCTCGGGCGGCACCCTGGGCGGCGTGGCCCGCATGACCCGGGAGACCCTGCTGGTTTGTGAAGCTGCCGGGTTCGATGTGGTGCTCGTGGAAACGGTAGGGGTGGGACAGTCGGAAACCACGGTGGCCTCCATGGTCGACTTTTTCCTGGTTCTCATGTTGGCAGGTGCCGGAGACGAGCTTCAAGGCATCAAAAAAGGGGTGCTGGAACTAGCCGACGCGGTGGCCATCAACAAGGCCGACGGCGACAACATCGAAAAGGCCGAGAAGGCCCGACGGTCCTATGAGATAGCCCTGCACCTGCTCAACCCGGCAACGCCCACCTGGTCGCCGCCAGTGCTGGCCTGCAGCGCCTTGACATTGGCCGGTGTGGACACATTATGGGAAACCATCCTGGATTACCGCAAGCGGATGTCCACCACCGGGGAACTCGAGGAAAAACGTCGTCGCCAGGCGTTGGCCTGGATGTGGTCCCGCATCGAGGACGGACTCAAGGAGCGGTTCTTCAGCAACCATACAGTCAAGGCCCGGTTGCGGGATATTGAAGCGTCGGTGAAGCGGGGCGATCTCTCCCCCACCGCAGGCGCTGAAACGCTTCTTTTTTTGCTTGACAACGATCGCTGAGTTTATAAAGGTTGAAGTTTAAATTCCAGCATGCATTCCATTTTTATAAATTGTTCAACCACTTATTATTTCTAATTATATTTAACTTGCGGACGGCTGACGGATTACCTTCATGATTGCCCGGCAGCTAGTCAAAACGTTCTGCACTTCAGGTGAAAGGAATGTGACATGGGTATTGTGAAGGAAAAAATTAAGGATCTCAAGGCGCGCGAAGCCCGCATCCTTGAGATGGGCGGAGAAAAATTGGTCGCCAAGCACAAGCAAAACGGCAGGCTGACCGCCCGTGAACGATTGGGAAAGCTGTTCGACAAGGGGACCTTTCGGGAGATCGACATGTTCGTGCGGCATCGCTGTGTCAATTTCGGCATGGAGGATGTCGAGATTCCCTCGGACGGTGTGGTCACCGGACACGGCCTGGTAGACGGCCGGCCGGTGTTCGCCTTTGCCCAGGATTTTACCTCGCGCGCGGGAAGCCTCGGCGAGATGCAGGCCAAGAAAATCTGCAAGGTCATGGATATGGCCCTTAAGGCCGGCGTGCCCTTCGTGGGCCTCAACGATTCGGGCGGCGCCCGCATCCAGGAGGGTGTGGATTCGCTATCCGGCTTCGGCCAGATCTTCTACCGCAACTCGGTGGCCTCCGGCGTGATCCCCCAGATATCAGCCATCATGGGACCCACGGCCGGCGGGGCGGTCTATTCACCGGCAATGACCGATTATATTTTCATGGTCAAGAACACCAGCTACATGTTCATCACCGGCCCCGAAGTGATAAAATCGGTCACCGGCGAGGAGATCAACTTCGAGGACCTGGGCGGCGCCATGGCCCACAACGAAAAAAGCGGTGTGGCCCAGTTTGCCTGCGAAAGCGACGAGGACGCCCTGGTCCAGATCAAGCAGCTGCTGGCCTACCTGCCGGCGAACAACATGGAAGAGCCGCCGGTAGTGGATACGGGCGACGACCCCACACGCACAGAGGCAAAACTCAACAGCATCATCCCGGACAGCCCCAACAAAGGCTACGACATGCGCGATGTGATCCGTTCCATCGTTGACAACGGCGAGATTTTCGAGCCCCATGAGCACTTTGCCACCAATATCCTGACGGCCTTTGCCCGGCTCAACGGGCGGTCTATCGGCATCATCGCCAACCAGCCCATGATCATGGCCGGCTGCCTGGACATCAATGCGTCGGACAAGGCCACGCGCTTCATCCGCTTCTGCGATGCCTTCAACATCCCGCTGCTCACCATCGCCGACGTGCCCGGCTACCTGCCCGGTAGCCAACAGGAGTGGGGCGGCATCATCCGCCATGGCGCCAAACTGCTGTGGTGCTACAGCGAGGCCACGGTGCCCAAACTGCTGCTGGTGACCCGCAAAGACTATGGCGGCTCCTATCTGGCCATGTGTTCCAAGGACCTGGGGGCCGACTTTGCCTTTGCCTGGCCCACCGCCGAGATCGCCGTCATGGGGGCCGGCGGTGCCGCCAATGTCATTCATCGCAAGGAGATCAAGGGCGCCAAGGATCCCAAGGCCAAACGGGCGGAAAAGATCGCCGAATACGAGGAGCTCTTCTCCAATCCTTACTGCGCCGCCCAACGGGGCTACATCGATGCGGTCATCGAACCGGCCCAGACCAGGCCGCGGCTGATCGACGCCCTCGAGGTCATGTGCAGCAAGCGCGAACTGCGGCCACCGAAAAAACACGGCAACATCCCCATGTAGCGGCCCTGAAAAAAAGCGAACCAAACCCAAAAAAGGTGTGATTTATGGATGCAAATGAAAAAAGACTGGCCGCCGCCCTTGCCGCGGTAAGCGCCTATATCCAGACTGAAGAGGAAGCACTGGTCATGCCGCCCCCCATGCGGCCGGAACCCCGCCGCTTTGAGCAGGGGAACTTGTGGGGCCTGTCCGGAAGGCAGGGCATGATGCAGATGCGCAACCTCATGCAGATGAAAACCTTCAACCGACTCCGCTAGGATTGGGGACAAAATTAAATCCAACCAGCCATTAAACATCCAATTTTTTAAGAGGAGACCCATACGATGAGTGATCACGATCAAGTCAAAATGACCCAAATGAACTACGATGTGAAGCGGCCCAAGGCGGAAAACCCGGTGAAGGTCATGGATCTGAGCCTGCGTGACGGTCACCAGAGCCTGTTTGCCACCCGCGGGCGCACCGAGGACATGATCCCGGTGGCCGAACTGATGGACCAGGTGGGCTTCTGGGCCGTCGAAACCTGGGGCGGCGCCACCTTCGACACCATGCACCGTTTTCTAAACGAAGATCCCTGGGAGCGCATCCGCACACTGAAACGCTACTTCAAAAAGACCCCCTTCTCCATGCTGCTGCGGGCCCAAAACCTGGTGGGCTACCGCAACTACGCCGACGACGTGGCCAACGCTTTCATGGACCGCGCCTGTGAAAACGGCATGGACATCTTCCGAACCTTCGACGCACTCAACGACTACCGCAACTTTCAGACCGTCGTTCCCAAGATCAAGGAGTACGGCAAACACTTCCAGGGCTGTATCTGCTACACCATGACCGAACCGCGATTGGGCGGCGAGGTATACAACCTGGATTATTACGTCAACAAGGCCAAGGATCTGGAGGGCATGGGGGCCGACAGTGTCTGCGTCAAAGATATGGCCGGCCTCATCGCCCCCTATGACGCCTATGCGATCGTCAAAGCCCTGAAAGCTGCCGTCAAGGTGCCCATTCACCTGCACAGCCACTTCACCTCAGGCATGTCCCCCATGAGCCACCTCAAGGCCATCGAAGCAGGCGTGGACATCATCGACACCTGCATGACTCCTTATGCCTATCGCACCTCCCATGCCGCCATCGAGCCCTTGATCATGGCGCTGCTGGGCACCAACCGCGACACCGGCTTCGACATCAAGCTGATGGCCCAGATCAACGAAATATTCGAAAAAGAGGTCATGCCCAAGTACAAGCACCTGCTGGACGACTCCAAGGTGTCCATCATCGACATCAACGTGCTTTTGCACCAGACCCCGGGCGGCATGCTCTCCAACCTGGTCAACCAGCTGCGCGACATGGACGCCCTGGACAAGATCGGCGAGGTTTACAAGGAACTGCCCCGCGTCCGCAAGGACCTGGGCCAGATCCCCCTGGTCACCCCCACCAGCCAGATTGTGGGCATCCAGACCGTCAACAATGTGCTCTTCGACACCCCGGAAGAGCGCTACAAGATGATCACCGGCCAGGTCAAGGACCTGTGCTACGGCCTCTACGGCAAAACGGCCGTGCCCATCAACGAGGAAGTGCAGAAAAAAGCCCTCAAAGGCTATGATCGCGGCGAAGAGCCCATCACCTGCCGGCCCGCCGAAGTGCTCGAACCGGAGATGGAAAAAGCCAAGGCCGAAATCGGCGACCTGGCCGCGGACATGGACGATCTGGTGCTCTATGCCATCTACCCGGTCACCGGCAAGAAGTTTTTGCAGTGGAAATACGGCAAGGAAGAAGTTCCCGCAGCGGTGAAACCCATCACCATGCAACAGGTGAAAAAACAGGACGAGCTGCTCAAAAAAGCCAAAGCCGGCGAACTGGTAGAAAAAAAGAAGGACGCCCCGGCCAAGGGCGAAAGCCTGCGCACCTTCAACGTGTTCGTGGACAACGAGCACTTTGAAGTCGGCGTAGACGAAGTGGGCGGCAGCCCCATCTTGAAATACGCGCAGCAGATTCAGCTTTCCGGTGGGTTGCCGGCGGCCGCACCGGCCATGCCGGCGGCACCGGCAGCCGCACCAGCGGCCCCTGCGGCCGCACCTGCTGCTGCCCCGGCCGCTGCTGAAAAGAAAGCCGACGCCGCACCGGCACCGGCAGCCGATACATCCGGCACCCCCCTGGCCGCGCCCATGCCCGGCATGATCGTCAAGTACGACAAGAAAGAGGGCGACACGGTCAGCGCGGGTGAAACGGTGGTGATCCTGGAAGCCATGAAGATGGAGAACGCCCTGGCCGCACCGGCCAGCGGCACTGTCAAGGCAATCAAATACGCGTCCGGAGACTCGGTGGCAAAGGGAGACGTGCTCTGCGTGATCGGTTAAGCCGGAAGTCCTGTGACCCACAAGATGAGCATGGTCGTCGCCCTCCGGTGGACAACCATGCTCATCCTTTTTTTTACGGGTTTTTGTGATCGATGAACCGACAATTACCACTGATTCATAAAAAGAGAAAAGAGGCCCTTCCATGAAAATTCATGAATATCAAGCCAAAGAACTGTTTCGCAAGAACGGCGTGGCCGTTCCCGACGGCAGTGTCGCCTTTACCGTCGAAGCGGCCAAGGCGGTTGCCGACGAATTGGGCGCTTACCCAGTGGTGGTGAAAGCACAGATACACGCCGGCGGCCGTGGCCTGGGAGGCGGCGTCAAGGTGGCCAAGACAGCAGGAGAATTCGACACATACGCCAACAGTATCCTGGACATGAACCTGGTCACCAAGCAAACTGGCCCCGGAGGTAAACGGGTCAAAAAACTGCTCATCGAGCAGGGTCTCAACATCGCCAAGGAACTCTACCTCAGCATTCTGCCGGACCGCGCCACGGCCAAGATGATCATCATGGCTTCCGAGGCCGGCGGCATGGACATCGAAACCGTAGCCGAGGAAACGCCGGAGAAGATCATCAAGGTGTACGTGGATCCCAACGTAGGAATCCAGGGCTACCATCTGCGAGCAGCGGCGTTCGGGCTCAACATGCCCAAAGCGACCATCAAACCCTTTTCCGTGCTGTTGAAAAACCTTTACAACCTGGCCGTCAATTACGACTGCTCCCTGGTGGAGATCAATCCCCTGATCATCACTGCCGAAGACGATGTCATCGCCCTGGACGGCAAGATGGATTTCGACGACAACGCCCTGTACCGACACCCCGATGTCCAGGAATACCGCGACCTGGATGAAGAAGACCCCACCGAGGTGGAGGCCGGCACCCACGGCCTGAACTACATCCATCTGGGCAAAGGCGGCAATGTGGGTAATATGGTCAACGGTGCCGGACTGGCCATGGCCACCATGGATTGCATCAAATACGCCGGCGGCAAGCCGGTCAATTTCCTCGACGTGGGCGGCGGCGCAAGCGCCGAGCAGATCGAAAATGGCTTCCGCATCCTGCAGAGCGATGAAAATGTCAAGGCGATCCTGATTAACATCTTTGGCGGGATTCTGCGTTGCGACCGCCTGGCCAACGGTGTGGTCCAGGCCGCCGAGAAAGTGGGCCTGCGCGTGCCGGTGATCATCCGCATGGAGGGCACCAATCTGAAAGAGGGGCGCAAGATTCTGGCGGATTCGGGATTGGAGTTGATCAATGCCAAAGACCTCAAAGACGCCGCCGAAAAATTGCAGGCCGCCATCCAATAATCCAATGGATCAAGGTTTCGTAAAAGGGCCGAGATCAAGGCTTGCGAATCCTGAGGAATGAGGTGTACGCGAAGTACGCCACAGTGACGAAGGATGAAGCGTAACGAAGATATCGGGTGTTTTATGGAACCGTCAAACGAGCGAGGATTGAATCGTGAGCATACTTGTCAATAAAGAAACCAAATTGTTAGTGCAGGGTATCACTGGAAAAGAGGGCCAGTTCCATGCCCGCGCATGCATTGAGTACGGCACCCAGGTGGTGGCCGGCGTGACCCCGGGCAAGGGCGGCCAGAAGATGGATGACGTTCCCGTTTTCAATACGGTTGCCGATGCCGTCAAGATCGCCGGGGCCAACGCCAGCATGATTTTCGTGCCCCCGCCCTTTGCCGCCGACGCCATCATGGAAGCGGCCGATGCCGAGGTTCCCCTGATTGTCTGCATCACCGAGGGTATTCCGGTTATGGACATGATGCGGGTGAAAAAC
>JAQYWF010000312.1 GCA_030145105.1 Desulfosarcina sp.
GGACGATACTGTAGCAAGGCCCTTGTATTGTTAATTCTGATGTGGGAAAGAGGTAGTAGGTGTGTTCTCAATCCGATGGGATTGTTACACACATGTCTTACACACTTTGATGGTGTAACAGACAGGTCGAAATAAAAATACTGTAGTATTTCAGTGGTTTAAAATGTGGACGGTTCGACCAGTTCGACTCCCGCCGCCTCCACCAATTTTTAATAGTATATACAATTAGTTGGACTGTTTTTGTGCTACATGATTGTGTAGCGGAAGTGTAGCACCCTACCAAACTAATTTATTCTCCCGCCTCTGAAAATTACACAACAAAAAAATCCAGCGATATTCATGTGATTTGGTATTGATATGAATTGATATTGAATGGCCGAAGCTGTTCATTTTTCTTTATAGAACCTTAACTGCCATAATTCACAGCAAATTTACACATAAAAAATGTATCCTGAAACGCCAAAACGATGTTTAGCTACCACACTGTGGTGGATCTGGCAATGACAATATCTTTTTTTCGCTTAATCCCTGGCATCGGTCGCAGCCCTCCTGCGTACCAAAGATACAGGACTTGAGATCGGTTAGAATAATCGGGTATGGCAAGAAAATGATAGAAGAAAAAGAGAAGAAGATCGTTTTAACTTTTCATTATGGAAGAAGATAGACGGGGTTGATCCAGTCTAATTTTAACCGCCAGGAAGAAGACAGTTTAAAAGGTTGCTGGCATTTCTCGAGCCCGACACGGAATTTTGACAGAATATTCACCTTAGAAGCTATACCCGATTGACAAATGAAACTGGCCGGCCGATTCGCCTTTCTCGCGGTCCAACTTGTGGCCATAGAGCAGGCCCATGGGGCCGATCGGGGTGATATAGCGCAAACCCAGGCCAACGGTCGGGCGGAAGCGACCCGAACCCTCATCTACCAACGCATCCTGCACGCTGCCGATGTCGAAGAAGGTGGTCAGCTCTAAATTCAAACCCAGATCGATACGGGCCTCGATGCTGCCGACAATGGCGGTCTTGCCGCCAACGGGTGTGCCGTCACTGTCGAAGCGCAAGAGATTCTCTTTAAAACCCCTCACGTCGCGGATACCACCCAGGAAAAATAGCTGGTCGTCGGGAATCAGCGCGCTATCCGCATAGGGCAGCACCTGCCCGATCCTGGCCAGACCGGCAATCGTCACCCGTTCAACCGGGGTAAAAAAATAGCGTGTATCGAACAGGTAGCGGACGAAATCATCCACTTGGTTATTTACACCCTTGGATATGTCGACACTTAGAGAGGAAAATAGCCCTCTGGTGGGACGCACAAACGAATCTCGACTGTCATAGCGAATAAACGGCGTGGTGACGAAAATGGTGCGGATTTCCTCCTCCACTTCAGAGAGGGGGTCGTCGTCAACCCTGAACTGGTCGCGTCGTTCCAGGTTGAAACTCAGCGCCGTGGTGATGTGTTTCCCCCATTCGCGACCGAATCCCACCCCCCCTCCGATCGTCCGGGTGCCGAAAGGCTGATTGAATTCGGTCAGTTCCTCATTGTAAACCCCGATACTGGCAGTGGTGCGTGTGTTCAGAAAGCGGGGCTCGGTCAGCCGGGTTTCCAACCGGTAACCGGTTTGGCTGACTTCGCCGCTGGCCCACAGATCCTTGTTGAGGCCGAAAAGGTTCCGGTCACCGACCATGGCACGGCCGAACAGACCGCTGTCCGACTCGTATCCACCGCTGACCTGGGCAAAGTAGGGTCGGTTCTCCTCAACCTCCACAAACAGATTGACGGTCTCTACTTTCTCTTTTAGGCCAAAATTGCGAAACCCCACGCTGTGGAAGATATCCTGATCTCTCAGCCGCCGTTGGCCATTATGGAGGGTCTGCAAGGAGAGCGGCATGCCGGGCTGAACCTCCAATTCTCGACGGATGACCCGGTCTGTCGTTCGCAGGTTGCCAGATATGAATATCTCTCCCAGGGTCACCCGCGGGCCCGGGTCGACGTGGTGAACGATATCCGCCTGCGTGCGATCATTGCTGAAGGTGACACCGGCATTCACCGTGGCATGGGGGTATCCTTGCTCTGCAACCAGACTGGTGATGGCTTCCTTTTCCGCTTCCAGGGCGGCGTTGCGGAAGGGGGTGCCGATCTCATGGATCAGCTTTTTCCTGGCCTCCGCCTCCAAGACCACGGTCGATCCGCTGAGGGTGATGGTCCGCACTTTCGTCTGCGGGCCCTCGTCGACTTTCAGTGCGACATCCGCACCGGTTTTGTCCTCGCTGAATTGGATGGCGGATTCCACCGTACGATCCTGAAAACCCTGTTTGGCATACAGGGCGGTAACCGCATAAACGTCTTCGTCCAGGGTTTCGGGCACGAGCGCACCGTTGTGGATCAAACTGGGTGGACGGGTGAGAATTTGTTTTTTAATTTTCTCCTCCGGCAACGTCTGGTTGCCGTCGACGGAAACGCTATCGACAATGGTTTGCGGGCCTTCCTGGATGACAAACCGCAATTGACGAATATCAGCCGGCTCGCCCGGTAGATCCGCCTGTTCGGTCTTGATCCGGGCATTGAGAAACCCGGCTGCGCGATAGCGGTTCTGCATGTTGCGGATGCTTCTTCTGACGCCGGTATTGCTGCGGTTGCCATCGGTGTTGATGACCACGTCTTTTCTTAGGGTGAGGTCCCAGAAGTGTCGGTTACCGTCGAATTCCACCCTATAGCGCGGCCCTTCTTTGATTTGAACAGTTACGTCTACCTGGTTTGAAGCGCCCATGTCGCTGATGCGATAGGCAAGCTTTGCGTCCGCAAAGCCTTTCCTGCGATAGTGTTTCAGCAGTGCCTCGATGTCCTTTTTCAGTCGGGTCTCACTAAACCGGCCGATTCTGGGCACCAGCGCCGCCCGCCAGATCACCATCCGCCATCTGAGCGCCCGGGCGGGAATTCCCCGGTTGCCCTCGAAGGCCAAGGTGCCCAGCACATAGTGGGCGCCCCGCTCGATATCCACGAACAACACGATGTTCTCGCCATCGGGATCCTCCTGAAGTGTTATCGTCACCTGCGGATCGATGAAGCCTTCCCGCTTGTAAAGTTCGGCAATGGCTTCGGCCTGAATGGAAAGATCTTCGCCGGTATACGGGTCGCCCGGGTAGAGTGTCATTCGGTTGAGGATATTGCGCTCGAAAATGGGATAACTGCCCCGAATACGGATATCCCGGATATATCGATAGGGGGTCAGTGTGATCGCCAGTATTTCACCACCGGATGTGGACGTTGAATCCACGTGGATTGCCGCAAAATGGCGGCTGAACTTTAAAGCGTCGACGACTTTCTGCACGGCAGCATCGGTCAGCAGATCCCCGGGCTGGATCTCGATGATGCGTCTGGCCATATCGGCATAGGATTCCTGTTGGCCGGGCGACCCCTTAATAACCACGCGTATATCTTTGATCAGAGTGGCTGATTCATTGGCAACGATAACGCTATCGTCGATGGCGATGTCGTCTTCGGCTGGAACCTGGGCAACCGTGGCCATGCATAGACATAGCACGATGGCCCACCGATATATCCGTTTAATCGCGCTTAACTGCTTCATAGGCAACTCATCTGAATTCGATCCGGTAGACCAACTCCGCCCCGAACAAACCGTTGGTACTCTGGGAACCATTGACCAGAATACGCTCCAACAATTTGTATTCTATGATGGCCCTTTGTATGGTTTCACCGTTGGTCGTTTGGATAGCGTATTTAACGGTCATTCGATCCGAAAGGTGCTTGCCGAGCGTCACCTTGACACCCCCGGCATCCTGGTTGTCGCTGCCGTCTGTGCTCTCCACCTGCAGAATATCGACACCCGTGCTGCGCCTGATGTCGTCGCCGAAAGTGTCGGCGATCATCCCGGCCATGATTTGGCTGGTGGTACTTTGTGAACCGCCTGCGCCGCTGGTGAGTTCCCCCGTGGTCCGGCCGAGGAGGATCAGTGAAAGAATGTCGGCTTCGGTTTCAGACGGTACGGAGGTGAGCGTGATATCGAGGTTGTCCGGTGTACCCTTGATCGCCAGGTTGATTTTCCAGGTGCGAATCTCGGCCTCGCTTTGAATGTCGATTTCCGGCACGGTCCGATAGGGGTTGATGAAATCGATGATGCCCCTTCTCACCTCGAAATCCCGCCTTTGAAACGTGACGGTTCCCTCTCTCACCTGGGCCCGTCCGCCGACGATGGGGTTGTTCAGGGTCCCTTTGATCCTGAGATCCGGGCTTATCTCCAGTTGAGCCACATTGTTCTGGACATCAAACGGCTGGCGGTGTCTGATGGCAATGTTGAGACCGATCGTATCGAAATAGGGAATGGTTATCGGTCTGTTCTTGGGGGTGACTGCCCGCTGGCGATCGGCTGCGCTGGATGCCACCTGGAGCAGGCTCACGTTGACATCCTTGTAGTAAACACCTTCCAGCAGAACGATTTCGCCCCTGGCGTTGGCCTGACGGTCTGCGCCGCTGACCTGGATATCACCGTTGACCAGAACCGCCAGCGTGTCGGGAATTTCCAGGGGCAGGGATCGGGCATTCATGCTGAGGTCGATGCGGACCGGTTCGAAGCGGTCGTGGTCGATGGTGCCCGATATTGCAAAGGATCCCGTATCCAGCGAACCCTCGAAGGTGTCGATGCCAACGCGATCATTCGTCAGGTGAACGCTGCCGTTCAGATCGCGAAGTCGCTGAACCAGGCCGGGCACAGTCATGCCGATGTTTTTTAGATTGAGCCGGGCATCGACTTGCGGATCATTCGTTTGACCGGTCAGGATCCCCTCCAGGTCGACCATGCCGGTGGCATCGGTGAACGCATCGCTGAAATGCTTTGCCGCAGCAAGTGGTATCCGGCCATCGACCACCATATCGAGGGCACCGCCGATGCGTGCATCACCCTTCAGCCGAAGGTGGCCCTCGGAGAGAATGGCCACGTTAAAGTCGGAGATGGATAGTGTCTGGTCGGATAGCTGTAGCGCTATTCTATCGGACTGAACCAGTGGAATCTTGTCGAACATAAGATGCAGTGCATTCAGGTCCACCTGTGCCGAGGCGTTGGCGGCATCGCGGATGTTGCCGACAGCTTGCACGCGGCCAGTCAGCGTGCCGTGCAAGCCCGGTTTGCCGGCTGCTTTGAAGTAAGCCGCCGTTTCGGTGCGATCGAAAACCAGGTTGACATCGAAATCCCCTTTCTTGAGGTCGCAGGTGGCGTCCATCTCGAAATTCAGGTTGCCACTGGCCCTGGCCTGCATATCATGGAGAGCGACGGCAAGGTCGATGTTCTCCAAGGCCTCATCGTTGACGACGATATCGGATACGGTCAGTCGGCCCTCGATATCCGGGTTGTCGATACGCCCTCGTGCCGTCATGTCCACATACAGGGTGCCTTCCCCCGGAAAAAATTCATCCAGTCGATCGATGCGGGCAAGGGCGATACCGCTGGTTTTCAGATGCAGATCGACGAGGCTGTCCAATCCCACCCACCCGCTTCCGTCGACCTGCTCACCGGGGGCAACGGCCGCCACGAGTTGGTCCAACCACAGGCGTTGTTCGACGAAGCGAGCCTCGAGGGAGAGGGTCTCCACGGCCTGACCGGCAAGGTTCGCTTGCCTGCCGATGAGCGACAATTTGCCAACGGGATCGTTGAGACTGCCCGCCAACTCGCCGCTGAAAGAGAAATCGCCACTGGCCATATCGACAAAATGCCCCGGATCTATATGATCCGAACGGGCGCTGAAATCAAATGTGGGGTCCGCAAGGAGGTGCAGTGTTCCGGGGGACAGCAGGTCAATGCGACCCGTTGTGGAGACTGCGGATGCCTTGTTTTTCAGGTGAAGCCGATCCACGACGACGGAGCCGCCATCCAGGCGGATGCGGGCATCCACATCACCGAGGGTAGCGGCATCGGTTTTTAATCCGGCGGCGTCGAATGACAGCTCACCGCCTAACGAATCCAGCGTACCGGCCAGTTTCAGCCGCCCATGAAAGGTGCCGTCAATGGGCGGAGCGTGCATGAAGTCGCTTGCGGACACATTCTCCAGGGACAGTTCAAGGGCATTTTGGTATGTGGTATCGATACCGAGGCCTTGCGGCAGCAGACGCAGACGGCCATGCCCCTGAACCCGGGAATCCTTGTTCTGCAGGGCCAGATCGGTCAGCTGCAACCGGCCTTCGCTGTCCATGGCAGCCTTGATGGAGACGTTGCC
>JAQYWF010000008.1 GCA_030145105.1 Desulfosarcina sp.
CCTTGGTTGCCATTCAGATCCTTGCCGGGGTCAATTACGGGGAAGATACCATGGGTAAAGGCGTGCCGCTGCCCGGCGAATTGAGCTACCTGAAATGATCTGTGCCGTCCTTGTTGCCGGTGGAAGCGGTTCCCGCATGAAGGCAGCGGTGAGAAAACAATATCTCAACCTGGGCGGCGTGCCCATTGTCGCCCATACGCTGATGGCCTTTGACCGGCACCCCGATCTGGATCGTATAGTTCTCGTGGTTCCGGAAAATGACCTGGAACGGTGCCGGGCAGACGTGTTGGTGCCGCTTTCCCTGGTGCATGACGTTCAATTGGTGGCCGGTGGGCAACGACGGCAGGATTCGGTATTAAACGGGCTTGGCGCCGTCGGTGTTTCCGACGGCACGGTCATGATCCATGACGGCGTGCGGCCATTCGTGCGTTTGTCTCTCATGAATGCCTGCCTTGCCGGCGTCAAGGATACCGGTGGTTGCATTCCCGCGATTCCGGCTACCGACACCTTAAAACAGGTGGATGCAAATGGGGTGATCGTCGGCACGCTGAACCGACAGCAGATCCGTCTTGCCCAGACGCCCCAGACCTTTTCCCTCGACTTGATCCGATGTGCCCACCAGTCGGCCGCTCAGCGCGGGTTCACCGCCACCGATGACGCTTCCATCGCAGAATTTGTTGGAGAGCGGGTGACCGTTGTGCCCGGTGACCCGGACAACATCAAGATCACCACGCCGGCGGATCTATCCATCGCCAGGGGTATTTTTGCCAGATGGCACGCGAAAACCCCCGGACAGCCGATTTAGCAAGGCCTCTTAAATCACCATCAGGCGGGGAATGGACCGCCAGCAATGATTCTTTCAATCAATCCGGCAAGCTTTTCGGGGTCGTGGCGGATGACGTCTCCCGATGTTTCGAGAAGGTCTTCCAGAAACAGCTGACAACCTTCATCCGGGTAGCCGATGTTCACGAATTCGGCTTTTTGTTTACGATAAAGGCTCAGCAGGCGGTCATCGGGTCGTCGTGTATTGACGATGGCGCCGCTGATTTTACGGCCGGTGAAACCTTCTATGGTTGAAATGAAATCGCTTGCCTGAAAGTGGTTCGTTTCTCCGAATTTGGTCATGATGTTGACCACGTGATAAATCGGTGCGGACACGACACTGAGCTTTTCCCGCAGGCCGGGAACGATGAGGTTGGGAATGATGCTGGTGAACAGGTCGCCCGGCCCCAAGATGATGATGTCGGCATCGTCGATCGCTTTCAGGACCGGCGGATAAACGGCAATCGCGTCACTGTGGTGGGGGACCAGGTAGACATCCCGGATGGTTTCGCGTTGATGGCCCCGGGGGGTGTCGATCGCGCTCTCACCGTATATCCGGCTGCCGTCGGTCAGTTCCGCCACCAGGGTGGCCCGGTCGATGGTGACCGGCAAGATTTCACCCTTGGCATCCAGGATTTCGGCCAGGGCCTGCACACCGGCGGGAAAACTGCCGGTGTAGCGGGAGAGCATGGTCAGGAGCATATTGCCGGCATTGTGCCCCTTGAGGCGCCTGTCCTTGTTGAACCGCTTTTGAAAGATGACCCGGGCGGTATCCTGGTGAGGAGACAGGGCCAGGATGCACTTGAGGATGTCACCGGGAGGCAGGGTGCCCAATTCGTCACGTAATCGGCCGGTGCTGCCTCCGCTGTCCATCATTGAAACGACGGCGCTAATGCGGATGCCTTTCAGCTTTCTCAAGCCGGATAGCAGGGCATACTGGCCGCTGCCGCCGCCGATGGTAACCACATGAACCGTTTCTTTGTTCGCTTTAGATCGTTTGTCCTTCACGGGTTCCCCCTGTATCGGCGTTTTGGCTCCGCGGGCTGGTTTGCTAATCGGTTATGTTCTTATAATCCAAAAACTTATCCTTGAAGCCATCGCGGCGGGTGATGCCTTTGGCAATGATCAACTGGCGGCCGCGCTTTGTTCCGTCCGCCAGAACCCGGGCGTCGTGTCCGGGGCCCTTTCTTGAAAATGAACGGACATGGGGATAGCGATGGGCCAAGTAACGGCTCAGGGCGTGGTCCTCGATACGTGTGGGCAGATGCGTGTCAACGCCCTGGAAATCCGTTGCGGATGCCTGCTGCAAGGTGGCCTTGAATCCTTCGATGATGCCGACGGCAAAATCGGTTTTGCGATATCGATTCAGACCTTTTTCCCGTCGATAATTCACCCAGGCATTGTCGATATAGCGGCATATGGCAGCGTAGATATAATCGGCGATCCGGACATTTTTCTGGGTGCCACTGATTTCCAGCACGCGTCCCATCTTTCCCTTTTCGAGCACCCAGGCCTGGATCCACATGCCATGGACGAAGTAATAATCCTGAAGCAGATGGACCAGATGATAGGCCTCCCGAAAATGCCTGAGGCGGGGTTTCCCCAAAAAAATGCTGTGATAATCCTGATCGGTGCCTTGTGTGATCAAGTCCACGTTATGGCGCGAAATCAGCTCGTGGGCTTTGAGCATGGCGGCCTGGGCTTCGTTGGGGTTGCTGCTTTCGGCCAAGGCCATTAGCTTGTGAATTCTGACCACGATGCGGTCCCGGTCGTTCAATTCCTCCCCCTGGTGCAGGCGAACGTGAAGGGGACGATAGGTGCCGGAGGCCGCCGGGTTAGCGCGCAGCAGGCGACAGGCCTGTCGGAAACGGTCGCCGTGGTCGGGCTCCGATGTGGCCTGTAACCCTTCGTGAGCCACCTGATGCGCCATCTCGTGAAGCAGCACCTCCTTGACGTCATCCCACGGGTGACTGCTGATGATTGCCCGGCTCAGGGTGATTTCACCCTTTTCCCGGCTCCAGCATCCCAGCCTGGTCGACATGTCTCGAATGGCAAAAAGGGGTCGTTTGATGGATTGTCGAAGGGATTCGGGCAGCAGCCATAAGGCGTTTTCCCATTCGGCCAGAAGACCACGCAGGATTCGGCGATCGAAGGATGACTGGACGGAGGAGCGCCGGCCGGCGGCAGACCGATCGGCGGTGTTCGACGGTTGTCTGAAGTTGGCGGTCATGGCAAGGCGTTAGGTGACCAACTGCGCCAGGGCCTCCAAGGCGTAAAGATACCCCGAAGCCCCTAATCCGGAAATTTGCGCGGTGGCAATGTCGGCGATAAAAGATTGTTGCCGGAACGGTTCCCGTTTGTAGATGTTTGACAGATGGACTTCGATCGTCGGTACATCCAAGACCAGGACCGCGTCTCGGATGGCCACGCTGGTGTGGGTGAAAGCGGCCGGGTTGATGATCAGGCCCCGTACCTGCCCGACGGCCTTTTGGATGGACTCGACGATTTCTCCCTCGTGGTTGGACTGGAACGTGGAAACCTGAAGGTCCAGCTCTGCGGCCTTGGTAATCAGGGAGGCGTTGATCGCTTCCAGGGTCTGACTTCCGTAATGCTCGGGTTCGCGTGTTCCCAGCATGTTGAGGTTCGGGCCATGGACCACGAGAATCAATGGGTTCTGCCGACTTTCAGCCACCAATACCCCCTTTTACCATTTTGCCTTGAGTTCCGAGATGGTCTGTGCATAATCGTCACTGCCGAAGATGGCGCTGCCGGCCACGAATACATCCACGCCGGCTGAGGAGATGCGGCTGATGGTGCCGGTGTTCACGCCGCCGTCGATCTGGATCAGGGTCGACAAACCACGCTCGCGGATGATTGTCCTGAGTTGGGCCACCTTGTCCAGCGCCGAGGGGATAAACCGCTGGCCGCCGAATCCGGGATTGACACTCATGATCAGCACGAAGTCCAGGTCATCCAGGATCCACTGGAGGGCTTCCACCGGTGTGGCGGGATTCAGGGCCACCCCGGCTTTGGCCCCTTGTTCGCGTATCATTTGAATGGTTCGATGCAGATGGGTGCATGCCTCCTGGTGGACAGCGATATAGTCGGCACCGGCATCGGAAAATGCTTTTATATAGCGTTCCGGTCTTTCGATCATCAGGTGGACATCGATGGTCAGCGCGGTGGACCGGCGGACCGCTTCAACCACCAGTGGGCCCATGGTGATGTTGGGGACGAAACAGCCATCCATGACATCCACATGGATCCAGTCTGCGCCGGCCGCTTCCACCGCACGAACCTCCTCACCCAGTCGAGAAAAATCAGCCGATAGAATCGACGGCGCAATACATTTCATCTTTACATCTCCTCATCCGTCAACGATTCGCCAGTCCGATCATTGCCCATACATGATCCGGGTTTCCACCAATTGACCATCCACATACACCAGTATCGTGGGGTTACCACTTTTTGGAACCAAAAGCCAGATTTCTTGGCCCGGTGCCAAGAAATCATCAAACAGGCTGAGCGACATCTGCGGTCGGTTCATTCTGACTTTGACCCGTTTCTTTAAAAAACCGTTTTCCAGAGAGAACCTGAACAGTTCTACCTGATTGGCGTTTTCGGTCCCGTCCATATACCGGCCCTGATTGGATCGGTTTACCGTAAGGTCCACAAGGTGGCCCGGCGAAACCCGGTGTCCGGCCGGTGGCATCTGATCCACGATGGTATCCAGCGGCACATCGGTCTGGCGAATGATCCGGATGCTTCCCACGGTCAGCTGCAGCTGTTCCAACTGACGAATGGCCGATTCCGGGGTAAAGCCGGACAGATCGACCATGGGAAATACCGGAGATGACGGCCCCCGGCTGATCAGCAGATCGGCACAGGTGTTTCGGGAAACGATTCGACCGGGCGGCGGATATTGTGCCATGATCTGCCCGGGGTCGAACCGGGGGCTGATCATGGCGGACAACGCCCCCTGGCACAAACCGTTTTCCGTCAACAGGATCCGGCTCTGCTGGAGGGAAAGGCCGGATAAATTAGGCATTAAAATCGTTTCTGGCCCCCTGGAAACACGAATTTTTACATCCCGGCCCCGCTTGATGGCAGCCCCGGCATCCGGATCCTGATCGATGACGTGGTTTTTTGGTAGCTGGTCATGATATGCCGTGCCTTTAACGCGGGTATTGAGGCCCAGGTCCGAAAGGATTTCGAGACCGTACAGGACGTCCTTGCCAACCAGGTCGGGGACGACGACGGTATCTTCCCCCTTGATGATCAGGGTCAGCGACACGTAGGCACCAATCCCTGCCATGGACATGAACAGGGCGACCAGCAGAACGATCCGCAGCGTTTTTTTCGCCAGACGCGTTACCGATGAAGCGGGGGGAGGGGATGGCATGGGATTAAAATCTTATGGTCAGGCACAGGGCGGCTCCCTTGGGTGACGGGGCCAGGGATAAGGAGATCTGCCTGCGCTGGTTTAGACGTTCACGGTACTCGGTAATCCGGTCACGGTTGTACTTGTGGGCACTGGAGACGGCACCGTAGATATTACCGGCATAAAACCCGAACCCCACGGCACTGATCACGCTGCCGAGGGCGTATAGCTCGTTGTCAAATGACTCCCAGGCCGCCCAGATCAGACCTGCGTTGATCAAAAAAGCGGTGGCCGCATCCTGGTATCTTTTGGTGTAAAGCTGGCCGCCGCCAGGCACGATCGAGAGCATTCCGGCCGTGGTCGGATTCTTGAACGGGATGGCATCGCTGAGTGCCAGGGCCTGCTCCAGGTCGGCTACCTGGAAGCGGTCCTGATTGTCGGGTGAGATCCGACCGAAGGCTTGTTCGGCTTCGTTCCAGCGGGCTTGATCCACATGGAGCCATCCCAGTTCGTAGCGGGCCCGATCGATGACATCCGATGCTGAAGACAAAGCCACGAGGTTGTGCAGATCCAAAATGGCCTGTTCGATCATTCCCTGGCGCGCATGGCTGCGGCTGAGCATGAAAAAGGCCTGGTTGTCCAGCGGTGAGCCGGCGAAACCCATGGTTTGTTGGTTGAAAATGGCCGCTGCTGCTTGATAGCGGCCGGCGCTGAAGTGGGCCATGCCGGTCTGGAAGCGAGCCTGAGCAATTCTGGGGTCTGCAGGAAAAAAATGGATAAAGCGGTTGAACTCGGCAATCGCCTCGTCGACGGCTCCTGAATCGAGGCGGGACTGGGCAAAACGGTATTGGCTGTCCGCATCGATGGTCAACCGGGCGAAGCCGTTGGCAGGTGCTGCAATCATCAAAAGGGGCACGCCGATGGCGATAATCAGAAAACGGAGCACGGGTTGAAGCACCTTAACGTATCCCATCGGTCAGCGCGGCCAGACGTCGTTGTTGCGAACCGGGTCCTGGCAGCGGATGCCCTCGCGGGTCATCACTGACGGACTAAGCTTCAGTTCGTCGCGGCCGCAGCGCATCAGCCGGTCGCTGGCCATGATCCATCCTTTGAGGCTCCCATGGCGCTGCACGGCCTGCAGGGCATAGCTGGAGCACGAGGGGGTCATGGGGCAGCGGTGGCCGTCCGCTCCGGACAGGTAACGCTGGAAAAAGCGGATGGGTGCCGCCATCACCGGCATGGATTCCCCCGGGGGGGGCAGATCGGATGCCTGAGAATCGGCCCATGCGCCGCCGACAAACAGGGAAAACAGTGTTGCCAGGTAAAAGGTTTTCATGATGTGCCTTATCGTCAACCGTCGGGCATATCCCGAGGGACGCAGAAAGTTTGGTTTTAATGTCGATCGTCGAACGCCCCGCATCGAACGCTGAACGACGGGGTCGCTTCGTTGCGTGATTTTAACCATTGGGGCCGGAAGCTTCATTCAAAAGCCGATGGTACCCGTTCATCCGGTCCTTGTTGGGTCACCCGCAAGACCTCTTCGATGGTGGTCGTTCCGGCCAGCACTTTTTCGATGCCGCTTTGGCGCAGGGTCTTCATTTTGTACTGCAGGGCGAATTGTCTGATCTGGGTGGCATCGAAGGTTTTCAGTATCAGGTTTTTCAACCCCTCGCGCATGTGCATGATTTCAAATATGGCAATGCGGCCGCGGTAGCCGGTGTTAAAGCATTTCTCGCAGCCATTGGCCTGATAGAGGATGTGGTTTCTCAATTGCGTCCTGGAAATGCCGATGCTTTCCAGGATTACACCCGGGGTGTAGGCTTCTTTGCAGTGGTCACACAACACCCGCACCAGCCGCTGGGCGATAACCGCCACAACGGCGGAGGAGATGAGGAACGGCTCGACACCGATGTCCACCAGGCGCGTAATCGCACCGGCCGAATCGTTGGTGTGCAGTGTGGAGAACACCAAGTGGCCGGTCAGTGCCGACTGGACGGCGATGGTGGCGGTTTCCTTGTCACGGATCTCGCCGATGAGGATCACATCCGGGTCCTGGCGGACGATGGCACGCAGGCCGCGGGCAAAGGTGAGATCAATTTTCGGATTCACCTGGATCTGGCTGATGCCTTTGAGCTGGTACTCCACCGGATCTTCGATGGTGATGATGTTGATGTCAGGCTTGATGATGGAGGCCAGCACGGAATAGAGGGTGGTGGTCTTGCCGCTTCCGGTGGGACCGGTCACCAGGATGATGCCGTTGGGCTGGGTCACCAGCTGGTTGAACAGGTCGTGATCTTCGGACGACAGCCCCAGTTCCTTCAGGTTCAGGACCTCCTCTGATTTATTCAACAGCCGCATGACCACTCGCTCGCCGAAGGTGGTGGGCAAGGTGGATACCCGCACATCCACATTCTGGCTGCCGATTTTGACTTCAAGGCGTCCGTCCTGGGGCAGCCGCTTTTCAGCGATATTGAGTTTGGCCATGACCTTGATTCGTGAGATAAGCGACGCCTGAATCCATTTTGGCGGCGTGAGCAGGTCGTAGAGAATTCCGTCCACGCGGTATCGCACCTTGAAGCTGTCCTGATACGGCTCGATGTGAATGTCGCTGGCGCGGGCCTTGATGGACTGGGAGATGATATGATTGACCAGTTTGATGATCGGGGCATCACTGGTGTCCTCGAGTAGATCGGCAGTGTCCTCTATCTCGCTGATGATGGTACTGCCGTCCTCTTCCATGTGCTGAACCAGCTGTTCGGCGGTGCCCCGGCTCATGTCAAAGATCAGGTTGATGGCGGCAAAAATGGCGCTTTTGGTGGAGAGCACCAGGTTGTAGGACGAAAAGCCGATCATTCGAGCCAGGTCGTCCAGGGGATCAAATGCAGCCGGATCATTGACGGCGATGATATTGACCATTTCCTCGGGTAAAACGCTAACCCCGGCAGCCGGGATGTTCTTCAGCACCAGCGGCACCATGGCATAGCGCTTGAGGAAACCGATGGGTGCACTGCGGGTACGATCCTCACCGAAGCTTTCCAAGGGTAGTTCGGGCCAGAAGGGGATGTCGTACTGCTCGCTCAAGGCATCCAGCAATTGGGTTTCGGTGAGGACCTTACGCTGCATCAGCACCTCAGACAGGCGGCCTCCTTTTTCGCCGTGCAGTCTGACTGCGTCTGCAAAGTCTTCATCAGAGACGCCGTATTTGCTCTTTATGATATCTTCCAGGGATTTGTTCATGGGTTGTTTTTTATGATCAGCGTGTCCGTCAAACCCTGTCCGGACAGGGTGTCCCGGGCCGTCTGTGCCGCAACGCGGTCGGGGAAGCCGCCGATTTGCACCCGATACCAGATCTTGCCGTCCACATCCGTTTCGGTAATATGGGCTTGATGCCCCATCTCTTTTAGTCTCTCCACCGACTCGATAGCCGACAGTTGGTCGCTAAAGGACTGCACTTGGACGAGATAGCCACCGGCCTCACTGCTGCTGCTGGCTGATCCTGCTGCGAATGGCATGATCTGCATGACGTGGTTGCTGCTTTCGGTCCCAGTTTCACCATTGTCATCGATTTTGGTTTTCGGGACGGTGTCGCTTCCCGGACCTGTTTCGATGGGTGGCGTGGTCATCACGTTTTCACCGCCTTGGTACAGCCTTATCTGTGTCTCGCGCATCTCATCGATTGCGTTCTTTTTGGACTCATGTATGGTTGATGCTTCCTTGGGGTTCTGGACCACCTTTGGGGTGATGAAGATGAACAGATTGGATTTTTCGCTGCCCTTGGACCGGGTTTTAAAGAGCCAGCCCAGTCCGGGTATGTCGCCCAGGCAGGGGACCTTGTATTCGGTCTGGGAGAACGTGTCGTCGATAAGCCCGCCGATGACGACGGTGCTGCTGTCCTTGACCATCACCGTGGTTTCCACGGTACGCTTCAGCGTCGTCGGCCGATTATCCACACTGCTCTCCAGGGCGGAGACTTCAAGCGACAGGTTCAATCGAACCATCCGGTCCTTGTTGATCTGAGGCGTGATCTTGAGGGTCTTGCCCACATCACGGTACTCGAAGGAGTTGAATGTGTCGTTGTTGGTTGTCGATGTGGCGGTCTGGAAAGGGATGTTCTTGCCCACGGTAATGCTGGCTTCTTGGTTATCGGTGGTAAGCAGTTGGGGTGTCGACAGGATGTTGATATCGCGGTCTTTTTTATAGGCCTGCACGATGGCCGCGATGCTGGGAAATGAGACACCTGCAATTTCGATCGCTTGGCCGAACAGGCCTAAGGAGAGACCAGACGTGAGGGCCGGAATCAGGCCCCCGGTGGCGGGATTAAATTGTAGGTTCGAGTCGTCCGTGGTGAAACCGCCGCCGATGATCCCTTGTCGGTCTTGGGGCAAGTTCACGTCGTCGCCCACGACCCATTCGGTGCCCAGGTCGAAGCTTTTTGCCGCATTGACCTCCATGATCAGGGCTTCGATGTAGACCATGGCGCGGGGAATATCGATCTGATGGATGATCTCCACCAACGTGGCATAGTCATCCCGATCGGCGGTGATGATCAGGCTGTTGGTGGCCTTGTCGGCCGTAATCGTTACTTTGTCGGAAATCACAGGCGCTTCTTTGGCACCTGCGGCTTTGGTCTTGTCCTCTGTGGGGAGATCCTTGAGCACGGCGACGATCTCCTCCGCCGCCGCATATTCCAGGAAGTAGACGTGGATCTTCTCCTTGCCCTTGGGGGTCTCCTGGTCCAGGGTGTCGATCAGGCTTCGGATCCGATTGGTGTCAACCTCGCTGGCCACCATGATGATGCTGTTGGTGCGTTCGTCAGCTACGAAGGCGGCGCTGCGATCCGATGAGGCCTTGCCTTTTTTGGCCGCGACCACGGATGTTTTAACAAACACAATTTCCAGCAGGGACACCAGCTTGGCCGCATCGGCGTTGTGGATCGGAAATATGGTGATTTCGCGGCCCACGCCGGGGATGTCGATGGTTTTCAATATCTTCATCAAACGGGCGATATTGGAGTAATTGTCGGTGATGATCAGGGTGTTGGTGGGTGCATAGGAGAGGATGACGCTGCTTTTGGAGACCATGGGGGTGAACAGTCGCTTGACTTCGTCCGGGTCGGCATAGCGCAGGGGCATCAGTTGGGTGACTACCTGGTCATCGTCTGAATCGCCTTTGGCCTGGGTTCGGGTCTCGATGTTTTTGGTGCGTGCGTCCGGTGCGGGAATGATCTTGGTCAGCTTACCGGTCTCCACGGTGGCGAAACCGTGGACGTCGAGCACCGATTCGAACACCTTGAAGGCTTCATCAACAGAGATCTTGGAAGGGGAGATGATGGTCACCTTGCCCTTGACGCGCTGGTCGATGACGAAGTTTTTTCCGGTGAGCTCACTGATGAATTTGATGAACACGCTGATATCCACATTGTTGAAATCAATGGAGACAAAGCGCTGTGAACCATTTGCCGCCGTGCTGCCGGCGGCCGCCAGACCTGGATTCTGACCCTGATCCTGATTTTGGGCGGCGGTGCTGGCGGCAAGGAGAAAAAATGTCAGCATGGCGATCAGTGCGCCGACCATGCATTTTCTGGTTGCATCCATTGTGTTTTCAATAGCCATATCTTCTTTTTCCTGTTTCCACCGGCAACGTGCCGGGGCGCCTGGCCGGCTATCTGATGTTGTATTCGATGTTCTTTTCCCGTCCCCTGCGTTTTAACTGTACGGAGAGGGTGGATGCGGATTTAAGACTGTCAACCAGCTTCAACGCATCATCTACCGTTGTGATTTCGGTGCCGTCTACACCGGCGATGATGTCTCCGTTTCTAAGGCCCATTCTACGGAAAATGGAATTGGGCTTGATGCTGGAGAGCGCCAGGCCCGCCGGCACACCGTTTTCCATGTGTGGCTGGATCTGCACCTGGGTCATCAGCGATGCCACGTCCGTCATGGACTGCTCGATATAAGATCGCCTCAGGGAAATCCGCTGGGCACGAACCGCACCGGAGGATGGTGCCGCCGCACGAGCGGGAAGCCCGCCAGGTCGGGAGACGGCTTTTCCGGACACCAGTTCCTGCATCTGGAGCACTTCATCCTTTCCGTTTACCGTGAGGACGACTTTCTCCCTGTGTATTTCCTTGACCGTGGCCGTCTGGATGGCATCGCCGGCACGATACAGGTTCTGCTCGCGTGCCTTGACATCTTCGATGACCGCATAGTCACCGTCGTCGCTGCCGGAAACCGTTCCCCACAGCTTCAGGTTCAGCTTGGTCTCTTCCAGGGATTCGACATCTACTTTTTCCGGCTGGGGTTCGCTGTCTGAACGTGTATTGAACAGGTTCCGCTCCAAGATTGCCTTGTATGCGGTCAGTGGGCGGCTGTTCGTGCCAGTTTCGCCCACCCGGTATACATTCTGTTGGGTTGATATAGGGGACTGGGACAGCCCAGCAGAAAGGGTCCCGTAAAAACCGTCCACGACCACGTATGCCGAAACGGTGATGCAGAGGAGGTTGACAAATGTGAAAATGGCTTTTGGTATCATCGCCTATCTCATGGACATATCGGGGTTGTCAATGGAGCCGCGCACCCGAAAGGTCAGTCCCCGGGTTCCCAGTGTCTGGGTGTTGACGATCCCCTTGGGGATAGTCTCTTGAAGCCGGGCGACCAACTCCGGCCGGGGTTTCGCATTTCCGGTGAGGTTCAGGCGGCTCTGCTCGAAGGGATGCCTCAGCTCTATGGTTCCGGTAATTTTACCTTCAAGCATCGGGCCATCGAAAGCCAGGGATTTGAGCCGCAGGTTCCCGCCACTGAGTGAAAAGTCCGCATCCGTCTGATCCATCACCAGTTCGGTGATGCCGAAAAAAGGCGCTTTCAGGGTGATGTGCAGATCCGGTACGGTCAACAACCCGCTGGTCATGCCCAACGGGGAACGCGTCCCGTCGTGTGTCATTCGGCCTTTTAGGGAACCGGTAAGGGTGAAAGGCACATTGGTTTTGATTGCATCGAGCTTGTCCAGGCGGATTTCAGAGATGTCCGCTTCCACCCGCAAGGGGCCCGATGGGCCGGTGGTTTCCAGGGTTGCTCGGCCATTTATCGTCCCATCGGCGATATGTGCCTGGAACCGAACCTGTTTTTTGTCCTGCAGCAGGGTCGCCAGGTCGGGTGAGACACGGGCATCTTCAAAGTGAGCCAGCCGAACGCCGTCGCGGTTCAGGTCGATGTCGATCATTTTAAGTCCCGGCGGCAGGGACGGTCGAATCGTCTTAGCCACCATACTCAACGACGGGTCGATGGCAGCCAGTCGGCCGTCCACGTAATCTTTAATCGCCTGGTCGGGAAACAGCAGGATCAAAAAGAGGGCTACCGCCAGCAGGGCGTATAACAGATAAGCGAAAATGGCCTTAACGGAAATCATAAGAAGCGCTACGTCTCCAGTGTTTCGACTTGAAATACCGTATTGATCAGATCAGCCTTCTTCTCTCCTTTAGTAATGGAGAGCCGCTTAATGGAAATCATGTCCGTGGATGTTTCAATGCCGTGCAGATAGGCCAGAAGCTGCGCCATGGTAATTTCCTGTAACTTCATTTCCACCATGGAAAGCCGGTAAGGGCTGTCCTTCTGGCTCGTGGTGGTCGGCCTCATATAGGCGATATGGCTTTTGACGCCCGTCTGTCCAGCTAGGGTTTCCAGGAATGAAAAGAGGGTGAAGCCCTGTTTGCGTCTTTTCAGGTGACGTTGTGCCGCTTGCGCCTTTTCAGCCGTTTTGAGGTATTCTGCCTGAAGCAGCTGAATCTGTTCCCGCTCCTGCTGCCGTGTGGTCATCGTTCGCGATAGTTGGGCGTTTTTCTCGAACAAGGGGAAAACCAGAACCTGCAATACCAGAAAAATGACAATGGCGGCCGTTGCCGCAGCCACGCCGATTTTTTCCCGTTTGTTAAGTTTGATGGCCATGTTGGGTTAAAAATCCAGTTTGAGTTTGAATCTCACCCGGTTTCCCGATTTCTCGAGGTCGGCCGAGCTGATGGTCACACTTTTAAACAGGTCCGCTTCTTCCAACCGCCCCTTGATGTCGTCAACCGTGTTGAAGTTGTCTGTATCGCCGGACAGCACGACGTTGTCGGCGCCGGCAACCATGCGGTTGACCTTGACGTCTGCAGATGATGGGATCTGCTGGCTCAGGGCGTTGAGGATGTCGATGATCCGGACACGGGCACCCGTCAGATCGAAGCCGCCGCTGCCGTCACCTGCCGCTTTGATTTTGATCTGCATCTGCTGCAAGGGGTTCACGACACGGGTGACTTCGGGAAAGGTACTTTTGAAAACCATTTCAATTTGTCGGTCCAGTTCGGCCAGGCGTCCTTCTTTGGCATTCACCGATAGGATTTGGCCGCCCAGAGTAGTCACCAGGGCAAGGACGACCAGCACCGCGCTCAGGATGATATGTTTGCGATATTCGCTCCAGTAGTGCTGGATCGTTGACCGCTCTGTGGAGAAATTGACGCCGGTGACGGTCTCGGTTTCCATTAGTGCTAAGGCCAGGGCGATATCCAGATGTCCGGATTGCCAATCCGGTGTATCCAACGCACCATTCAGCCGGGGAAACGTCCGTAAGTCGTCGATGGATTTAAGCGGCACACCCAACAATGTGGATGATCCGTTCCCGCTGGTGAGCAGCGGGGACTGGGGACCAGCGGAAAAAATCGCCGACGGGTTGACCGCGATTCCTAGGCTCTCCTGAAGGGCGGTGAATGTTCGATTCAGGGTTGTTTCCAGGCTGCGAATGATCGGATTGCCGTCACTGGCAATCGGAAGGGTGCGGACCATGCGAACGTGCCCTGAACAGACGGCGTAGATCGTGTGATTGCCCTCTCCGGTATCGATGAAGAGAAAATCTCCGTTGACGGCGGTCATTGTGGAGATGAACCGGGCCGCGGCATATCCGCCGGGCATAATCACAGCCGGCCTTAAATTCACCGTTCCGAGAAGATCCAGGTACCGCTGGATCTCCATTTTTTTTACGGAGAAGGTCAGCAGGTCCTGCTCCTTGTCACGTTTTACGGCCTCGAAATCGAAAATCAGTTCCTCCACCGGAATCGGCAGAGCGGGCTCCAATTCAAAGGGGAGAATCTGCCGGATTTTCTTGATGTCATGGAAGGGAACAGAAAGATTTCTGAAGGAGACGATGGTTGCCGGGATGCCCAGCACACAGGTGGCACCGGTGGGTTTGAACGTTTCCACGATGGCCTGAAGGGCTTCTTTTATGCCTTCATCGTCCGCTTTCTTGTCCGCCGGGATGGGAAAATACCCCTGCGACTCCAGCAGGCTGCCTTTGAAACTACTGTCCAGCAGAACGGCTGCGATCGATTCCTCTCGAATTTCCAGGCTGAGAATCTTGCGGCTCATGGATGCTTATTTGTTTTGGGTTTCGTGGCTATCGATCGACAATGCCACGATCGGTTTTAGTGGTGCATATTGAGATTCGAATTTCCTAAAACCTGGCTTCATTCGGATCGTTTCATCTGACAGATGAAAATTACCTTGCGCAAACTTTTTAAAAATAATTCAATATCGTTCATGTTGGGTTAGATTTTTGGCGCTTTGTCAAAATAAATAACTGTCTCCATCGTTATCTGAAAACCCTTAACGGTTGATATTGATTAGAATTTGGATTATACCCCGGCAATCATCACCTACCTGCTTGAGCTTTATCAGCAAATTTTATACCGTATCTATTAAAATCATCCTATTCTTTTCGAAAATTAAAAACAATCCAACCCGTGCGCCAACCCGTGCAATGGTTATAAATAAGGATTATATATATCTTATTCTGCCTGCCACATCAAGGATTCACAAGTCCATCTGCCGGTGTCTTGTTCTTTTACCCGCTGGACCACCACATTGACGGTGGCGGTTCTTTCATTGCGCGTTGCAGTTGAGACGATGCGGAACAGGTCGCTGGACGCGGTGATCAGATTGGGACTGATGGTGATGCCCCCGGCCCCCGGCACATTTTGGTACCAACCGGCATTGGTGATGGTGTGGGTATACGTCTCATCTGCTTTGGCCACGCGATAGTCGGCCAGGGCTTCCGCAAGATCCGAATTTTCGGAAGGCAGCAGGGCGGCGAGCACGCCAACCTCGGCCGTTGAGATGTTGACCTTGCCGTCATAGGTGAAGCGCCCGTCACCGGCCGCCGACACACCGTGAACCGTCAACAGGGATGAGAGCCCAACTGCACCGCCCGCACCGGCAAACAGTTCCGGGGTAATCCCCTGAACGAGGGCGACTTCTCCCAGGTGATCGAAGGGACCGTTTTTACACTGGTATGGCGACTCCAGACCCTCGTAGTAGTCGGACTCAGCGCCGCTCAGACCGGTAATGGCCTCGTCATCCCCGTCATCCATCCAGTCTTTCAGCGAATTGATAATCATATTGGGGTCGCTGTCCGGCACTTCCTCAAACAGGGAGAACACCTGATCCAGCAATCGCTCCCAGAGGAAGCGCTGGCTGGCTGAGAACTGCTGGCCCTCGGGAAACTTGACCAGCGCATTCACCTGGATTTTGCCTCGCTCATCGGTGATGCGGACATCGACACGGCCTTCATCATAGGGGATCAACCCCATTATTTCGGCCACTTTTTCCGGGTTGGCCCAATCCTCCTGTAGTGTATCCGTGTCATTCTCTTTGCGGTCATTGATCAGCATCACCATGGCAGCATGGACCCCGGAGGCGGCCATCTCGGAAAGCACCACCCGCTCTCTCGCAAGGAAGGCGCCGGTGACCGAACTGCGGATTCGGCGATTCAGGGCCAATCCGGCGGTGAGCAGCACGGCCACCACGCCGATGGCGACCAGGATCGCCACCCCCCGGCGGTTTCCCAGAACCATTTTGCCCGTGGGGCTATTCAGCTGCTTCACGGTACACATGCAGAGGAACCCTTGTGGTGAATGGTTTGGGTCTGGACGGCGTTCCCACCGTCAACCGGATCTCAACCGACCGCGGTGTGGCGTAATCGGTGTCGGCCGATTCCGAATCCCAACGGTCGCTCGTTTCATCTTCGGCACCCAGGTATGCGAATTCGAGGGCCAGTATGTTTTCGCATAAAATGGGATCATCCACACTCTCCTCGAACTCGGGAAAGGGATAGAGGTGGTCGGCACGGCGCAGGACCAGCGTCTCGTCAGGCCGCTGATCAACATAGTAGACGATGCGGCATACCCCCTGCCGCCGATCCCGATTCATGGCCAGGTGGGCCAGCGATGCGAATCGCAAGCGGCAGAAGCTGCTGCCGGATAGGTCGGTCGTATCTCCTACCAGACGATAGGGATCTTGCGGGTCATTGAACGCGGGCTTGGTATATCGCGGATAGTCAGAAACGACCAGGCCTCCCAGATCGGCAGCCATGCGCCCCAGGCTGGTGCGAGCCGACTCGAAGATGGCCACATCGCCGCCGACGGTATCGGCACTGGAGAAAACAACCCGGAACGAGCCGAAAACAGTGGTGATGACCACGGCGAAGATAAAGATCGCCACCATGATTTCCAACAGGGTGAACCCGCTGCCGGAGAGCGCTGGCGTGGATGGCCGCCGGTGTGCGCTATTCATACAAGAGCCTGTATGTATCCAGTTTAATTACGGATGCTTCCCCGTCGAGGCTGATGGTCACGGTAATCCGCTTGAGCGTCGGCCCGTCTTCCTTGAGCAGGTCGGACGAGACGTTCTCCGTTTCGATCTGCCATGCGTAACCGGGGTGGGTGTCGCCGAAATCGCCGCTGTCGCCGGATAGGTCCTTCAGTTCGATCGTGTCGATGTCGGCCAGTTTCTGGCCCATCAACAGGGTCGCTACCGTGTCGAACCGTCCCCTGGCATCCATGAACAGGGTCTGGGTATGCATGCGATAAATGGCCATCAGCGCAATGGCCACCACGGACAGGGCCACCATCACTTCCATGAGGGTGAAACCGTATTCCGGGTTGCCATTTTGGGTGAGCTCGGTTCGGCGGCAGTCAGGGTTGTCGGACGCCATGGTTACCATCCTTCCGGACCCCGGACCAGATTGACCCCGGCCAGAAAGGGTTCGATGACAAAAGCCAGGCGATCGCCGTCATTGGTTCGTATACGGATGACGGCTTTGTCGGAATAGCCCTTTGGAAAAAAAGCGATGGGGATGGTCCCGCTGGATACACGCTCGGTCTGGGAAAAGGCCACATGGTCAATGTTTACCCCGCGTGGCAGGGAATAGCCGGCCTCGCGGGCGGCGTCTGCATCGGTATCCGCCATGCCGGCTTCGGTGATCCAGAGCCGCTGGACGTCGGGCGACACGTTGAGCACGAAGGTTTTGTTTTCAACAACCGCTTTTTCCTTGAGGCCACGGACAGTGGCAATGATCCAGCGTGCGGTTTCGTCGCTGCCGTTGGAAAAGAGTCCGCCTTCCAATCGGGGGATGGCCACCACCAGCATGATGCTGATCAGCGCGGTCACGACGATCATTTCAATCAGTGTGAATCCACGGCTGCCCAAAAATGGGGGTCCTGTTTTGTTTTCCGGGGGTGCCTGCGTGTGCGAGGCGTGTAGACGGGCAGACTGGCTCGATGTCATGGCATGAGAGACGGGAATATGCCCGTCGGGTGATCGCCGGCGCCGCGTTATTCGGACTCCCAGCTGTTAATATCCGCATCTTTGTCCTCACCGCCGGCCGCCCCGTCGGCGCCGTAAGCGATGATGTCGAAATCATCATGGATGCCAGGACTCAGGTAGATGAAATCATTGCCCCAGGGGTCTTTGGGCACCTTGCCCTTTTCCAGATAGCCGCCCTTGCGCCAGTTTTTGGGAATGTTGCCGGAGGCGGGCTGCTCCACCAGGGCCTGTATCCCCTGCTCGGTGGATGGATACATGCCATTGTCCAGTTTGTAAAGCTTGAGGGCCGTGCCAATGCTTTCGATTTGCATTTTGGCCTTGAGTTGCTTGGCCTGCTCCGGACGGCCCATGATGCGCGGGACGATCAGGCCGGCCAGAATGCCGAGAATGACGATGACCACCATCAGCTCGATCAGGGTGAAACCGCGGCAGTTGCCCACTTTTTGCGGGTGAGACAGCTTCATAATTCCTCCATCATTCGTTACCCGGTGTTTAACCGGCGCCGTTGAACCCTTCATGTTTCTCGAAAATAAATACTAACCCAATGCGACCCAACAATCAAGCACACAAGGTCGCAGCTCAAAGCTCGAAGGTGAAAGCCATCAACCAATTCAATTAACCACAAACCACGAACCAGAAACCAAAGACCACGAACCAGAGACCAGAGACGATAGACCAGAGACCATTGTGCCTTACCCAACCAGCTGGTTCATTTCGAAAATGGGCAGACAGATGGAAAGAACGATAAACAGCACGACCACGGCCATAACCAGGATCATCACCGGCTCCAGCATGGCCATCATGCTCATGATCGATGACTGAACTTCGTTTTCATACACCTCGGCGATTTTGTAGAGCATGGATTCCAATTCACCGCTTTGCTCACCCACCTGAACCATCTGTACGGCCAAATCGGGAAAGACGTCATCGGCCGCCAGCGACAAACCCAGTCCCTGGCCTTTTTCGACTTCACTGGATGCCTTTTCGATGAGGCTGGAGATCACCACATTGCCGGTGACATTTCTGACGATCTCCAGGGCTGGCAGCATAGTCACGCCGTTTTCAAGCAGGGATGCGAGGGTCCGGGCAAAACGGGCCACGGCGATCTTTTTCAGCAACATGCCCATGACGGGCATGGAAAGCAATATCCGATCTGTGGTAACCAGCCCGCGTTCCGTTTTTCTAAAGGCCTTTAAGGCTACCAGGCCGGCGACGATCACAACCACGAGCAGCCACCAGAAGCGTTTGAACAGATCGCTGGCCGCGATGAGAAACCGGGTCGGGGTGGGCAGCGCCTGATTCATGTCCACGAAGATGGTGGTGATGTTGGGGATGACGAAGGTCATCAGAAAAAAAAGCACCAGGGTGCCGATGGCGGTCATGAGGATGGGATAGGCCATGGCGGTTTGGATGCGGGCCTTGAGCTCCTGCTGTTTCTCCATAATGTCCGCCAAGCGCTGGAGAACGATTTCCAGTGTTCCCGAGGTCTCTCCGGCACGCACCATGTTGATGTAAATCTGAGAGAAAACCGACGGGTAAAGCGTCAGGGACGAGGCAAAGCTGTTGCCCTCTACAATGGAATCCTTGATCCGGGCAACGATCTTGGTGAACCCATGGATTTTGGTCTGGGAGACCAGGGTGGTCAGCGCGGTAACCAGCGGAAATCCGGCACCGGTCAGCGTCGCCAGCTGGCGAGTCCACAGGCTGACATGGGCCGGCTTGACACGGCTGAACAGGCTCTGGAAGCTTACGCCTCGGGTCTCCTTGCTGGTTTCGCCGGCCGTGACCTCTTTGACGGTGACGGGAAAACTGCCCATGGCGCGGATTTTCTGCCGTGCCGCCTGGGCGCCGTCGGCATCGATGATTCCGGTGACAGTTTTTCCCTTGCTGTCAAGGGCCTCGTAGTCGTAAACGGGCATGGCGTTTTATCCTGTCAGCGCTTGCGTTGTAGCCGTGCTGCGAAAAAGCCGTCCATATGATCGATGTGGGGAGCGGTTCCGAAAAAGCCTTTTTCTTCCAAAAAAGGAAGCACGGTCTTGTCTTCTATGGATTGCGCACCGGTTATAGCAAAGTTTGCATGGTTTTTCAAAAAAGTCTTGATTACCCCTTCATTTTCTTCCGGTTCCATGCTGCAGACGGAAAAAACCAGGACCCCGTTCTTTTTGACCAGCGGGGCGAGACGGTCGAGAAAGCGTGCCTGCCGTTTGGCCAATCGGGCGATATCGGTCTCCTGGGCCGACCATTTGGCATCTGGATTGCGCCGCAGAACGCCCAGCCCGGAGCAGGGTGCATCCAGTAGGATCCGGTCGAACCGGGGCAGTGATTCCAAGGCGAGCGGCTGGTTCAGGTCCGCGCGTCGGGTGTGAATAATGGACACACCCAGGCGGTGTGCCTCGTTTTCCAGACGGGTCAGTTTGGCATCCACGTTGTCCATTGCCACGATGGCGCCCCGGTTGTCCATGAGTTGGGCCAGGTGGGTCGCCTTTCCACCCAGACCGGCACAGGCGTCTAGAACGGTTTCTCCCGGTTGGGGTGACAGCAGCAGGGAAACCAGCTGGGCAGCCCCATCCTGGACTGAAAATCGGCCGTCGACAAAGGCCTTCATCTCCGGGATGGGGAGACGGGGGCGGACCAGGTTGACTCCGCCGGGGACGGTGTCCACGATCTCGATGGCTTCCACCTGGTCCGACAAGGCCTTGACCAGTTCCGCCAGGTTGTTTCTCAGCCTGTTGCAGCGCAAGGTTATGGGTGGGATGGTGTTCATCGCCGCACACAGTCGCTTGCTTTGGGCAAGGCCCATCCGGCCGATCCAGCGCGCAGCCAGCCATTGGGGAAAGGCGTGGGCCACGGCAATGTGATCCACCGGCGAATCCACGGCGTCGGGAATACAGAACCGGTCTGGGTCCCGCAGGGCATTTCTCAGCAGGGCATTGACAAAACCGGCCGCGCTTGAGGCCTTGTGGGTCCGTACCAGGTTGACCGCCGTGTTGACGGCTGCCGATGCAGGGATGCGGTCCATAAACAGGATCTGGAACAGGCCGATTCTAAGGATGTTCAAAATGGGCGGGGATATCTTCATAATGTGCCGATCGGCGTAGGCCGCCACCACTGCATCCAAGCGCAGTCGCCAACGCAATACGCCGTACACCAGCTGGTTGAACAGGGCTCGATCCCGGCGCGAGAGCCCTGTCAGCTTGGGCGCTGAATCATCGAGAACCGCGTCCAGGGTCGTCTTGCCCCTGTCAACAAGCTCCAGCACGGCCAGGGCAGCGGCCCTGGGGTCGGTGAAGGGCCGGTTCTGTCTTGATCGGTTGCGGGGTGGGTGCTGAGGTGATGATGTGGCCACGGTCGATTATCCCAGACACGTACCATCGGGTAGGCGGCAGCCGCAGAGAAAATCGTCGATGGGCAGGCGTTTGCCCGACTCACCCTGAATTTCCTGGATGGCGATGGCCGATTTGCCGGTGGCCACGCGAAGCTCTCCGGCAAAGCACTCGAGGATGGTGCCCGGCGGGACGCTGATCTCCCGTTCCAGAACGCTGGCTTTGAAGATTTTCAGGCGCATGTCGTCGCTGAAGGTATAGGCGCCCGGCCAGGGGGTCACGCCGCGGATCAGGCATGCGATCCGTTCGGCCGGCATGGACCAGTCGATTTTCCCATCCTTTTTTTTGAGCATGGGGGCATACGTCGCCTGCGTGTGGTCCTGGGACACGCGCTCCAGGCTGCCGTTTTGCAGCCTTTCCAGCGTCCGGACCAGCGTGCGGGCGCCAATCTCGCTGAGGCGGTCGTGTAGCTCGGCGGCGGTTTCGTCGGGTCCGATCTCGGTCTTTTCCATCAGCAGCATATCGCCGGTGTCCATGCCCTTGTCCATCATCATGGTCGTGACGCCGGTTTCGCGGTCCCCGCTGATGATGGACCACTGGATGGGTGCTGCACCGCGGTAACGGGGCAGCAGCGATGCGTGGACGTTGATGGAGCCGGTGCCGGGAATGTCCAGCAGACGCTGGGGCAGAATCTGGCCGAAGGCCACCACGATGAACAGGTCCGGCGCCAGTCCGGCCATCTGCTCCTGGAAGGCGTGGGTTCGCACCTTCTCGGGCTGGAGAACCGGGTAACCATATTGCACGGCGGTGTGTTTGACCGGCGGTGGGGTCAGCTTGCGGCCCCGGCCTTTGGGCCGGTCGGGTTGGGTCACCACGGCCAGCACTTCATGGCCGCTGTCATGCAGGGCCCGAAGCGACGGCACGGCAAAATCCGGCGTGCCCATAAAGACTATTTTCAACGGGTGGTTCAATGCTGTTTCATCTCCTTTTTGACCCGGCGCTTGTACATCTGCCGCTTCAAGGTACTGATGTGATCGATAAACAGGGTGCCGTTGAGATGATCCAGTTCGTGCTGGATGACAATGGCCAGAAGGCCGTCTGCCTCAAAGCGCAGGGGGTTGCCGTCCCTGTCGACGCCTTCCACTAGAATTCGTTCGGCCCGTTTGACGTCCGCCCTGAAGTCGGGCACACTCAGGCAGCCTTCATTTTCCGAAAGGATTTCGCCCTCGCTGGTGATGATTTTCGGATTGACCAGCACATGCAGGTCATGCCCTTCTTCTCTCTGCGCGATGTCGTAAATGATGAAGCTCTGTCCGATGCCCACCTGGGGGGCGGCCAGGCCCACACCGGGGGCCACATACATGGTCGCGGCCATGTTGTCGAAAACGGTCTGCATGGCCCCGTCGATATCCTCGACGGGTGCCGTCTGCTTTTTCAGGAAACTGTCCGGATATGTAAGTATGTCTAACACGGTCACGGTGTTTAACCTCTTTTTATCGTGTCGTAAACCAACCTGTTAAGTTAATGCATTTTTCGGGATTTTCAAACGAAAAAAGATGGGAATGGACCCATGCTGAAATCAATTCTGGTTTACGGGTAGGATTTTGGTCCAGCTTTAACGGAATTCCAAGGCGTTCGAGATTTCACCGTTAATGCAATCTCCGTGCAGGTGGAGATCCAGTGGTTTTAATTGGCTGTGGACTCCCGCGGGAGGGATTCGGTCGTGTTCTTTTTCTAGAATCGTCGGAGCGAAGCGACTCATCCTGGCTCCTGGCTCCGTCAGCTTTTAAAATGGGGGGCCAGAATCTGACGGGCCTCGGCGATATCCAGATCGATCTGCTCCACCAGTTCGGCGATGCCGGAAAATTTCTTCTCGTCCCTTAAGCGCTGGACAAAATTGATCATGATTTTCTGGCCGTAAATATCTTTTTCAAAGTCGAGAATGTGTGCTTCCACGGTAAATACATGATCGTCGAAGGTGGGGCTGTAGCCGATGTTGGCCACTCCCTGATAGCGTTGCCCGTCATAGCGGACAATCACGGCATAGACCCCTACCTTGGGGCACAGTTCGTCCTGCAAGTTGATGTTGGCGGTGGGGATGCCCAGCAGTTTGCCGCCCCGGTCACGGCCGTGGGCCACGGTGCCGCGGATCTGGTAGTTGCGCCCCAGCATCTTGCGCGCTTTTTCGATCTGGCCGTCCATGACCAGTTCCCGGATGGCCGTGCTGCTGATGCGGTCGTTGTCGACGGTGGACGACTGGATCCAGTCCGCCACGATCACCGTAAAGCCCATCTCCTCGGCATATCGCTTCAGCAGATCCACATTGCCTTCACGATTGTTTCCGAAAGTATAGTCCTGGCCGACGACGATGGCCTTCATTCCGATGCGTTTCACCAGGATCTCCTCGACGAAGGTTTGCGCCGACAAGGCGGCAAAGTCCATGGTGAAGGGTATGCAGATCAGCACGTCGATGCCGGCCTTTTCGATCAGTTCCGTTTTCTGTTCATACAGGGTGATCAGGGGCGGGTGGCCGTTTCTAGTGATCACCCGGATGGGGTGGGGATCGAAGGTCATGGCAATGGCGGTGCCGTCCATGGCCTCGGCCCTTTCGATCACTTCGTGGAAAAGGGCCTGGTGGCCGATGTGAACGCCGTCGAAATTGCCGATGGTAATCACGGCGGATTTGAAAGGTTCTTTTATAGTTTCGATGTCTTGTATGATTTGCATGATCTTTCAACTAACCGCAAAATGGGCTTGACCTTAACGATGCAACATCCGGAGGTTCCCTGTGACCTGCATTAATTATGCGTTTGAATATTTTTTATGCAACGTTAGGCTTGACACAAAAAACAAAAAAATATAGTTAGTGCATCTTCAGTTTGAAATCAACCTTTTTGAAATCAGGCTGGAACGTGCCGAAGTGGCGGAATTGGTAGACGCGCTAGGTTCAGGGTCTAGTTACCGTTCGGTAGTGGGAGTTCGAGTCTCCCCTTCGGCACCATATTTTTACAATGCAAGGTGCCGTTTTCTTTGAAAAAGTGCAAAGAGAGGCGGCATTTTTGCGTTTTGATTGTTAATTAAGTTGTTTCAGACAGTTAAGTTGATATTGGGCAATAACGGAAGCGTTATTGGGCAAAATACGTGCCAAAAAGAAAGGATCGGCAGGTCCTACTTGCCGATCCCATGATTAAAATCCTGAAAGCTTGACGTGGCTTGCAGGCGGTCAATTCATTTTATTCGCACCTTCTGATCGACATTGATGACTTTCCCTAACCCATACTGACCAAGATCCAGCTTTTCGAGCCATTTTTTGATGCTTTTTGACATTGTTGACGAACCACCCTTGCTGACTTTTTTCAGTATGCCGAATGAGACTGAATGTAAACATGATCTGGTTAATGTTCAATCAGACCAATTCCAACCTGCATGCGGATACCTCGCAAGGACTGCCTGTATAGAAAAGATGCCAATCATCATCTGATACTGAATACAGTAGAAGCGAAAATTCTTTTCAAGGCGTTCCAAGCCACTGAAAAATAGACTGGGAATTCTTGGCTGGATACCTAGTAGAGGCACCATGAAATAAGGAATCACGGGAAATTGTCTGGGATTGAAGAGTGGGATGGGGGTGTGTATTCTCTTGGTCGAATCTTGGGGTTGCGGTAAATGCTGTCCTGGTTGTGGAAAACACAACCGCTATATTTTAATTGATATTGAAGAAACTGAAGAAATGGCTGCGCAGAGGAAAAGCCTTAGTGTTTGCAATAGTCTCTGGCTTCCGTGGGCCAGTCTTCCGACGAGCAATTTGGCCAACAATGTTCATCTTGCAGTCAATGATTTAAACTACGGACTATTTTCAGTGTGCCACATGAAAATCTGAGATTGATCAACCGGGAATAGATTCATCAAAAAGGCTGGGTGCAGAAATAGGTTATAGAAAGTATATTTATCCACATGGCTTAAGATTTCATGTTACTTGCCATCGAATTTAAGTATCAGGGATCACGCCGAATTTACATTTAGCAAATGGATATCATAGGCTTAAAAAATTTGACAATTAGGTTAGTCGATCCAGATTTGATTAATATTCAATTTTTAATGTAGGTATATTCGTTCCGGTTGATCATTCAATCACACAGGACCATAGAATGATGATTGTAGCTTTTCGAGGGCCGGTTTGGCGAATAGATGTCCCTGGAATAGCCGTATTCCCTCATCGTGTAACCAGCGGAACTCGTTTTCCGTTTCAACGCCCTCAGCGATAATCTCTATGCCCAGATCAATGCAGGTACGACGGATCCCTCGTATGATCGCTTGCTTGGGACCTTTTTTTTCAATATCCCGCACAAGGCGAAGGTCCAATTTAAGAAAGTCGGGCTGAAACTCAGCAAGCAGATTCAATCCGGCATATCCAGCCCCAAAATCATCAATGGCGAAAAGTAGCCCTGTACTTCTATAATCGCGAAGAGCGGCTGAAAGATCTCTTAATGAGCGGATGACCTCACTTTCAAGGATCTCCAGAATGATTTGCTTTGGAAAAATGTGAAACCTTTCCGCAGCTTCCAAGGAGGAGGGTATCGCTGAAGGGGAGGATGATATCACTGAAGGCAAGACGTTTAGATTCAAACGTGTGGTAAGTCCCCGGTATGCCGCCCAGTGTAATGCCAGAACGCAATTTTCTTGGTGGAAAATGGGTCTTTCGGTTGAAGGTATTTTTTTAATTACATCAATAGCAGATTCTTCGTTTGTTCCTCTCAGAAGTGCCTCGTAGGAAAAAATGCAGCATTCCGCGGTGCTTACAATGGGCTGAAAGGCAAATGAATATGATATGTTGGCAGGCGGTTTTTCGGCTATTGCCGGTGAAAAGTCTGCGTTTAGTCTGTAACGACAGGCAAAGCCTTCTTGATGGATATTGTTGCTGATTCGATCCCGCCATTGGCCTTGCTTGAACAAATTCAGAAGTTTTTTTGCTCTTCCTTGATCAATTCTTGCAAACGGTTCATCTTGCATGAAAAAGTCGTTGATGCCGACAATTGTGTCGAAATCAACCTCTTTTAAATCAGCGTATCCCATTGTCCACTCACCGAATGAGCGCTCAGGTATAGGTTCGCGGATTATGATCGTGATGTTCCGGTGTCTATCATCCTTTTCTATGGAACTGATAAGCTTTTCGACATTCTTTTTTTCACCTTCGATTACCTGAAGGAAACTCCGACCAGCGCAGAGTAGCATCCCCGTGATACCCAATTTTTCGTTCCGTTTTTGAGAAATTTGAAGCAAACTCTCAACTTTTTCACGGGTAAGCTCTTCCGTTGCGGAACTACAATAGACGACTTGAACTAATTGGTGTGATGGCTCTTTCATATGCCTGAATGCAATCTTCCCCTAATTTGATAAATTTTCTCCAAGGCTGTTCAACGATCGAAAACATCCAATGAAATAGCGTTGGCAAGCGGATACCACATTCCCATGATCGCAATCTTTAACAGGTCGATTTTGGTCCAAACAATGATAAGAAAGGGAATACTTTTTTACCAAAAAAAGTAAATGAGTATTGCTGCTAATATATCAACTGCTATTAAGATTTGACCGATCATCAAGAGCCTTCTTCCTTCTTTATGCACTGGATATTCGTCAATGGTAGTATTGTGCAATCCTTCCCGTAGTCCGGCTTTAAAAAATTTTTCCTTATGTAAATATTGTCCACCGCGGATCAGCGCAAAGCCGATTAAAGCCACAAAACAAACTACAATTATTGTTAAAATTTTAATTAGCATTGGTCGTGTCTTCACAGAAAACTAATTTGATGAAATCATCACAGTCTGCTTTGGGGACGATAACTTTAGGGTAGCGTTCGAATCGGTTGCTCACCATATGCTGGTCTGATGATGTCAGTTGCCTGCCACTGGATTTTGCCCTGCTGTCATCTGCAAAACAGAAAAATCGTTTTCATGAAAGCAGCAAAAATATGTACAGGCGAAGCGCTTCACAGGATGATGACTTTGGCCGTTGAACAATTGCGGCAAATAGGAACGTTCTGTGAGAAAACTGCTATGACTTTTTTCGATACTGTGATGGCAGCAGCTTTGAAGTACGTCAATTTGTCAAAGAGCAGGCTGATTACCGCCAATGACTAAAGTCGAAAGTTGAGTTAATTAATCAAAATTGGATCGTTTGAAATTGTAACTTTTAATGCTGCTTCATCCCCAACCAAGCTGCTGGAGACTAATCGTATCGTTCCAAATCTTAGTCATATGTTTGATACGGTCTCCTTCAAAATCCATGTGGTAGACATAATCAGCAGCAACCGTTTTACCAGTCGGTGGTACCGGACCGCCTGGCCCGGTTTGGGTTCCATGGAAAACCGCAAACGCCGCTACCGAATTTCGGGCGTCATCAGACGCAAAGAACTTTATTTCATAACGCCCATCTGGTATTGGCTTAAGAAGGCTCTTCATCCATTCGCAGTAACCTTCTAAAGTGGATATGTCAGACAACACTGTTGTTTGAGAAGAAAAAGTGGCTTCAGGTTGACAGAATTCACTACAAGCTTCCCAGCCTTTGCCTGTTTCACAAGCTTCAAAGAATTGCCTTGCTGAATTGAAATTAGTATTCATAGTTCTATCTCCTGTAAATTGCGCACAAATATTGTATATTTTCTTTACTACAGCTTCATGGATTTTTGTGTGCTTTCAATAAAATGACCACAAAATTAATTGTATATGGCCGTTTTTTTTAATCAAAATTGTTAAGTCAATATTTGCCAATTCTCTTAATAATGAATTGTACCGAGCTGCAAACAATGGATAGAATCTATCATCTAAAATTTCGTGTTATAAAGTTGTCTTCTGATAATTTTATTGTGTCTTTTTCATTTTCCAATGTGGAAATCAAACGCCTATTGGGCCTGAAATTGTGGTCCAACAAATGAGCAGTTTTTTCGTTGTAAGTGTAACCCTCGTATAAGCTTTTTATACCAACCGTAGAATGTTTTTGGATGCATAGTTTCCTCCTTTCAGATTGTTTTGATCCATCTAACGAACGAAAAGATCACATCATCTTTTCGGAGGGAACATAGGCTTAGATTGATTTTATCTGTTTGTGGTCCAATACTGCCATCGCTTTATATTCTCATAAGTAATAATAGTTTGATGGTTCTCATAGCTCTACTGCAAATTGAACTATTACTTTCATAATTGTGTTCGCGAAACGATAGATTCTGTCGCCCGTTAGATTAAATAATTTTCGTGATCCAGACAGTTTAATTGATTGTAATGACCGAATAACCTTGAGCTTGATATCCGGCTATGGAGATGAAGCCATTAGGGACATGGTCAACCTCCGGCAATACTGTTTTGGGATCAACCCCCATCACTTTCAGCGCGTAATCGCAGACCTCGAATTTCACCCCGTCCGCTTTCATCTGACGGATAGTATCTGCAAACTTATCTAATTCTTCATTATCGGATTCTTTAAATCCGCTTCGATCTGTTGAAATCATTTTTACCGATGGACCATGAAATACAACCGCAACCTGTGGCGGCTGTGTGAGGGCTCGCACGTTTTTATCATCATTTACATTGTTGACGGCCCAAAAAACTATGTTAGCCGTCTTGGGAGATCCTTGACTGACATCAAAAACGGTTTTAACGCTTTCGACACCTTCCAAAGCGGTGTAATCGCCAGAAATGGCAGGTAACGCCATTAACGAAACAAATAAAGTAATGATTACGAAAAGATAGATACGATGAAATTTTAGTTTTGATTTATAGGTATAGTTCATGATGACCTCCTATCTGAACACTTTATGATCAGTAAATTGCTAAAATGCAGGGACATAGGCTGAAAAAACCACTATGGCCAGACTTTAAAAGTTAAAAGTCATCGGAATGTATCAAAATAATAATTGTGGCTGCCGCAACTCGGTTCGTGGGAAAGGCGAAAAATATGAATAGGTACTTAAGCCAGCCTAAAACCAGAAGTTCGAATAGAGAGCTATAATACTGCGATTTGGTTGAACATGAACGCAAACGCAATAACTGCCATAAGAGATCGCTTTACGTGGTATGCCTCACCATTTTAAATGCAAACCGATGAACATACCACAATGTAGCACTTTTTTATAAAAATGCAAGATCTCATTGGGTGCTTGCTAAAAGTTGAAAACCTGTAAAGAGGGGGAGACCTCCAATACTGATCGGCAGGGTACCAACCTTCCGAATCGTACCCTTGTCAAATTTTGATATATAAGCTCCTCGGATCAGCGGCAAGAATTTTTATGTCCAAAAAAGAATGTTATGGCTATAGCACGAAAATCAACAATCCAAGAATTCCATGTATCTTGCCAATACATTAAACATGCTGAAATAAAAAGATAGCTTCTGATAATCTGTCCCAAATCACACAGGTAGGTTGACTTATTCAGCGTTTTCAAATCGCTCGTAGTAGCCGATAAGTTCGTCCTTGGCCCCATAAACGCCGACTACAGTAATTTTTTCACCCTTGAATACACCTATACAAACCTCGGTTTCACCCATTGAGAGTCGAGCATGAATTGCTATGATTTTATTCCTTGATTCGGTGTTGTGGCAATCGAGCAATGATTTGCCTATCAAATCAGAATACCCCCGCTGATCATAATACCGCCTCTGCGCTGGCGAATTTAAGTATTGTATGATGTGGTCGTTGTCTACAAAAACGATGGGATGCGAAATACGATCAAGTATAGCAAAGCATGTATTTTTTGAAATCACAGTTTTTCCTTACCAGTTGTATGCCTAAACAACCAAATTCTAATCAAATTTCACCGATCTACCCGCTCCTTCAATTCCTTCCCCGGCTTAAAAAACGGAAGCTTCTTCGGTTTGATCTTGACCTTCTCTCCGGTTTTGGGATTGCGCCCGGTGTATGACCGGTATTCCTTAACGAAGAACGAACACAACCCCCGGATTTCCACCCTTTCCCCTTTTACCAGGGCGGCGGTCATTTCATTGAAAAATATATCCACAACGCTGGCAGCTTCTGGCTTGGATAGATCTGTGGCGTCCCTCAATGCCTGGATAAGTTCGAGCTTGTTCATTCGCTCACGACTCCTGAAATGTGGTCTGATTAAAATGATAGAAAGACAATCAAAGAGAAGAATGATCCTGCAGGGTAATTTATATCAAGAAATTAGTTGGTTATCAAGGGTGTTGCAACTCGCGAAATAATATCCACAGAGAACTCGGGTTCGTGCTTTAAAACCGCCCTTCCGGGTAGCACCCATTTCCCATTCTGAAAAAGCATTTCTGTTTTTCAGCCTCCCAGCATCTATGCCATCCTGTTTAAATCCATTTAACTCACTGAAACTATATATATAAATTTATGAATAGGAAGGAATCCTAACAACCATCTTTATTAAAAGGAGGCGCTTATTGGAAATATTCAAACCGGCATTCACCATAGCAATAATCGTATTAACCGTAATCGGCATCGCTTACATCGTTTCCGTCCTACCCCAACCCATCATCTGGGCCGTCGTCATTCTTCTTATCGGCTCGTTCATCTACCTATGCAATCGTAGATGCTGAAACTTAACAAAAAGAAAGGAAACCAAACCTATGATCAATCAACTCATTCTGACCGGCAACTTATCTTAAATCTGATCAAAACGATGATGATCTCAATACATCTCAGATCGCCACATTTCTGTGATAGATTCATTTTCCCGATGTAATCTGCACCGAACTGCCAATTCGGTCGCCCCTATATGTAATGGTGCTTCAAATTAAATATAATTTCAAGCACTTTTCAGCATATGGAAAGTAATTCCTAAAAAAATAGGGGGTTAAAAAGTACAGGTTACATCAAAACCATCCATCTATTTACAATTCCAAAATACCTGATGGTCCTCATTATATTCGGCACAAAGAATTAGAAGCTCAATGGAACGATTTGATCGAGTGCTGTTTCGGAATGTATTGGTATTTAATCATAGTACGCGGTTTTGCCCCTTAAACCTCACAAACAAAAAAACAGACCTGCAATGCTGTCTCCTATCCAATCCAAATCACACAAACACTCCTTTTTCAGGTAGCTGCTATTAAGGACCGCATTGGCAAAATGACGGCCGACTACTACATATGGTATTTGACCTTATCCCGTGATTAGTTGTTTTTTAATTGGATATCACAGGGGAAAATTTTGCCTCAATTTATTGGATGTCTCCAACTCATCAACGGGGATCAACCACAACATGTTGAACACCACGCATCTTTGTTGAATCACTCCTTGCCAAATCAGTGTGGAGTCCCTACTTTTACGTATTTGGATTCTTTTTTTTCTTGTAAGTTTCTCCACTTAACAAAAAAGGAGACTGAATTGTGAAAAACAAGATAATTATCCTCTTCGTATCTCTTACATGTCTATTAGGACTATCACTGACTCAAACTAATGCCCAAATTATTTATGATGCGGAATATTACATCCTCAAGGCGCAAAACGGAGATAGATGGGCCGCCGAGGATAAGGAGCTTGATGCCAAACTTGCCGAGCTGAAAGCGAAACACGGCACCCCCCCTAACATTGTCTACATCCTTTGGGATGACCAGCAGTTCGGATCGGCTGGCTTCCCTGGGATTCAAATGAACCTTGGCTACAAGACACCGAATCTAAATCGCATGGCCGAAGAAGGAATTAATTTCACCCGTATGTATAGCGAACCATCGTGCACGCCGACGCGGGCAGCGTTTTTGACTGGGCGGCATCCGGTACGGCATGGAATGGGGGTCGTTGGGATGCCTCATGAGTTTTCTGGAATACGTGGGGACGAGGTCACGATTGCAGAAGTATTGTCTGAAGCCGGCTATGCCACCGCCCACTACGGGAAGGGGCACCTTGGTGATGTAGAGGAGAGCTACCTGCATAACCAAGGATTTGATGAAGCATTGTTCACTCCGATGAATCAGATCACATCTCTTTATGACAAGATGGGCACGGCGGCGAACGCTGTGCTTGGGTTTCACCCGGAGCTTTCTCCACCAGATCCTTACCAGCTCGACAAGCCAGGATTGCTGCCAGAGGGTTGGGTTCAGATCATCGAGGGAAAAAAGGGCGAGCAGGGTAAAGAATGGGGACTGCCAGACAATGAGTCCTATGGCAAGATGGATCCTGAGTCCGAAAAACGTATCCTGGAATTTATTAGACGGAATGCGAAGGCGAAAAAGCCGTTTTTCGTTCAATATTGGCCGAATTGGTTAAATTTTCTCGCGCCGGATATGAAGAAAGCTACTCAGAATGGGGGGAAAGTCGCGGAAGCCTATGTGAGGCTTGACGCCTATGTCGGAACTGTAATGGAAGAATTGAAGAACCAGGGGATAGCAGAGAACACTCTGTTTATTGCGATGGCGGACAACGGCCCAATGGTGCACGATCCACCGGCCGGTTGGGGTATGACAGACATCATGTTCCGTGGTGGCAAGGGCGATTTCACCGAGGGGGGCGTTCGCGTACCCGCTTTCGCATGGTGGCCGGGAACGATTGCCGAAGGGCAGTTGGTTGGTGACATTGTGCATGTAACTGATCTCTTCACGACAATTGCACGGCTGGGTGGGGCGACTCAACATATTCCAACAGATCGTGTGATAGACGGCATTGACCAGACCGCCGTACTGCTGAATGGAGACACGCATGGGCGCCGAGACTATGTGCACATTTATCAGGGTCACACTCTGGCGGCCACGGTGAAGGGGCGCTACAAGCAACACTGGATTTCGGATGATCCAGGAGCATCATCAGGTATTGGGGCAACCTTTTACGATCTCTTTCAGGATCCGCGAGAAAACAATCCTCATTTGGTTCCATTGATTCACACTCAGGGCCAGTTTCATCGGATGCGGGCGCGTCACGAACTGATGAAGAAAAAGTATCCGGACAAGCCCAATGCTAAAGGGATACCGCTGACGGGTCTTTCAAATGCACGTCCTGAAACTAAGGCCATCGGCGAGATGGTAAAACGGTACATTGAGGAAATGCCATTCGATATGAAAGAATACCTGGAGTTCGAAGTTCCTGGTGGCGATGCCGATTTCGACTGGGGCAAGTAGTCCTGTGTGCTCCAATCGATAGCGAACAAGACGGTGATAACAGTCACTAACCACACCGATGGTTCGCTTCGCTCTGGTGAGTTTGACGCCGTGCTGGCATACCTTGAAATTGGGATAAGGACTTTGATTATTAGTCTGAGGTCAAAACGGCGTTCGTCATGCGACATGATAGCGAACGTTAGCCTAATGATATTATCAGTCGGAAAGCGTGGATTGGTATTTACAGTCCACGCTTATCATAATTTTGGTCTGTCGTACCAGATGTTGGGGTAGTGGCTTCGGATGCAAAACTGGGGATTTCTCCAACTCATCAGCAAAAATAGACCTGTTTGAAAAGTTTGATTATCTCATCGCAAAAATTCAGGTTCAATTATTCAGAATCTGCCGCAAAAAATACGCAGTTAGATGTGCAAAATCGTTTTTCGTTTTAAGCACGAAATTTTAGAA
>JAQYWF010000323.1 GCA_030145105.1 Desulfosarcina sp.
AGGGCTGGAAAGCAATTCCCGGGCAGCCATCCAGGCCTATGCGGCCAGCATGGGTGAGTTTGCTTTTCACAAGGGCCTGTCAGCGGTGTGGGCGTTCATCACCCACATGAACAAGTATGTGGACGTAACCGCCCCGTGGGTGCTGGCCAAAAACAAGGCCACCCGGAAACAGCTGGAAATGGTAATCTACAATCTGCTGGAAGGGCTTCGCATCATCTCCGGCCTGATCTATCCGGTGATGCCCGACACTGCCGTCAACATGCAAAAACACCTGGGATTTACCGGCGATGACGATTTTTACAAGCTGGATCGGCTCACCACATGGACAGGGGTGACGCCCGGGGTAAAACTGAGAAAATCCATATCCCTGTTTCCCCGCATCGACCTGAAAAAAAAGCAACCCCAACCCGTGGAAAGGGCCGCAACCCCAATTATGGACAAACCCATCAAACCCGAAATCACCATCGAGGATTTTGCCAAGATAGACCTGCGTGTGGCCACCGTCGTGTCTGTCGATGCAGTCCCCCGGGCCAAAAAGCTGCTTCAACTGGAGGTGAACCTGGGCGAAACGCGAACCATCGTCTCCGGCATCGCCGGCAGCTACGCCCCCGAGGACCTGGTGGGTAAACAGGTCATCGTTGTGGCCAACCTCAAACCAGCCAAACTCATGGGCGTGCTGTCCAAAGGCATGCTCATTGCTGCAACGGACGAAGAAGGCGTCACCGTGGCGACACTGGATCATTCGGTCACGCCCGGAACGCCGTTAAGCTGACCGTCGCCGGGGGTTTAATTTTCCAAAATGACCCGTATTTTCAAACGTAACACACATTCGTTGCCCCAGCCCAGCTGGAAAGCCTATCAGGAAAGCCAGAGGCGTCAGTACTTCCCCACCAGACGCACCCGGCTGCACCGCGGCAGGCCGTGGTTGGTCGTGGGGTTGTTACTTCTGGCATTTGCAGGGATCGGGTGGGTGTTCACCGCAGGCATCAACACACAGACGGATGCGGCTGTTGCGGAGTCAATCCCTGCGCAGAAGACGCAAAATGCCCCGGAACTGATCGAAAAAGCAGATGTCCATATCCTGTTGGGCAAAACCCGTCTGATCAACCTGGAGGCCAATCCGATAAAGGTGGATTTCGACGGCCGGCCCTACCAGGTAAGCACCAGCTTGGATCTGGGGCTTCAGCAGTATCTGCTCAAGCGCATGGACCGGGTTAATTCACGCTATATCGGCATCGTGGCGATGGCACCTGACACGGGCCAAATCCTGGCCATGGCGGGATTCAACAAAATCGACCCCGACCAGGATCCATGCCGGATGGCCGAATACCCGGCAGCCAGCCTCTTCAAGATCGTAACGGCGGCAGCGGCGGTTGAAGAAAAAGGCTATACAGCCGGTTCCCGGTTCAAATTCAACGGCTACAAACACACCCTTTACAAGCGCCAGTTGACGAACAAAACCAACAGTTACACCAATTCCATCTCACTGCGGGATTCCTTTGCCCAGTCCGTCAACCCGGTTTTTGGAAAGATCGGTGCCCTGGTCCTTGACCGGGAAACCCTGGAAGCGTACGGGGATGCCTTCGCTTTCAACCGGCCGGTGGATTTCGAACTCCACTGGCCCACCAGCCAACTCGCGGTAAAAGACGAGTCCTACCACCGGGCGGAAATTGCCAGCGGGTTCAACCGTCAGACCACCCTCTCCCCCCTCCATGCGGCGGTAATCGTATCGGCGGTGGTCAACGGCGGCAAACCGGTGGAGCCGACCCTGGTAGACCGAATCACCAATGATGACGGCAAGTCCGTCTATCGGACCGAGCCTCAATTTTTGACGGCTGCGGTATCCCCGGAAACCGCAGCCGTGCTGAACCAGCTCATGATCGCCACCGTGACCGCAGGCACCGCAAAAAAAACATTTCGCGGACACAGCCGCAGCAAGGTGCTGTCACGCCTGAAGCTGGGAGGCAAAACCGGCTCTATCTATAACCGGGCCCATGATGCCCGCTTCGACTGGTTCGTGGGATTTGCCACGGAAAAAAAGGGGCCCGAAAAAATCGTGGTTGCGGTAATGGTGGCCCATGTAGATTATATCGGCACCCGGGCCGGACAATATGCCCGCATGGCCATCGAACACTATTTCAAGGACTATTTTGCCAAAAAAGCGCAGGCAAAAAAGGATTCCAGCGGATAAGGAGATATGTATGCCCGGTTTTGAGATATTCGGTGACGAAGAACGCAAGCAGGTCAACGATGTGTTGGAAACAGGGGTCCTGTTCCGCTATGGCTTCGACGGGGCCCGCAAGGGTCACTGGAAAGCCAAAACCTTTGAAGCTGAGCTGGCCCGACGAGTAGGCGTCGAATACGCTCATTTGTGCACCAGCGGCACGGCGGCCCTCTCCACGGCCATGGCCGCCTGCGGCGTTGGCGCCGGTGATGAAGTGATCGTTCCCCCCTTCACCTTCGTGGCCACCATCGAGTCGGTGCTCATGGCCGGAGCCGTACCGGTGTTTGCCGATATCGACGAGACGCTGTGTCTCTCGCCGGAAGGGATAGCGTCGGCCCTGACCCCGGCCACCAAAGCCGTCGTTCCCGTTCATATGTGCGGGGCCATGGCCCGCATCGACGAAATCAAGGAGATCTGCGATAAAAAGGGGCTGACGCTTCTGGAAGACGCCTGCCAGAGTTTAGGAGCCACCTACAAAGGCAAAGCCTTAGGCAGCTTCGGCAAGGCCGGTTGTTTTTCTTTCGATCCGGTCAAGACCATCACCTGCGGCGAAGGCGGCGCCATGGTCACCAACGACAGGCATGTCTATGTTGCCGCCGATGCCTACGCCGACCATGGACATGACCACCTCGGCAGTGACCGGGGTGCAGAAGACCACCTGATCATCGGCACCAACCATCGGATCAGTGAACTCAATGCCGCCGTGGGGGTGGCTCAGCTGAGAAAACTGGACTGGATCTTGGACGTCCAGCGGCGCAATAAAGCGGCCATAAAAGCAGCCATGGCAACGATCCCCGGGATCGATTTCCGTCAGTTGCCGGACCCCGACGGGGACTCGGCAACCTTTCTCTCTTTTTTCATGCCTGACCTGGAAACTGCCCGGCAGGCGGTCAAGACGCTGGCCGCGGCTGGTGTGGACGGCTGTTTTCACTGGTATGACAATAAATGGCACTACATCCGAAAATGGAACCACTTCCAGACCATGCAGGTCGCCGCCCGCCTGCCCGTTCAGACACTGTCCAATTGCCCGGATTACGGCAACATCGCCATGCCCGGGTCCGACGCCATCATGCAGCGGGCCATTTCCATGCAGATTAAGCTGGGATGGACACCGAAACAGCTGGAGCAGCGCATCCAGGCAACGGTAAAGGCGTTAAAGACAATTGTATGAAACAAAGGGTTCAAGGATCCGAGGGGTCGAGGAGTCGAGGGAAATGTACATCAATGTCATTAACTTAAGGAAAATTGGATTTCTTATACTGTTACCCCGGCGAATGCCGGGGGCCAGATCTACCATAAAAAGACTGGATAAAAGACTAATCTTTTAAAGCTAGGGGCAGATAGGTGGTTTAAGGGAATATGCTTAACGCTCAAATCCTTGAACCCCTGAATCCTCGGATCCTTTCTTATTTATAAGATTGAATAGATACCGATAAAGGATAACATCATGTTTCGCAATTTTAAAATGGTCTCCAAGGTCGTCTTTGGTCGGGGCTGCACATCACAGCTGGAGGATATCCTCAACGAACAGCGCCGGAGCAGCAACGCGGTGATGATCTTTCTGGTAGACGACGTCTTTAAAACCGGCACGATTGAAAATCGTCTTCCCGTCCATGCCGACGATCTGATCGTCTGGGTCAATGTGGACGATGAACCCAAAACCAGCTACGTAGACCAGCTCACCACGCAGGTCAAAAAACATATGGTCGGCAAACAGGACCGCCACCCTTCGGGGGTGATCGGTATCGGTGGTGGGAGCGCCATGGATCTGGCCAAAGCCGTCTCCCTCATGCTCACCAACGTCGGGTCTTCCGCCGACTATCAGGGATGGGACTTGATTAAAAATCCGGCCGTTTACCACGCCGCCGTACCAACCCTTTCCGGAACCGGCGCCGAAGTATCCCGTACCACGGTGCTCACCGGCCCCCAGAAAAAGCTGGGCATCAATTCAGATCACACGGTTTTTGACCAGATCGTTTTAGACCCGGAGATGATCGCCAATGCCCCCAACCCGCAACGCTTCTATACCGGCATGGACTGCTACATCCACTGTGTGGAATCGTTGACGGGCACCTATCTCAACAGTTTCTCCCAGGCCTACGGTGAAAAGGCCTTGGACCTTTGCCGGGAGGTCTTTTTAAACGATTACGAGGACGCCGATGACCGGCTGATGATGGCCTCCTATTGCGGCGGCATGAGCATCGCCTACTCCCAGGTGGGCATCTGCCACGCCCTCTCCTACGGCCTCGCCTTCGTGCTGGGATTGCACCACGGCATCGGCAACTGTGTGGTCTTTGACACTTTAGAGGACTATTATCCTGAAGGCGTTCGGGAATTTAGACAGATGATGGCACGAATCGGCATCGATCTGCCACGCAATCTGACAGCCGGCATCACCGATGCTCAGATGGAAAAAATGGTGGATGTGTCATTGGTGCTGGAGCCCCTGTGGGAGAATGCATTGGGTAAAGACTGGAAAACGATCATGACCCGTGAGAAAATCAGGGAACTCTATTTAAACATGTAATCGCCAATCCGGCTCCCCAGCGCTCAAAATCGATAAAGGACCCCTATGACGCAATATCTTATCGTTACCGTGGCCAGGCATACCGCGTGCATCGTCGCTCAGACGGTTCGCCTGATTCGCAACATACGACGTCGGATTTCACTACTGCCGGCCATTCATTGGGGGCGCGTTCCTGCGTCGGTGGTCGGGCCGGCGGTGATCCTCTTTCCCTGCTCGGCCAACCGCCTTTGCTGTGGTCTGGCCGGCATCATCGCAGTCAAGGGAAAAACGGGCCGCAATTTTCCGATTGACCTTACCACTTTGGTAGCGCTCATCGACAGCGTCGAGGCGGGTTTTCAGGAAATGCCGTCCATGCAGACGGATTCGGTCACCGGTGAATATCCGACTGGACAGGCAACGCTGGACAGCCTGCTGGCAAACATCCGAGCCCTCAAGCAGGAAGGACCGTTTCTCACCCTGTTCAAAGATCCGACCGCTCAGAAGACGGTCGCCGATCTGTCCGTTCGACTGTCGACCCTTCTGCAACGTGAGCAGGCACGACTGGCCAAACAGGTAGGCAACCTGGAAACCCATGTGGTGGATATTATCTCCACGCATATCGAAGCCCTTAAGGATATGTGCTGGTGCCTGGACGTGGAATTGGCCGGTAACATCGGACGCATCCGGTCGTTGATGCCCGGCAGTGACGACCCCGGGCCCGATAACCGCATCACCGTCTTGCGACAGATCAACGCCGTGCTCAACAGCATCGACCGGCTTGAAGTCCGGGGACGGGATTCGGCGGGAATTTCTATTTTGTTCGTCATACCGGCTGAGGCCTATGAAGCCATTTTGGCCGCATTGGATCGTAAGGGCCTCACTACGGATTTCGAGCGCCGCATGGATCGTGACGTGCTGAAAAACACCAGCATCAGCCTGAATCGGTCAGCCACCGACGATGGGCAGCCAATCGTGGCCCTGACGGTAGTCTATAAAGTTGCCGCCGAAATCGGCAGCCTGGGAGACAATATTCGCTTCCTGCGCCAGCAGATTCAAAAGGATGAGATCCTGCAGCTGATCGCCGCCGCACCCCACCGCTTCCACACCGTATCGTCCCATACACGCTGGGCGTCGGTGGGCGCGATTACCGAACCCAACTGCCACCCGGTGGACAATACCGTGACTGGCGCCACCTTGAAAGATCGTCGTCTTTAAGAAGTCCGGTTCCAGTGCCGGCTGTGAGGACGTGGCTAAAGAGGGCGCTTATAAGATCA
>JAQYWF010000168.1 GCA_030145105.1 Desulfosarcina sp.
CACACTGCCGTCCAGAACCAGATCACCGATGCGGGTCACAATGCCACCGATCAGTTCCGGATCCTGCTCAACCTCCAGAATGATATCCTTACCTGTCCGCTTGGACAGGGCTGACCGAATTTTATCAACGGTTTCGGATGACAGTTCAGTGGCCGAAACCAGGCTGGCCCGGGCGACGCCTTTGAGTTCATCGGCAAATTTTTGAAAAAAGTCATTGATGTTGCTCAAAAACCCGATCCGTCCCTTGTCGAATAGAAAAAGAAGAAATGTGGCCGTGGCCTGAGACAATTTCAGATTGTCCATTAGGGTCGTCAGGACTTTTTTACGACCATCCGCGTCGTAGAGCGGATTGACCAACACCTGTTGAAGGCTCTTTTCCTGCTCGATCAGATTTGCAAAAGCACCCAATTCTTCCCGGTACGTCTCGGTTTTACCATCCTCTTTTCCGATCAGCAGGAGTGCTTTGGCGTACCGCCTTGCAATCGCCAGATTCTTCACTATGCCACCACCTTCTCTAAGTATTCATCTACCAGTTTTTCCTGGTCTTCCGAGTTGATCTTTTCCTTGATGATCGCCTCGGCCTTTGCCAGGGCCTTTTCCACGATTACCGCCTTGAGCTCAGTTTTGGCCTGTAAAAATTCGTGCTCGATATTCTTGCTGGCCTGTTCTTTGAGCCTCTCTGCAGCGGCCTCGGCCTCCTTCAGAATTCTGGCCTTGGCGTCTTCACCCTGCTTCACGTACTCGGCCATCAAGGCTTCTGATTCCTTGTCAAGATCAGCCATTTTGGCATCGTACTCGGCCAGTTTGGCTTCCGCCTCTTTCTTCTTTTCTTCCAAATCCGCCAGCTGCTCCTTGATGCCCTGGATGCGTCCGCCCAGTGCCTGGGAGACCGGCTTTTTGAGAACCAGAAAGAGTCCGATTGCCAGCACTGAAAAATTCATTACCCGATAGGTGTCTGTTGCCACCCAACCCTTGACACCTGCATCACCATGTCCACCACCATGTGCGCCCGTATCACCGTGACCATCAGTGGTAGCTGCATCGCCGTGCTCCCCACTAGTAGTTGCATCGCTATGCCCACCATCGGTTGATGCAAAAACAGCGGCACCTCCAACTATAAATAGCGCGGCCAACGCCAATGACAACGTCCACCGAGCGATACAGCCACGCTTTCCGCTGAAAATCGGAACTTTCATTAAGCGACCCTCCCCAATATTTTTTGTCCAATCGCATCCGCAAATGCGTCAATTTCATCTTCAAGCGCTGCCTTGACGGTGCCCATCTCCTGCGTGATTTTTTCCCTGACCTCCTTGAGTTCGGCCTGGGCGGTCTCGTTGATTTTTCCGATGATCGCCTTTTCTTCGTCTGCAGCCGCCTGCATCACCATTTCCTTCTCTTTCTGGCCGGCAGCACGGGCCTGGCGGACCCCATCGGCATATGCGTCTTCTTTTGATTTGACCTGCTGGGCGGACCCGTCAATGTCGGACTGCATGCCGACCATTTTTTCTTTTCTCTCCAACAGTATTTTTCGAATGGGTTTGTATAGCACCATGTTCAAAATCCAAATCAACAGTAAAAAATTCGCGATCTGCAGGACTATGGAACCATCGACGCTTACCATCTAAGAGCCTCCGTTGAAGTAGGATTAAATATTCCCAAAAAAACAATATATTGTCTATAAATGATATGACTTACGAAAGGTGCGAACTCCGGCGGTCTATACCATCCGTCTCGCTGAAATGTCAAAGGTTTTTTAAAAATTAATCCGTCATCCGGATTTCTTTTCATCACGGGTTGTTTCTACCGATTTTTTTTCAACCGGCAGCGGTTCTGGTTTGGCCATGCTGCAATTTCCGTTAAAGAAAACTCCCGTTTCAATGGAAATCACTGGCGCCTGGATATCCCCGGTAATTTTGGCCGGCGGGTAGACCTCGATGCGCTCAGCGGCTTGAATATGCCCGTTGACGGTTCCCTTGACAATGGCTGTACCCACGCGAATCTGTGCCTCCACCACCGCCCGTTCACCAATGATCACGGTCCCCTTCTCCGAAACGATTTTTCCACTGACCGCTCCATCCAGTCGGATGGTGTCTTTAAAAGCCAGGGTCCCTTCAATGGTGGTCCCGACACCCAGCAGTGTGGAGATATGGTCTGCACTCTCTTTATTTTTCATCGCATCCTCCTGTTTACGCGTGAATAAGCCTAATTTCACATCCCGACCACGAAAACCGCCTGTTGCGATTATTCAAATTTGAATCGGCGCATACTCACATTCATGAGCAGGCCGATGCCGATCATCATGGTGATGATTGATGATCCGCCATAACTCACAAAAGGCAGGGTCACCCCCACCACCGGCATGAGTCCCATGACCATCCCGACGTTGATGAGTACCTGCCAAGCGATCATGGCGGTCACCCCCACGGACAGCATGGTGCCGAAGGGATCCCGGCAACGGCCGGCAATGCTCAATCCCCAGGCTATGATAATCAAAAACAGCATGACCACTGACAACGACCCCATTAGTCCCCACTCTTCGGCCAGCACCGAAAAAATGAAGTCGGTATGCTGTTCCGGCAGGAAAGAAAGCGCGTTTTGGGTACCCTTTAAAAATCCTTTGCCGGTTAGCATCCCCGATCCGATGGCAATTTTTGATTGGATGATATGGTAACCGGCACCCAGTGGATCCCGGTCCGGATTCAAGAAGGTCAGGATGCGCTGCTTCTGGTATCCGCGCAAAAAGAACCAGACCAGCGGAACAAGCATGGTAAAGGTGGCTATCAACCAGCTCAGCGCCCTGCGCTCGATCTTGGCAAAAAGGGTCATGGCCCCGGCAATGAGTGCAATCACCATAGCCGTGCCCAAGTCCGGTTGGCGAACAATCAGGGCAAAGGGCACTGCGGTAAGAACCGCCGGTACCATTAGGTCCCGGAGGGTGAGCCCGTCGGTATTGATAAGCTTTGCAAAATAGCGAGCCAGGACGATGATAACGGCGACCTTGGCCATTTCGGAAGGCTGGAGGGTGAACGGGCCCATGGACAGCCAGCGCCGGGATCCGCTCACGTACTTGCCGAAAAACAGCACTGCCATCAATGAACCAACGGATGCCAGGTAGATGAAATTGGCAAACCGTTCGAACTGCTTGTAGTCAAACAAAAAGCAGAAAATCATGGCTCCGAAGCCGATACCATACCAGATCAGCTGTTTTCTGAAAAGGGTTAGCTCCGGCTCAACTGCACCGGCGGATACGGCACTGTACAGTGCCACCAGACCAGCGGTTCCGATGGAAAGGGTAAGCGCCAGGAGTCCCCAATCAAAGCATTGCAGCAAGCGTCTATCGAACATGGTTCAATCTCCATCGGCGGTTGTCGCCGAAGCGGCAGCCAATGGCGTATCGGGCTTGGGTTGGCCTCCGGACAAGTAGAACCGGATCATTTCGGCCGCCACTGGAGCAGCCGCACTGGACCCATGCTCTCCGTGCTCGACGATCACCGCCACGGCAATCCTGGGATTTTCCCGGGGTGCATAGGCCACAAACCAGGCGTGGTCCTTGATCGATCCCCAATCATCATCACCGCTGGCGGCATCGTCACGCCGTCCCGCGACCTGGGCTGTCCCTGTCTTGCCGCTCATGTCCATTCCTTCCAACCGGCTGCGCCACGCGGTCCCGTGTCGTTCATTGACGGCTTTGAACAGTCCCTCTCTCACCAGCCACAAGTTTTTTTCGCTGATTGGCAGCCGTCCCGTGACCTCGGGGGCACTCTCGTACATGGTCTGCCCGTCCGCGGTCCGGATGGTTTTGACGATCATGGGTCGATAACGCACACCCCGGTTGCCGACGGCAGCAGCCACCATGGCCATCTGCAAAGGGGTTGCCAGATTGAACCCTTGGCCGATGGCCACTGACAGGGTTTCGCCTTTTTGCCAGGAAATGCCCACCCTTTTTTTCTTCCACTGGGCAGTTGGAATCAAACCACCCTCTTCGTGATCCAGATCGACGCCGGTGGGTTCCCCCAGGCCAAAAGCGTTAGCGTACCATGCCAGGCGGTCTACGCCAAGTTCGAGTCCCAATTTATAAAAATAGACGTCGCAGGATTCGGTCAAGGCCTTTAAAACATCCACCTCGCCATGTCCCCACTTTTTCCAGCAACGATAGGTCCGGTTGCCGAATTTGAAAAAGCCGGGACAGAAGAAGGAGGTGTTCTCGTCGATGATGCCCTCTTCGAGCCCGGCGGCTGCGACGACAATCTTGTAAGTGGACGCCGGCGGATATTCGGCCTGGATGGCCTTGTTTTCAAGAGGGTGAGAGGGATCGGATATCAAGGCGTTCCACATGTCATGAGACATGCCGGAAATAAAGGCATTCTGGTCGAACGAGGGGCTGGATGCCATAGCCAGGATCTGACCGTTCGACGGATCCACGGCCACAGCCGCCCCTGCCTGGTCCGCCAGCAAGTGCTCCGCCGTTAGCTGGAGGGACTGGTCGATGGACAAAACGATATTGTGGCCTGGGGTTGCAGCCACCGTGTTGAGCACCCGAACCACCTGTCCGGTGGCGTTAACCTCCACCTGCTGGCCGCCACGTTTGCCACGAAGCCAGTTTTCCCTGATCCGTTCGATACCATATTTTCCGATATAATCGCCGCTTTTACAGTTGCTGCAAATTTGGTTTTTCAGTTCCTCGACGCTGATTTCCCCCATATAGCCCAGGAGATGAGCCAAACTGGGGCTGAAAATATAATCCCGCCGGGGAGAAACGTTGACCAGGATACCAGGCAAATCCCATCGATTCACCTCGATGGCTGCCAGTGCATCCCGGCCGATATCGGGTTTGAGCAAAACGGGTTTGTATGCACGGGTCCCCTTGGCTCTCTCAAGTCTCTCCCACAACTGCGCTTCGTCGATGCCTGTATATCGGGATAGCTTTTCAATGGTCCGCTCAAGCGGATGGGCGTCTTTGACGGTGATGCTCAGGTCATAGGAAGGCCGGTTGTCCGCCATCAGGCGGTTATGGATATCATAAATCAACCCGCGGGGTGCGTCCACGCTTCGCAAGCGAATGCTGTTTATTTCCGACAACCGCCGAAGCTCTCCGCCTTCGATTACCTGAAGGAACAGCAGGCGGGCAATCAACACCACAAAGGCGGCAACCACCAAAGTCAAGGCAGCACTCAGCCGCTTGCTGAACCAGTCGCTGTCCACATTGTCCAGGTAGTTGGTCAAGGTTTCCTCAAGTGACCTTTTTCCGCATAGAAAGACTTGCTTGCCCGATCGACGACTTTCTGTCCACGGATGAAAAACAGCATCAGAAAGGGACCTGTCACCGCCCCCCACAGGACTTGAGCGGAAACCACGGGGAACATGGACTCCACCGGCCAGGGCGCCGACGCCAAGACCACCGCGGAGAAAGCCACCACCAGGCTCTCGAAAACAATACCGGCGGTAACCATCAGCGGTAGTAGAATTACATTGCCTGCTTGCAGGAACTGGATGGCCCAGCGCACGCCCACGTACATCCACAGATAGGCGGTAAGGTGAACGCCGAAGACACCGCCGGAGATGCCGTCCATGGCCAGGCCGCCGAGCACGAGGACTGGAATAGCCCTGCGCGGCAGGTGGTAAACCCCCAAATAAACCACGAACGGCGCCAGTAGGTCGTAAAGGTGCACCGTTCCCCCGCCAACCAGCAGCGTCGTCTGAAAAATAATCAAAAACAGGCAAAGCATTAAATGATAGCCGTAAATCATAATTCCCCGGGAGGACTTTCGTAATCCGGTTCGGAAATGATAAACACTTCTTCGAGGATCTCGAAATCAACGTATGGGGTAACCGACACCTTCTGAAAGATGCCGGCGTTCTGGCGAACAATTTCGGAAATGCGCCCCACTCGAAACCCTTTGGGAAACACGCCGTCCAGGCCGGAAGAGACCACCATGTCCCCCACACTGATCTCATGCTTTCTCAGGACATAGTCGAACACGCAGAAATCGGCCCCGCCGCCCTTGACAATGCCCCGCGCCCGGGTTTGCTGCACCAGGGCATCCACGGCACTGTTGGGATCAGTCAGCAAGAGCACCTTGGCATACCGGGCCGACGCCTCAACAACCACGCCGACAATCCCCTCGGGGATCACCACGGGAGCACCCTGCCGAACGCTGTCCCGGATTCCTTTGTCCACAATGATGGTCTTTGACCAGGCAGACGGATCCTTGCCCACCACCTGGGCGGCAATCATTGGTCGCGGAATCACTTTTTCAAAATCTAGCAGATGGCGGAGCCGGTCATTGGCTATTTCGGTTTCGCTGTAGCGGTTGAGTTGCTCCAGGCTCTGTCCCAGCGCCTTTTTCAGTCGCTGGTTCTCTTCTGCGGTGGAGACCAGGAAGAAGTATTGATTCCATGTGTCCTTGACGGAATTAAAAAAAGCGGTGAACTGTTTCTGGAAGGGGGAAACAATAACAAGGGCGCCCCGGCCGAGACCTGAAGGCGCTTGGGTGTGTTTGCCGGTTATGGTCAAAAGGATGATGTTCAGTGCGACCAGAACGATCACCAAGGCAACCAGAATCATCCTTTTGGAAAACATTGGGATCCGTTAAACGATGACAATCTGTTTGAGAATTTCCAGGCTGTCCAGCATCTTGCCGGACCCTAAAGCCACAGTGGACAGCGGATCTTCGGTAACTGTGATGGGGAGTCCACTCTCCTCTCTGAGGAGCTTGTCCAAGTTTTTGAGCAACGCACCACCACCGGTGAGCACGATGCCCCGATCCACGATATCGGCGGCCAGCTCCGGCGGAGTCTGTTCGAGGGCAATCTTCACCGTTTCCACAATGGCTTCAATCTGTTCGGAAATGGCTTCCCGGATCTCTTCGGAATCAATGGCCAGAATCTTGGGAATGCCGGTAACCAGGTCACGCCCCTTGACTTCGATGGTCTCTATCTTGTTGGGATCCGGGTAGGCGTTGCCGATGGTGGTTTTAATGATCTCGGCTGTGCGCTCGCCGATGAGCAGGTTGTATTTGCGTTTAACGTACTGGATGATGGCTTCATCCATCTTGTCGCCGGCCACCCGCAGGGAGCGGCTGTAGACGATACCGGCCAGGGAGATGACCGCCACTTCGGTGGTACCACCGCCGATGTCCACAACCATGTTGCAGGTGGGCTCGGTGATGGGCAGGCCAGCGCCGATGGCTGCCGCCATGGGCTCTTCGATGAGAAAAACCTCGCGGGCGCCGGCAGATTCCGCCGACTCGCGAACGGCTCGCTTTTCCACTTGGGTAATACCCGAGGGCACGGCAATGATGATGCGCGGTCGGACGAAGGTCCGCCGGTTGTGAACCTTGTGTATGAAGTGGCGCAGCATGGCTTCGGTCACTTCAAAATCGGCGATCACACCGTCACGCATCGGTCGGATGGCGACGATATTTCCCGGGGTTCGGCCGAGCATGTTCTTGGCTTCCATACCCACGGCCAGCACGCGGTTTTTGGTGCGGTTGTCCGTTCGAACAGCAACCACGGAGGGCTCGCTGAGAACAATGCCCTTGCCTTTAACGTATACCAGCGTATTGGCCGTACCCAGGTCGATAGCCAGGTCGCTTGAAAAGACACCCAGAATGGAATCGATGAAGTTCATGCCGCCTCTTTTTCGTTTTGAATCTCAACAGCGCCAACTTAGTCTTGCACGAGGGGCAACGGCAATGGGGCCGGCCTTTCTGCGCAGTTAACGAGCTCAAGGCACCGCTACCAGAAATAGCCAGTGATTTCAAGACTTGATTTTTTGAATTCGGCTTTAATCCAATTAGATTTCAAAATGTTCCATGATCCGGTCATGGATAAAGGGACGGAACTGACCCAGCCGAGTATTCCAGCGAAAGGGATGCACCCGGTTGGTGAGTAAGATAATACAGACCTCTTTTTCCAGATCCAGCCAGACGGAAACCCCCGTAAAACCCAGATGCCCCACGGTATTGGCTGAAAAATAATGGCCCGCGCTGGATTTTTGAACCGATGGGCGGTCAAAACCCAGCGGCAATGGATGTTTGCCCTCTCCGTTGAAGATGTCGGAAAGGATTTGCTTTGAGAAAACGGGTGCTGACGAACGGCCCCGGAAATCAGCAACCAGAAATCGAAGGAGCCGAAAGACGGCCTCGGCCGTGCCGAACAGGCCGGCGTGTCCGTCAACGCCTCCAGCAAACCAGGCATTATCATCATGCACCTCGCCGACCAGCAAACGGTTTCGCACGGGGCAAAGTTCGGTGGCGGCAAACGGCCTGCGGGGTCGACAGTCGCGGGTGAGATCCACGAAAAAAAGATCGGTCAATTCCATTGGGTCATAAATTTCAGCCTTGAGAAATTCATTCATGGGATAATCGGCCGACGCTTCAACCAGCCGGCAAAGCAGCATGAACCCTAAATCGCTGTAGAGCGTCATCTTTCCCGGTCGGTAGGCCAGGGGTGTGTGCTTCAGCAGATCGAGCACAGCCGCCTTACGCTTCAACGGCGGAAGCGATTTCAGCGTCATGTAGAAAAGATGGTGGGCGGGAAAACCACCTTGATGGCAAAGCAGTTGCCGGGCCGTGATTGTCGCCTTGTCGCTGCCGGCCAATGCGGGAAGCCATTTTCCCACAGGCTGATCCAAGCTGATCCGATTCTGATCAACCAGTCTGGTTACAGCCAGGGTGGTGGCCAGAGGCTTGGTCAGCGATGCCAGGTCAAACACGGCATTCCGGGTCATGGGCTGGTCCGAGAAAAGGTTAGCCTTGCCATATGCCTCGAAAAAGAGCCGGGTATCGCCGTTGCCCACCAAAAGCACCGCTCCGGGAAATACATTCTCCTGAAGGCCCTGCTGCATCAGATCGTGAATGGAATGACTTTTCATCGATAGCTACCATTACCGCACGGCGGGTCCCGCAAACGTCAATGTTCCGGAGTATGTGTCTAGCTGGACGGGCAATCCCACAGGCAGCGTCATGTTGACCGTTTCATGGCCCACGTCAAATCCAGCCAGAATGGGAAGATTCAGCCCGCCCAGCCGATCGACGACGATGCGGTGGACCGCGCCGGCTGATCCGCAGTCGCTAAAAGCCCCCAAGGCCAGGCCGGCAAGGCCGTCGAAGCAGCCGGCCATCATCATCTGGGTCAGCATGCGATCGATACGGTATGGGGCCTCCCCCTGGTCTTCGATCAGCAATATGCCGCCGCTGAAATCCGGCTGAAACGGAGTTCCCGTCAGGTGGCAAAACAAGGTCAGGTTACCGCAAAAAAACCGTCCCGCGGTGATGCCGGGTTGAATCACCTGGCTCGACACGGCAGATAGTGACAGTGGTTCCGGTTTTGACAGCGCCAATAGAAAACGATCCCGGGCCGACGGATCAGCCTTGCCCAGGGTCGTGACCGTCGGCCCGTGAAATGCGACCATATGGCAACGCTGCACCAGAAAGTCCAACAGCACCGTGATGTCGCTGAACCCGACAAACACCTTGGGATGGCTAGAAATGGCATCCACGTCCAGCAACGGCAGAATGCGCATGGCCCCGTATCCCCCACGGGCACAGATAATGCCGTCAATGTCGGGATCGGCAAACAGCTGGTTCAACAGGTCCGCCCGGTGCCGGTCCGAACCAGCCAGGTAGCCGTTTTTATCGAATATAGATTGCGGAATGACAAGGTTGAAATCCATGGATTCCAGAACCCGCAGGCCAGCATCAAATGATTCTCGATCAAATGGGCTGGCCGGCGCAACGATGCCAAGGGTGTCGCCGGGTTTGAGGGCCGGCGGCAACACCGGCTCAGATAGGCTCTGGGGGCTCACTTTTTTACCTTTGCCTTCTTGACAGCGGTTGATGATGATGCTAAATGTCCACTTTCTCGTCGGGGCGTAGCGCAGACTGGTAGCGCACTTGAATGGGGTTCAAGGGGTCGGAGGTTCAAATCCTCTCGCCCCGACCAGAATAAACTATTGTATATTAGGGAGCTGCAAATTTCTTGCAATTCCCTTTTTTTATGCTTTTCCCCTTTGGGTGCAAACTTGGGTACAAGATTCATATCCATAAGGGAACATTAAAAAAATATCAGAAAATGTGCAATGGATAAAAAAGCCCCGGGCGTTATGGGGCCCCACATTGTATTTTTGGAGTTAAATCATACCATCCTGATGGTCTCCACTGCTAACCTCCCCTGCCTTACCCAATCGTGAAATATCTGCCCTACTGCATCCTTTGAAC
>JAQYWF010000186.1 GCA_030145105.1 Desulfosarcina sp.
ACGGCGCCGACGGCGTGGCCTGGACTCCCGAAGCCGAGGCCAAGGCCAAGATGCTGGAAAACGATCCCAAGTACGACGACTTCGCCACCATGATGGTCAAATCCCACCTGAGCCTGTCCCACGACCCGACGGTCAAGGGCGTGCCCAAGGGCTGGACCCTGCCGATCCGCGACGTGCTGATTTACTCCGGTGCCAAGTTCCTCTGCCCCTGCGCAGGGGCCATCAGCCTGATGCCCGGAACGGGCTCCAACCCGGCCTTCCGCCGCATCGACGTAAACACCGAAACAGGCAAGGTAAGCGGCCTGTTCTGATTCTACCCATCGCGTTACCGTAGTCTTTGGCCCGGGCGTTTCGCCCGGGCCTTTTTTGTTGGAAATCATTGACAATAATTGATAATCACCATTAAAATGGTGACAATTTTAAACCACCATCTGCACGGGGAACCGATGGAAAAAATTACGGACGACACCATTCGCAAGTCAATCGAGTCCACCCTCATCGAAACCTTCGATGCCATGCTGTCCATGGCGGTGGAGGCCGTTGATGACAGCAAAGCCACCGGCATGCACGAGGACCTGATGGTGGGAACGATTCATTTCGGCGGCGAAGTGGTGGGCGTGATGCGTTTCAATCTCTCCGAGGCGTTCGCCCGGACGGTGACTTCCACCATGCTGGCCATCGAGGCCGATGAAATCAAGAGTAACGAGGAGATCAACGATGTAATCGGCGAACTGGCCAGCATCGTGGCCGGAAATCTTAAAACGGAATTTCTCGATGCCGGACTCACCTGCGCCATATCGACGCCATCCATCACATCGGGAAGTGATTTCAAGATCGATCCGGCAGATATCGCCCCACCGGTAAAATTCACCTTCCGGCAAGAAGATGAATATGTACAGATAGAATTTTGCGCCAAGGAGGAAGTCGGCACCAAAGCAGATATTGTGAGCGAGTTGTCCAGCGAGGTCGTCCTGGAGCGCATCGCCGGTGTGGACATCGAGACGGCCATCGTCAACTCAGTCATCGACGTCTTCCACACCATGCTGGATATGGAGGTGGAAGCCATTCAGCAGGTCCCCGAATCCTTTGCCGAAGAGATGCGCACCGTCGGATCGGTGACCTTCGCCGGTGAAGTGGACGGTGTGTTCAATATCCAGGTCAATGACGATTTCGGCAAGGAGATGACAGCGGCCATGCTGGGCAGGCAAGTCGATACAGTCGAAAGCGAGGAAGAGGTCTACGATGCCATCCGTGAAGTGAGCAACATCATCGGCGGCAACCTCAAATCCAATTTTGTGGATGCAGGGCTTTCCTGCGTACTATCCACCCCCTCCATCACCAACGGGCGGGACTTCAAAGTAAGTTCCACCCGCGTGATCAAGCCCGCCCGATTTCTCTTTTCCCATAAGGAGCGCGTCATCATCGTTGAAGCCGGCGTCAAGCGTGAAAGGTCGGCTGCCGTTGAGAAAGCGGATGAGACCGCAGAAAAAAGCGTACCGGCGGAAGACGTCCAACCGGTGGTGCCGGCCAGCACTGACAGCGACGTCGATCAGTTCAAAAACCTCGGTCTCGTGATGGACATTCCCCTGCAGGTCACCGTGGAACTGGGACGCTCGCGAAAGCGGATCAATGATGTCCTTAAAATGGGGCCGGGTGCGGTGGTCGAACTGGAGCAGATGGAAGGAGAACCGGTTGACATTCTGATCAACCAGACGCTGATCGCCAAGGGTTTTGTGGTGGTCGAAAAAGAGAAGTACGGCATTCGCATCAGCGAAATCGTCAGTCGCAAGGAACGGATGAAAAGTATGCGCTAACACAACCGGTACGAAACCAATACATCCGGTTGTTGGACATCGCCTCCTGAAATGGCACACGCTGGGCGACAGTTTCCTTGACAGATCGTCTTAAACGTGTTTTTGACAGTGCCGTATAAATAGGCTGTTTTGCGCGCACCGGTAACTGAATGCCCCTGTCAATTGCCCCAAAACTCAGATTCCGGCATGATGCCATGTCGTGCATGATGCCACCGCAACAGAAAAGGAGAAATGAATGAAAATCCTGGTCGGTTATGACGGGTCCAATTCGGCCAAGGATGCCTTGGCTCTGGCAAAAACACACGCCGCTGCATTCGATGCAACCGTGGTCATCGTATCCTCGCTGACCGGCGGAAGCGTCACTCACGCCGTGGAAGTTGAACATGCCACCGAAAATCTGGAATTGGCCAAAAAGATATTTGACGAGGATGGTATCCAGTGTGAAACCAAACTCCTCGTACGTGGTATGACCCCGGGAGAGGATATTGTCGACTACGCCAAGGAAAAGGCGATTGATGAAATCATCATCGGCATCAAACGCCGCTCCAAGGTAGGCAAACTGCTCTTCGGATCCAACGCACAATATATCATCATAAAGGCCCCCTGCCCCGTCGTCACCGTTAAATAAACGAGATCGGGGCGGAGTCCCTTTCCGCCCCGATCCAATGGTTAACACGCAATGCTATTCAAAAGGACACCTCGTGATTATCGCCGGTCTCACCGGAGGTATTGCCAGCGGCAAATCGACGATTGCCAGATTTCTTTCCGATGCCGGCGCCCAGGTCGTCGACGCCGACAAAATCGCCAGGGAGGTCGTCAAACCGGGCACACCTGGTTATGATGCAATTCTGGCCCTTTTTGGTCGGACGATTCTTCTGCCCGAGGGGAACATCGATCGCAAGCGGTTGGGTGAAATTATCTTCAATGACCCGGATAAAAAGGCAGGCCTGGATGCCATCGTTCACCCACTGGTCTTTGAACGGTCAGCGGAAATGATTGCCCAAATCGCCGCCAAGACGCCCGACGCAGTGGTGATCATGGACGTCCCGCTGCTTATAGAGGCGGACATGGGAAGAGACCTTGAAGAAGTGATCGTCGTTTATGTGCCCGAAACCCTTCAGTTGAAACGACTCATGAATCGGGATGGGATCGATGAACAATCCGCCATGGCCCGAATCCGGTCCCAGATGCCCATCGAGGAGAAACGCAAGCGAGCCACGGTTGTCATCGACAACAGCGGCACCATCGTAGAAAGCCGGAGACGGGCGCTGGCGGTTTTTAACCGCCTGAAGCAAAGCTCCAAAACCGCTGCGGAATGAAAAAGCATAGCCGTTGCGCCCCTATCTCGAATCGATCGGTTCTGTGTCTTCGCGCCGTGCCCGTTAAGATCCCGATTCGTCGTCCGTTTTCGTTTGACACATTTTCTGTGCTGCCTTATATTTAGCGGCGTATGAAAACCTGATTCAGATTGACACCTGAACACGACCCCGCCTGAGGCGAAACGACGCGTTTGAAACCGCCCGATGGTCGTTCCACCTTGCCATATATAGGAATCGTCGTTTCGGCAAATTGGAAGCCATGCCCAAGGCATGGTCAATAAATTGGTCATATCGGCACGCACGCGGGTTAACCCGGAGGCTGTTTGGCATTCATGCGACAAGAATCAAAACGCCGGAAACGGCTTTGTGAGCAGCACCTGCAAACATTGAGTGAAATTTGCCGTGCGCTAGGGGAAAAGGACCGGTATACACAAGCCCATGGCTACCGGGTCTCCCTTTATGCCATGCGCCTTGCCTGGCGATTGGGATATTCCACGGAAGAAATTCGGAACGTGGGTATCGGCGGTTTGTTTCATGACGTCGGCAAACTGGCCCTAAGCGATCGCATCTTCACCAATCGTGAGACCCATTTGCCCAGTGATCTTCAACAGGAGGTGCGCTGCCACCCACTGATTGGCGCCGCCCTGCTCAAGGATATCGATTTTCTGAAACCGGCTGTGGATTTCGTACTGTTTCACCACGAGCAGGAGGACGGGAACGGTTATCCCTTCGGCCTCAGGGCCGGGGAAATTCCACCAGGTGCCAAAATTGTCAGTATTGCGGACTGCTTTGATGCGGTTACCACGGACCGCCCCTATCAGAAGGGGCAGTCGGCAGCTACGGCCTATGAAATCCTTCGTGAAGGCTGCCGCCGTTTTTTCTGTGAAGAATACGTAGAGACATTCATCGAAGAGATCGAAGAGAACGGAATCATTCAAGACACCTGCCTCGATCCGCTGCTTGCTGATCAACTGGTCCTATCGGCCGCGGGATGCAGCGCCAGGTAATTCAAGACCCAAACCATCACGATGTTGAAGCCAATCGTAAACGGGCCGGATTCGGCCTGTTTTTTTTGGCCAACCGAACAAAGACGAAATGCAAATGGATCGACATTTCTTAGAAGAACTCAAAATACGACGAACGTTCGGCATCATCAGCCATCCGGATGCCGGTAAGACCACATTAACGGAAAAATTGCTCATGTTCGGTGGTGCGATCCAGATGGCCGGTGCCGTGAAGGCCAAACGGGCCGGACGCTATGCCACCAGCGACTGGATGGCTATTGAAAAAGAGCGCGGTATTTCAGTCACAACATCAGTCATGAAATTCAACTACAGCGGCTTTGAAGTGAATCTGCTGGACACACCCGGCCACCAGGATTTTTCCGAGGATACCTACCGGGTGCTCACCGCCGTGGACAGCGCGCTCATGGTAATCGACAGCGCCAAAGGTGTGGAAAAGCAGACCGAAAAACTCATGGAGGTGTGCCGTATGCGCAACACCCCCATCATGACCTTCATCAACAAACTGGACCGTGACGGGTTGTCCCCCCTGGACATCCTTTCTGATATCGAAGAAAAACTGCAAATCGAATGCGCACCCCTGTCCTGGCCCATCGGCATGGGCAAGCGATTTCGGGGGGTCTACAATCGGTATCACCGGCAGCTTCACCTGTTCAGCCCCGGCGGGCAGACCCGCCACCAGGAAGGAATCCTGATTACTGACCTGGCCGATCCGCGGCTAGACGAGATGCTGGGCAGCCAGGCTAAGGAATTGCGCGAAGATGTGGAACTACTGGAGGGTGCCGCCAACCCCTTCGAGTTGGACCAGTACCTCAAGGGCAGCCAGACGCCGGTGTTCTTCGGCAGCGCCATCAACAATTTCGGCGTGCGGGAATTGTTGGATGCCTTTGTGGAGATGGCGCCGTCCCCCAGGGCTCGGGCGACCACGACCCGCCAGGTCCTGCCCGAAGAGAATGCTTTTTCCGGATTCGCATTTAAAATTCAGGCCAACATGGACCCTGCCCATAGGGACCGTATCGCCTTTGTACGCATCTGTTCAGGCAAGTTCACCCGCGGCATGAAGGTGTTTCAGACCCGCATCGACAAGCAGGTCACCTTGTCCAACGCCACCATCTTTATGGCCCAGGATCGCGCCCATGTGGACGAGGCTTATCCGGGTGACATCATTGGCATCCACAACCACGGCACCATCAGCATCGGGGACACCTTTTACGAAAAAGAACCGCTCAGTTTCACCGGCATTCCCAATTTCGCGCCCGACCACTTCCGCCGGGTACGGCTGAAAAACCCCCTGAAGGCCAAGCAACTCCTCAAGGGGCTTACGCAGCTGGCCGAGGAGGGAGCTGTCCAGTTCTTCCGGCCTTTGATGGGGAACAACTATATCCTTGGCGCCGTCGGCATGCTTCAGTTCGACGTGACCATGGCACGACTAAAAGCCGAGTACACCGTCGATGCCGACTATGAACCGGTTACCTTTGCTGCCGCCCGGTGGGTAACCAGCAAGGACAAAAAAAAACTGGAGGCCTTTGAAAAGGAGAAGTATGCGAGCCTGGCCCATGACTCCCAGGGGAAACTGACATACCTGGCAGCCAGCTTGTGGCGCCTCGAAAATGCCATGGAAGAGTGGCCGACGATTCGTTTTCATAAAACCCGCGAACTGGCCGCCTGACATAAAGGCCTGGCTGGATGGGCAGGAAATCTCACGGTCTCGACAAAGAATGGTCACCCACGGCTAACGAATCCGGCCGTTACCGCCGGGAATGGTGTCGGATCCGTCAATGGCGAGCAGATACGACCTGAGGTTGGAGCGCTTTTTCTTGATGCCCAGTTTCCGGCGAATGGTATAGCGGACCGCCTCGATGGTTCGGGTGGACAGCCCCAGGATCTGCGCGACATCTTTGGTGGTCTTTCCCTGTTTGACCAGGTTGGCAACCTGGATTTCAGAGGGTGTGAAATTCAGGTAGTGCCTGGACATGCGCCGGGACAGGGGCGAGATGATTTCGTTGAGATTGGACTCCACCAGGTTCAGATAAATCCGCTGGCGCTCATCCATCCGACTGGCCTTGAGCTTTTCAAGGTATGGCAGAATCAGGCTCTTGGCGTTGATCAGCATCTTCTCTTCCACTTCCATGCGATCCGCTTCACGCTTTTGCAGGAGCACCTCCAAAGCAGTATTGACCTCGGACAAGCTTTCGGTTCTCTCCTTCAGCTCCTTTTCCCTGGCTTTGAGTGCTGCAGTTGCGTTCATCTCCGTAGTGATGTCCAGAATGATACCGTTGAAAAACAAATTATTGTCGGTGTCGTCGGGTACCGCGACGGAAATGATGTGCAGCCATCGCCACCCGCTGCCCGAGTGGTCTCGAATCCGAACCGTTTCATCCAACCTGTGCGTGTCGAGCATCTTCAGTCCGGCGGCCAGCAAGCGTTCCCGGTCGTCCGGGCGGAGCATCTTGAGCCAGGACTGAAAATCGGTCACCTGGCTCAGGTCGACGATTTCCTTGATAGACGGGCTGATAAAAATACGCCAGGGCTGGTATGGGGTCTCTGGCCGGTGGCGCAGGCGAAACAGGACGAAGTTTGAGGCGCTTTCCATGAAGGAACGCAGGTGTCGTTCGCTTTCCCGAAGCGCCGCTTCCGCCGTCACCTGTGCGTCGATATCCCGCAGCACCGTCACCCGAACCTCGCGTCCGCCAATTTGGATCATCTTCCCCTGGATCATCACATGAAACCGGATGCCGCCCTTTTTTACGGCCACGGCATGGTATGGCTTATCGTAACCGGAGAGTATGTTTTCCCTGACCCGTGACTGATATTCCGGTGCGATGACGTCGGTACCGAAAATACCGATTAACGCTTCGCGGGGGGTATCGAACATGATGGAGGCGGTGCGATTGGCGTCAATGCAGACCCCTTTTCTGGAAATGAACACCGCTTCAAAGGTGGCATCTGACAGCGCACGGTATCGCTGCCGGCTCTCTTCCAATTCGCTTTCCGTGCGGATAAGACTGCTGATGTCCTGGATCTGGACAATGAAGTAGCGGGCAGTGCCCGCTTGATCAGCGACCACGGCGAGATTCAGCAACCCGCGGACCGCTTTTCCAGTCTGGTGTCGACATTCAAGCGTGAGCTGGGTGCGGCCTGGTTTTCCGGCCAACATATCCCGGGATAATTCCGACAGCCGACGCCACTGGTCTGGTGCCATGATGTTTTCCAAGCGTCGGTTAAGTAAGTTCTCTTCCGGATAACCAAGCATGGTGCACAAGGCTGAATTAACCTTGATGAAACGGCCGTCGTGGAGCGTGATAGCCATTCCTGTGCCCGCCTGGTTAAAGAGGACACGGATCAGTGCCTCCTTGTCCTGCAACGGGTCGTCCGGAAATGGTGTCGGCCGGCCATGCCGGGGAGATCTTTTCATTTTCCCCTGTTTCCGCAGGTTGGTTTAGAAATGGTCGTGGTGGGTAAACACGTCGGATCCGCGGCGTTTGGGAGCGTGTCCCACCTTTGCGGGATACCCCAACGGGAATAGGGTGACCCGTTTATATCCGTTTGGAAGGTTGATCAACCGATATTGAATTGTCCCGACTCGATATAGGGCACATCCTCAACATCGATGGCCTTGACGATGGGTTGATTCAGCCGTTTTTTCATCTCCGCCACCACCGGACGTCTTTTGTTGATGGCCATGGCGAAGGTCAAGGTCTCCTCCATGAGTGTGTCGATGGGACAGGCCTTTTGAACAATATGATGGTCCACACATTGATCGGCGGTCAGCCGGATACCAGTGAACTCCATGTACTCCACCATGTACAAGGGCATGGCCTTTTTCAACAGTTCGTTCATGCCCGGCAGAAAAGGGATGCCCAGGTCCACTTCGGGAAAACAGAAAAAGCCGCGGTCTGATCGCATGAAACGGAAATCAAAAGCACAACACATGATGGCACCGCCGGCAAAGGCGTGACCGGATATTGCGGCAACGGTCACTAGGGGATAGGTGACGATACGTTTGAACATGCGGTTAAGCAGGTAAAAGTAGTCTTTGGCAAGGACAATGTCGTTGTTTTGAATTACCGGGACCAGCCACTCCAGATCAATCCCGTTGGAGAATATTTTTTCATGGGCGGAAGTCACCACCAGGGTGGTGGCATCGGTGGTATGCTCGATCTCATCGAGAACGCCCAAATAGGCATTGATAAAATCCGGATTAAAACGGTTCTCTCCATCATTCAGGGTAATTGTGGCAACATGCGCATTTACCGCGGACTTCACCAGTGTCATGCTCAGCTCCTAAAATTGCGTCGATCGTTGGTCATGGATGGGGGTTGGATTCCGGCAACCGCAATAGCCGCCTGGCGGCGCTTATGTTTTTTTCCTGCGATTGGGTTTCACCGCGTTATAACAAGACAGCACTGGCGCTGCAAGTAAAGAATGCAGGCGATGCGCACTAACTAAAAAGGCGACCTTCAGCAGGTCGCCTTTCAGAAATATTGTGGTTCGGGTCGATCAGGAGCAGCAGGAGCCCTTGGTACCGCAGCTGGTACAGCCGGCACCGAAATCTATCCCGCAGTCCAGCTTGAAACCGTACTGATGGAAATCAACCTTAATCGGCTGGGCTTTTTCAAGAAATTCCGTGTTGACGATGAATTTAAAACCGTCGATGTCAAACGCCTTGTCCGTATCGGCAAGCTCATCCAGAGCCATGGCTAAGCCGGGGCCCCCTCAGCCGCCTTCGTTGAGGAAAATTCGGATCGGTTTGACATCTTTTCCTTTGAAATACTCGGCAATTTGCTCAACCGCCGGTTGTGTAACCTCAAGCATGATTCCCTCCTTATAAATATAAAAATCGGCCCGAGACACATATGGACCGGAAACGCCCAATTTGTTTCAGGGATGGAATTTAACCATGTCCATCGGGTTTGTCAATCCTAATTCCAACCGGTATTGACAAGGGATATGGTCACACCGCTTCATCACTTTCCGGCGTAGAAGAAATCCAAGTAAATCCCTATGCCATTGATCGTCAGCCACAGGTCCCCTATCCTGCCCGCCCACACAGATAACGAGTGTATATATCAAGATCGCTAGCCGAGAAGAGCATAAAGATCACCTTCTCCGGAATATCATTGGTATCCATGAACGTTGCACAGACGTCCACGGCAATTTTGCTGGCATCGGCAATCGGGTAACCATAGACACCGCAACTGATGGCGGGAAATGCCAGGGTTCGGATCCCGTGAGCCATGGCCAGCGCAAGGCTGTTGGTGTAACAACTGGCCAGCAGGCGGCTGTCCTCAGTCCGGCCCTGGTAAACCGGCCCCACGGTGTGAATCACGTATCGGGCCGGCAGTCTGTAGCCCTGGGTTAAACGGGCTTCGCCGGTGGGGCACCCGCCGATGGTTCGGCATAATTCAAGAAGTTCGGGTCCGGCGGCCCTTTCTTAATTTCCAATTTAGAGACTTACGGAGGGACCCCGCAAGGCGGGAAACCAAACCGCAATTTCTAACT
>JAQYWF010000097.1 GCA_030145105.1 Desulfosarcina sp.
AATCATCCAAATCAGTTATATCGTGCGGTAAACTACAATGACAATTTGGATGCTCTGGTGGAACCATTCCGGGTTCGTTTACCATTTCATCATCTGGTGAATAGCAACCTTCTTCATCTCCCAATTCTTGTGCATAATCAGAATCGAAAAAATCATCCGATGGATCCAAACCCACCTCTTCATAATCTTGTTGCGTAATACCAAGACTATTGAGACATTCTCCAGGGACAGTTCAAGGGCATTTTGGTATGTGGTATCGATACCGAGGCCTTGCGGCAGCAGACGCAGACGGCCGTGCCCCTGAACCCGGGAATCCTTGTTCTGCAGGGCCAGATCGGTCAGCTGCAACCGGCCTTCGCTGTCCATGGCAGCCTTGATGGAGACGTTGCCGAGGGTATAGGCATCGATCTTAAGATTTTTTGCAGCGACATCTGCCGAAAACTGCGGTTGACGCAAACTACCGCCCACGGATAGGGCGGCGTTGCAGGCACCCTCAACGAACGGTAAACCTACCACGGCCAGGGTGTGGGCGAGATCCACCGCGGTCACGACCAGGTTCCCGGCGAGGGCCTGGTCGTCGATCTGAAAATACCCATCGCCGGCAAGTTCAAGGCCGTCGGAGACAGTTTCTATACTGGCGATGGTAATCTTCCCCTGGTCCATCTGGGTCGCCAGGTTCACGTCTGCATTGAGCGGCCGGTCCATCCCGGGGGCCATCAGGTCCTGACCGGACCCGCTCATTGACAAGCTGGCAGAGATTCCCGCGGGCGTCACGCCCTTTCCGGAGAGCGACCACCGGCCGGTCATGCGGCCGGACAGGTCGATGAATCGATTCACCCAGGGGTTGAAATCCGGAATGTCTTGCACCACATCAAGGGTGTAGTCGATGTTGTCAATATCTGTTGGTGATGAGAATAAATTTTCAGGGAACGCCTCGCGAAGGTTTACCGAACCGCTCAGGGTCACCGATCCATCGGCCAGTCGAAAGGATAGGGGGTCTATGCTTACCTGTCGATCCTGCAGGCGAAGGCTGAGATCCCCGCGGTCCACGGGTTGACCGGCCAGCCGGCTATCCTCGACGGACAGGACGAGCCCGGCATCAGGATTGATTGCGTCCCCCGAGACGGTCAGCCGGGCCTTCAGCGGTCCGGAAAAGGAAGCAGAAAGACCAAACACTTTTGCCAATTCTTCCAACCGCGTCTCAGCCGTCAGGGTACCTTCCACCTTGGGCGATCCGTATATCTGGTCAGCTGTTCCGGAGAGTCTGGCTTCGGTTTGACCAGAAACGACGTTAAATGCGGAAACGACCAGCCGACCGCCATCCAGACGGACCTGCAGGTCGATACTTGCAGGCTCCGGATGAATGGCGTCGCTGTTGAACCGGACATCTCTCATTTTAAGATCCAGGCTACCGGACCGATCCATGATATTCCCGGCGGCGGACAGGGTGATCTCGGTGGCATTCAGACGGCTGCTGTCGTCCGGCGCCGTGAATGACATTCGGCCGCCGGTCATTCGGAAGTCTTGAACGGTAATATTAAGCGGAAATCCTGATTGGTCCGGTCTATGTGATTCGGTCTCCTTCCCGTCGGCATCTGGAATCAGCGCAGCTGAAAGATTGAGCCCATGGGTTGCATGCACGGCGAGGTCAGCCCATGGCTCCGTCAGAAGGACCTGCTCAATACGGATCTCTCCCCGAACCAGGGGCCACCAGTCGAGCACCACGAAAAAGTGATCGAAACCCACCAATGGGGCTCCGCGGGGACCATAGAGTGCCACGCCATGCAGGTCAACGCGTGGTTTCCACGGCGACAACCGATGGTGTTCAACGGCTATGGTTCCAGGGATCCGTGAATTGATCCGGGACTGCACCCAGGCAAGCGCATGGCTGGATTGAATCCACCATAAAGCCCCACAGCAGACAATGATGACCACCGCCGCAAGTGCGGCAGCTGAAAGCAGAATGAATTTCATCATTGTTTTCATAGGGTAAAAAAATACTGCCTTTGGATTAAAAGAACAACCACAAAGGGCATATTATCTGAGCGTTGGTGTGTGCCTATTCCCTATAATTCACTGATGCATCACACCACGATTTTCAACCGGCATTGCTGGATTCCCTAATTTACGGGCGTAGAGAAATCGATCAACTGCAGGCATCCCGAAATTGGGTGCGATATAGGCGCGCATACAGCCCGTCTTGTTCGAGAAGCTGCTCGTGAGCGGAACGGTTTTCGACACGGTGGGCCTGCTCGACAATACGGCCATGGTCCAATACCAGGATTACATCCGCATCCAGAATGGTGCTGAGCCGGTGGGCAATGACCAGGCTGGTGCGCCCTTTCATAATCCTTTCCAGGGCTTCCTGGATGAAGGCCTCGCTCTGGCTGTCGAGGCTGCTGGTGGCCTCGTCCAGCACCAGGATGCGCGGATTTTTGAGAATGACCCGCGCAATCGCAATCCGTTGCTTTTCACCCCCGCTCAACCGATAGCCCCTGGCACCCACCACCGTGTCGTATCCATCCGGCAGACTGGCGATGAAATCGTGAATATTGGCCGTCCGACAGGCTGCTTCAATGTCGGTCTGAGTGGCGTGGGGTGCAGCATAGAGCAGGTTTGTCCTGAGCGTATCGTTGAAAAGATAGGGTTCCTGGGTGACCATCCCGATGGCTTTGGCCAAAGAAACCTGGGACACATCTCGCAAATCATTCCCGTCCAGACGAATATTGCCGGTCGTTGGATCGTAGAGCCGCGGCAACAAGTAGGTGATGCTGGTTTTTCCGGCACCGCTTGGCCCGACCAGGGCCGCCAATTCACCGGGTTTGATTGAAAAGTTCACTGCTTCCAGTGCCATTTGGCGGCTGGGGTGTTGAACTTCAACCGAGACCGTTGAGGCATTCTCTTGGACCTGTCGATCGCCTCTCATCTCCAATAAGCCCGAGGTGCCATTGCCATCTGCCGTGTAGCTAAAGCTGACATCGTCAAAGGCGACCTCCCCTGTTACATCTGGCAGCATGATCGCATCCGGCTTGTCTTGAATTTCGACAGGCAGGTCCAGCACTTCGAAGACGCGCTCGAAGCTGACCATACTGGTGGCAAACTCGACATGGGCATTGCTGATGGAACTCAGCGGGCCATAGAGTTGGGTCAGATAGGCGCCGAAGGCCACAATCGTCCCCACGGTGAAAACACCCCGTAAAATCATGTGTCCACCCAACCAAAACACCAAGGCGGTTCCGACGGCGCTGATCAGACCCAAGCCCATGAAAAACCAGCGCCCCACCATGGCTGATCGAACCCCGATGTCGGCCACGGCTGCGCTGCGCCGGCGGAACCGGTCTCCTTCATCGGTTTGTCGTCCAAACAGCTTAACCAGCAAGGCCCCATCTATGTTGAGGGTCTCTTGCATCAGGACATTCATCTTGGCGTTCAACTCCATGCTCTGCCGGCGGATGTGGCGCAACTTTCGTCCGACTCGCCTGGTCGGCGCCAGAAACAAGGGCACGATGGCAATGCTCAAGAGGGTCAGGCGCCACTCCAACGAGAACATGATGCCTACGGTGGCGACAACCGTGACGATGTTCGTGACAATGTTGATAAACGTGCCCGTCAGGGCCCGCTGGGCGCCGACCACATCGTTGTTGAGCCGGCTGATCAAGGCCCCTGTTTTAGTGTGGGTAAAAAAGCGCAGGCCCATTCGCTGCATGTGGTTGAACAGGGCATTGCGCAGATCGGCGATCAGTCCCTCGCCGATGGTTGCGCTGAGGTAACGCTGCCCGAAGCCGATGGCCGCGCTGAGCAAAGGCACGCCGATCATGCCCAACGCCAGCCAATTGAGACGGGTCGTGTCTCCATTCATGATGGCGTTGTCGATCAGGTCGCGGTAGAGCAAGGGGGGAATCAAGCTTAAACCGGTAATAGCAAAGATGGTCGTCAACAACCCGAGAACTTTCAGTTGATAGGGCTTTGCGTAGCCCCACACGCGTCGAAGCAAGGTCCAACTTATCTGAGGGCGATCGCGTTCATCGTCGTAGCGTACATATGCCCACCAACCGGTGCCGATATTCTGTCGCATATTTTAACCCCTATTTTGAATTCGTTCCTATTGCCCATTGAATACGGGTACCCTAACCACTTGCCCCCTGCATGTAAATAAACCAAGGGTATGCGTATGAACATATAGGACGGCTTTTAAAACGAATTAGATTCTGATTGAGATGAAACACCACATTGAAGAGAAGCCGTTGCATTGGTGAACATAAACAGGGATTGAATTCGGGTCGAAGTTTTTGGGAAGGTCACTCGATTTTGGGCGGGACCTCGGAGACATCGAACCCCGCAGCATTGAGCTTGGGCAAGAAATACTTAGGCACGACAGCCTCAACGATGATGCCGCCGGCAGGTCGTTGGGGATCCGGGCGCACCCGGATGATGTCGATGGGCATTGCGCGCAGCTGCTTGAGTGCACCCGCCGAGGACGCACAGATATGAACCATCGTCAACAGGGATGTTTCGGTGGATGGGAAAGCGGTCCCTTTGGGCAGGCCGGTAGCGGACGAATTGGTGCCGGCTGCACAGGTGCCGAATCCCGCTGCGCCCAGGAGTATTACAGCCATCAGCAGACCACGCATGGCAACTTTGAATTGGTTCGACATTTTCTCAGCCAGGGATGGTGCGGGGACCCTGTCAAACCAGAGTCCCCGCCGTTAGTGTTCCTATTCGATCGATTGCAACCTATAGGCGTTTTTGAGCCCGCACGCAGAGTCAATCGTCGTCCAGCTTACCCACGGATACAAGGTTATCAAGGGCTCGGCAGCAGGTATTGCATGACCCGGTCCATAACCGTGGTACGGTTTTCCAGCGTATCGATGGCCTCGAAACCAAAGCCCAGATAGACCGTATCGGCCGTGCGCATGGCCGGGCCTTCGGGGAACCCGGCGCCGGTGATGCGCGCCCAGTTATTGAACGCCCCGCTGCCCGGGGCCACGCTGACCGTCCAGTCACCCATGCCGGTTTCGAAGTCCTCTATGGGCTGCCCGAAGATCAGGATGTCATCCACAAAGACACCCAGGTTCTGGGTAGCCCAGTCGCTGGCATAGCTGATGTAGATCTCCACCGTCTTGCCGGCATAGGCCGACAGATCCATGGACACCTGCTGCCAGCCGTTGCTGTTGCCGGTAAAAGCATACCAGTCGCCGGTGAGACCAAACGAGTTGCAGGATGTATCACTTACATACTTCATATAGTTGGCCAGGAAGGGATGGATCTGCTCTACCCAGCCTGCCGGGCAGCTCTCGCCGGTACTCTGGGTGGTATGTCCGTTTTGATCCTCAAGCGTTGTCCAAACTCCTGTTAGCGGATCATGGATCTCGACGAAAGCATAGTCCCAATCGGTTTCAATGTCATAGGATATCTGAAATGTTAACTGTGGTGAACCCGCCGGCAAGGTGACGATGCGACCCAGGCGCTTGAACGACAGGTCGGCCATCTGGCTGTATACATAGTAATCCCCGGAATAGGGGTCGAATGGCCCGCCGGGGCGGTCGTAGCGAGCGGCGATATCGTCCGCGAAGTGGGGCAGGAAATAACTGGTGGCCAGGAAAGTACTCGAACAGCACTGGTTGTTGGCGCCGTCGCCCCCCGTGATGCTGAAGGTGAGTCCATCGAAGACCGGGTCGCCGGCCTCACCCTTGACGTCATAGGGCAGCCCGGATGCCGCATCGACAACGCCGGTATCGATATCCATGAAGGCCCCCAGGTAGTACTGGAAGAAATCGTCGGGGATCTCGTCAAACTGGCCGTAAACCGCCGAAATATAGGCCAGGTCCTGTCCGATGGCAAAGAGCTTGCCGTCAGAGTAGTTCAAAAAGTCCCTAAAGGCGATGAACTCCTCGGCGTGGGTGACAAAACCATTGGGCACGGTCGGTGCATAGTCGTCACCGGTATACCAGATGGCCGCATCGTAATGCGAAAGCACCTCGACGGCGGAAGGCACCCCCTGCTGGTCCACATCCCAGATGTCGTAGGCGTAGCCGGCGGCATCCAGCGCCTCGGTGTAAAAGCTCAGGTAATTGGGACCGCTTGGATCGTCATACACCGGATTCTCACCGCTGTAATCCTCGGCCGCCACCACCAGGATGGGGTTGTCTGTCGCGCTCGGCACGCTGTATTTATTCGGCCCTAAGCGTGATCTGCCGGACTTTATTTTATAGGTCACCGTATCTCCAGCCTGCTGCCCTCGAATGTCGCCCACATAACGGGTGTAAAAGAGGCCGGGTTCCTGATTGTAAAAACGACCAAAGCGTTGTTTGAGACGAACCTTTTTCCAGCGGCCGCCATTGATCTGATAGTAAAGTTTCGGCCTGATACGTTTGCGTCCGATCACCTCGATGGCCTGGCTGGTGCATTAGGAGGCAGTAACCGGGGTGTGGTAGATGTCCTGGGCCGGCATGTCCACCAGCGACTTGGGATAGGCCGGGCGCCGAGCGCTTTCGGCCACCGACAGGGCAAATTCCAGACTGTCTTCGAAAACGGTTTGCACCATGGCCTCGTCGTCGGGGAAACGGAAGTCGTAGCCGTCGGTAAACTCGACGGTGTGCGACGGAACGCCCGCTTCGCTGCATGACCAGTCCGTAAAATCACCGTTGGTAATGTACAGGTCGGCGCCCACACCTGGGTCGTAGCCGACGTCATTCAGGCTGTCATAGATCGCCGGGTTGTCGTCGTTGCCGGCCTGGGCCACGAAAACGGGGTCGTCGAAGCTGGGGGTCCTGAACTGCCAGCCCCAGGGGTAGAGGATCAGGTTGCCGTAGGTATGGTAGGAGATGGCGAACCGAAACTTCATCTTGTGCATAAAATCGATCAGCGCCTGGGTCTCCGGTTCCGAATTGGGGTCTGGTCCACGATAGGTTGCATCCGACGGGATACCGCTCGACCCCTCGTCGTCGAGCCCCCAGCGGGAGTCAAAATTGCGATTGAGATCCACGCCGTCGGCCAGCGTAACCTCACCGTCGCCGTCGTTATCGCGCAGGTTCTTGCGCCACAGCCGCTCGTTGGTGAAAGTGTACTCGTAGCCGTCGGGGTTGGCCACGGGGATCACCCAGATTTACGTGGTTTGCAGCAGGCGACTCACGCGCTTGTCGGAACGGTAGTTGTCGGTAAAATACTTGATCAGGCGCATGGCCATCTGGGTGGCGACCCATTCCCGGGCATGATGGGTGGCTACAAATAGCACTCGCGGTTTGCCATAGGCATGATCGCAATAGTGGCCGTGGCCGTGCTTATCACATTTATGATGGTACCTTGATAGTCGTATCGCCAGCAGGGGCCGCCCCTGATGGCTGTAACCGATGGTCTTCAGCCAGGTGATGCGCGGGTGCGCTTTGGCAATGGCGTATAATTGATCTTTGATTCCCAGGTCTGGTTCATCAAAACTATGGTAGACGGTTTCGCTGACGTCTGTCGCCGTTGCGCCACCCAAGCGGGCTGCCTGCGCTGTGGCCAACCATTGTATGCCGGCCTTCCTCAGCTTGATTTCATCGAGGGCCGACACCACCGCCTCGACCCGATAGGTCTGGCCCATGGCTTCTTTTGCGCCTTTTTGTGAACCGATTCTGCGGATCGCGGCAATGTCGAGACCCATTCCGGCCAATTGCTTGACGGCGCCCGGGGAATCCGCTTCAATGTGGACCATTTTCAGCATCGGCTGCGAAAATGCCGGCGTTGCTGAGCCGGATAGGATAACCACTCCCAAGAGTAACAAAATCGGCCAAAACCACAGTTTACGTGCCATTTTCCTTACCTCCTTGCTTTAGGGTTTTTGATTGCAGGGCGCCAAGAGGAGATTGACTGGATTCCAGGAACAGGCATCAATTGGCGGAACTCAAGTCAATCGCGGCCCGGGTCAACCATTGAGGCTGTCACGGAGAATACATGAGATTGGGGTGTGTCGGCAGATTCAGCGTGTAAATACAGCCGTGTGACGTTGACCTTCGAATTACCGGTCAACTGCCATGTCAAATTGAGTTTTCATTTTCAGGGCATTTGCAGAATTGCGGTTAATGTCCCATTTTACTTTAGAACCAATACCGGATGTCAATATAAAACTGGGATGGTCCCGCCGGATAGGCGGGTGGCCACCTTAGTAATCCATGATTAACTGAAACAGGTATAACCGACGTTCGGTAACCAATAGGGAGCCGTCTCCATGATTGGCCGACCCAAAAACGGTACTCGAATACCGAAACCGGTGACCCAAAGATAAAAGGGAGAAATGATGACCATTGATGATTTTGTAAAAAGCGTAGCCGCTGAAGAACCGCCACACGGACTGTCAGAAACGCTCACATCCTTGTGGTGGGATAAAAAGGGGGACTGGGATAAAGCCCATGCCATCGCCCAGGAGATTCCAACCGTCCAGGGCAGCGCCGTGCATGCCTACCTGCACCGCGAGGAGGGTGTCTTGTGGAACGCGGACTACTGGTATTCCCGCGCCGGGCGACAGCGCCCCGACATTCCGCTTGAAGCAGAGTGGCGGCGGTTGCTTGAGGAGGTGCTTGGTGGAGCCCAAGCATAAAAGCATATCATCCCGAGACCTGCGTTGAACCGGTTTCGTGAGTCGATAGATGGGCGGCTGCCGGATCGCAGTTCTGTTTTTCAAAATCTGCCGAGAAGGTACGGATGCGTCCCAGCAGATATGACCGCTGGATGGGCGTCAGCGAACGTTCTATTTTTGCCAGCAGCATGAGGGTAAGATCCGTGTTGACGTCGATATTGTTTTGGTAATGCGCGGATCTAAGTTGATCGATGTTCAACAGCAGGTTAACGAATGCACCCCTGAAATCCGGGTCATCTTGACGCTTTGTCAGTAAGTTTTTCAATTCAGCCGCAACGCGCTGCCGGTGGTCCAATCCGTCTGCGGCCAAAGGCCTGATTTCAGCGCTCCAGTCAAATACCGCCTGCTTCTGTACCGGGGTGATCTCGGATAACCATCGCTTGATGCGCTTGATCATTTTTTTTCTGCGCTTTTGTTCCAGCTGGGCCAATGGGATATCCACATATTTCACTTTGAAGGTGTTGTTGCGCTGCTCCACATTTTCAAATAGCTCAGCGAGCTGTTCATCGGATGCGGTTGCTAAAATATCCGCCACTTCCGGCCCGATCTGTATCTTTATCACCCGCCAAAGGATTTTCAACTGGTCGGCATAGGCGTGCAGTCTCTCGACACTCAGTGGCAGACGAGAATCGTCTAAATCGTAAGACAAGTCCTTCAGCGTTTGGCCATACGCCGGGAGCTGGGTATGGCAGTGCCAGTTCAACGCGTTTATCAGGCGGTTTTCCAGCAAACGGCTCTGTTCCTGGTTCAAGGTGATATAGTCGTCCACGTACCAGGGAATCAGCCAGTCCAGATAAGGATAGGTCATTCGAAGACTGCACCCCGAAACTCCGATCATAAGCAAGATTATCAGAATATACCGTTTCATTGTCTTAAGATAAACGGGGACTGATACTTATCAACCGGAGGATCCATCACCCTGCAGAAAAAAATGGCTCGCATAGCTGCAATGAAGATGGGCGACCTGTTTTTTCCATCACGTGTGGACGCCTTTGGGTTAAGGGGTGTTTCCCGTGCGCTTGCGCTGATCCCTCAACGCTTTGATGTGCCTGGCCGGATAAACCCCGGTGGGGCAGACCCGGCTGCAGGCCACAGCGCGCTGGCATAAGGTTTCGCCATCCGGTGAGGCCGCGATAGAAAGCAGGTCGTTTTCAGTGGACGGATTTTTTTTCATCTCCTGATTGATGGCTGAGAGCACGGCGGGTCCCAAAAACCGTCTGTTTTTACGCGCTACCGGGCAGGCAGCAACACAGCATCCACATTCGATGCAGTTCTCAAATTTGGTGATCGTCCGGTCATGGTCACCCAATAGGAGATCATGAACATCCCGTTGGTCGTCTGCCTGAAGATAGGACCAATCCGGCCGAATGAACCGAAACAGCTCACTGCGCGCGGTCACCAGGTCGCCGATGCGTTGAAAACAGTGCAGTGGTTCGAGCGTGATGGTCTGCGTCCCTAAATCAGCGAGTTTGGTTTTACAGGCAAGGCGTTCCACACCGTCGATGGTGCACGCACATGTCCCGCACGAGGCGTGATGGCAGGCACGGCGATACATCAGGGAGGGCTCTTGATGGATGCGGATCTGTTCCAGGGCATCCAAAACGCTCCAATCGGGAGCCGGCGACAGTTCATATGAGAAAAAAGCCGGTGGGTCGATTACCCTCGGTTTGAATCTCAATATCATAATTTGAATGCGGGGCATCAGAATTTATCTCCGAAAGAATCGTCGATAGTGCTTTAAGACCGTATGCTTGGTCGCGCAGGGAATCTGCCGACCGGTTTTGGCGCACACCCGATCAACCACCTTTTCGGCCATCGCCCGCATGGTGGTGGCTTTCCCGCCAATCACCGACAGCAGCCCTTCCACCCCATCGGCTAGCGCATGATCGATGACCTGCGACGCTCGGCTGATCTTGGTCGGGTCCTCCTCGGTAGCGCTAACCAGCAGCGGACGGGAAGCACTCCAGGCCGCAACCACGGGCAGTTGAGCAAGCTGTGGCAGCATCTGCGCGCACAGATCGATCATCTGCCGGACATGGTTGGCGGGTGTCCTCACCGCATCCGGATCATCCGCGATCCAAGCGGAAGTACCCAGAATACTCTGGTTGCGTTGGGGAACGATAATATCCCCTTCGCCGGCGGGGTGAAGCCGATTGATCACCATGCCGGTAAGCCGCGGCTGCATGCTGACCATGACACCCGGCGATGGCTTCATGGGCAGATGGATGTCGAGCAGTGCAGCGATTTTGCCGGCCCATGGGCCCGTCGCATTGACGACCATATCCGCTTTTTCGACATAGGTCGCATGACGCTGATGATCCCTGACCTCCACACCGGTAATGGCCCCATTGTTGGCAAGCAAACCCACGGCTTCTGAAAAAGGACGGATGTCGGCACCGTTGGCCCGCGCAGAGGCAAAAAAGTGCATCGCCATTCGCCAGGCGTCCATGGTGGCGTCAGGCACCTGGGCAGCCGCCTTGATGGTGGGCGACAATTCGGGCTCCATGGACCGTGCGTCGACAGTGTTCAGCTCTCGGCAGGGAATGCCGGCGTCTTCGCAGTTGATGATAAACTGCCTATAGTGGACCATGTCCGCATCGTTGAGGGCAACGAACAAGCCGTCATTTTGCTCCACCGCTTGGGGTGCGATGGCCCGCAGGATGCGGTTTTCGGTCATGCACTCAGCTGCTGTTGCGACATCATGCAAGGCATATCGGGCGCCGCTGTGCAGCAGGCCATGGTGTCGACCGGTGCTGCCGCAGCACAGCTCACCTTTTTCAAGCACGACAACTGAAAACCCCCTGAGGGCCAAATCGTGGGCGATCGCGCCGCCAATTCCGCCTCCGATGATGACTATTTTTTCCATCGTGTATCTCGCGATCAACGCTTGGTCTATTGAGAAGCCACTGATGTGGAACCCTTAGCCCCATCGCGGGTGATATGCAGCCTTTCCCGGATGATGCCTCTAGCTTGCTGCAAGACTATTCGGACATCGCTGCCCTGCCGCTCGTCAAAACGTAGACATATAGTGAAAAAAAGTGGATGACAACCCTTGCCAACCTGAATGATGACTTAATCGCCAGGCTAACGCACTATCAATAGGAGGATAAAGGGTCGGCTCGGCAACACCTGAAAAAATTAGGAAAAATAATTCTTAATCATTGGGTATTTCTCCACCCGATAACCCCATCTGATTTACGTCCTGATTTGTAACATTCTGGAAAAATATGGTTTTTAAAAATTTGCACGAATATTGCTTTATGCTATGGACATCGTCACGCAACAATGTAGTCCTGCAATCGTCTTGAGCGAGTTGCCGATGGCTGCGCAACGCGCCGGCATCCAATGAATTCGATCGAATATGGACTGAAAGGGAAAGATCAACAATGACACAATTGGCTGGCTTGGAAAGGCGTTCCGGACAAGATCGTCGCGAGGACGAACGCCCTGTGTTCAAAAAATTATATGTCAAAGGGATGCGCGCATCCGTAAGACGCACCGAGGACCGCCAGCGGATCGTTGCCCTGGATCTATACAAACCATCCCTGTTCATTGGCATAATGATTGTCTTGTGTCTGAGCCTGTTGGATGCGCTGCTCACCTTGATGTTGATTGCCCAAGGAGCCACGGAACTCAATCCAGTGATGCAGTACTATCTCAGCCATGGGCCGCAGGTATTTCTTCTCGTAAAGTATGGTCTCACCGCATTTTCCGTGTTAATCATTGTGCTGCTAAAGGAAACCCTCATCACCCGCTACAAAATCGGCACCGGCATACTCCTTCATGTTTTTGCCGCCTTTTTCGGCAGCGTGGTAATCTGGGAGTTCTATCTGTTATCTTTGTAGTGATCGACGTTGCCCTTTTCCCCCCAACCCATTCATCATAAAAGATACCCGTTCCTTATCCATGACCGGTTCCGCCAAAGCAGCCTGGCTCCCAGTCCCTACCCTGATCCAGCTCCATCTTGACAAAAACATAGAACTCGGACAACAAAGCTAACAATCCTATCCATTTACTGAATCTCATTCATAGTCTGGAAATTCCCTCGTTCGTTTTCCGCCGGACGCGTGCAGGCAAACCTGTTGCCGATAACCTTTCTTCGATTCGCAAAGGAGGGCACATGCCGAATTTCTCGTTCAAAGGCCTTTGGATTGGGCTGGCCATGCTGGGTTGCGGTGTCGGTCTCTATTTTTGCGCCCCCTCGAGCCAGGCCGCCCCCATACCTGGGGATGGATCCGGCCGGATACCCCGCACCAAACAAGGGTTGCCTGGCGCCGGGCAAATGCCATTCCGGTGTCGAACCGATCCGCGCGCACGACTCGGAGATGGCCCGGCAGATATACGACATGGGCGCCAAACAGGGTGATCCCAACGGCTGTGTGGTGTGCCACGGCGGCAATCCCAAGGAGGAAAAAGAGGCTAAGATCGCCCACACCGGCGCCCCCGGGGGAAGCCTGCTGAGCGAATTCGTCGTGCATGCCGGATCGGTCTGGGTCAACGAGAAGACTTGCGGTCAATGCCACAGGGAGTGGACCTATGCGCAGTTTCGTTCCATCATGCAGACCGAAGCCGGTAAGATTCAAGGCGCGTTGTGGGGATGGGGACCGGCCAGCACCGGGTATGCCAAAAAGTACGGGAATTACGACGTGGACGATCCGGATAGCACCGTTCCGGTTTTCGGCACATCCATCTACAAGGACTATACCCAAGCCCTGATGAAGCAATTTCCGGACAACTTTCCGTCATCACTCGTGCAGGTGCCCGCAACCAACCTGGACAACTTGAAGGAAAACCCGTGGGAGGCCATCTATACCCATGTCCGCACCAATTCTCAGCGCCGCCATATGGGGGTCAAGGGCCGTGAAAAACGCGGAGACTACCGGGGCATGGGATGCGCCGTCTGCCATATCCCCTTCAACAATGCCGGGCTCTACGAGGGGGGCGACCCCAGCGTCAAGCGGGACGAAGCAGGACACGCCATGGTTCATTCCATCCAGTCTTCACGCAAGGCCAAGATCGTGGTCAACGATACGGTCTACTCGGGCATTCCCCATGAAACCTGCGTCTCCTGCCACAACCGGGGCAAGCGTATCGGGGTGTCCTTTCAAGGGCTGATGGAGTTTCCCTACGGCAGCCCATTCGACGCAAAGGGCGGAAAACAACCCAAGCTGCACACCAAATTTTACCAGTTTATTCAGGACGACGTGCACCACCGGCTGAAATCCAGAGAAGGCAACCCGGAAGGCGGTCTGCTTTGCCAGGACTGCCACACCACAACCTCCATGCACGGGAACGGCAACATTACCGGAACCTTGCTGGCAAACGTGGAGATCGAGTGTTCGGACTTCCACGGCACGGCGGCCTACTATCCCTGGGAACTGCCACTGGGATGGGGTGATGAATTCGGCCAACAGGTCGACATGTCCAACGCCAGAGGGGTGGCGCAAGAACCGCTGTCCACCCACAAGCAATTCAGTACGAGCTATGAGGCCAAGGACGGATATCTGCTTACCGCCCGGGGCAATCCTTTCAACAATGTGGTCCGCGAAGGCGACAAGGTGCTGGTCCATTCTGACTCCGGCCTGGACTTCGAGGTGCCGGCCCTCAAGTCGTTGGCCCTGACCCGGAATTGGAAAAACCCGGCCAGAGCGATTTCGGCCAAAATCCAGGCCAGCAAACACGTGGAAACCCTCGAATGCTACGGATGCCATTCCGCCTGGGCCCCCCAGTGACGGCTGCCACGTCAAGATCGATTTTTCCGGGGACAAGCAGGCGACCGACTGGGTGGCCAGCGGCAACACCCATTTTTCCAATGGCCACACGGCTGAATCCATGCGGGGTGTCCCACCCCCGGTAGCCGCCGGCGTTGCATCCGGCAGCACCAGTGAAAACGGCACCTATCTGCGTTGGGAGGATCCCGTATTGGGCATCAACGGCGAGGGACGGGTAAGCCCGATCATCCCCGGCTGCCAACAGATCACCACCGTG
>JAQYWF010000237.1 GCA_030145105.1 Desulfosarcina sp.
CAAAACCATGGTCCCCAATTATTCCAGCCGCATGGATAATCTGCGGGCGGCCATTTTGAGGCCCCAGCTAAAAATATTGGACCATCAGTGCGAGCGCTGGAACAAGCGCTACCGGATTCTGGAGCAGGGATTGGCCGGAATCGATGGGATTACATGTCCCCAGCGAGACCCCCGCGAAAATTATGTGGGCAGCTCCATCCAGTTTTCCCTGATCGGTCAGGATGAGGCGACCATCAGACAATTTTTGGCCGCGTGCCTGGATCGGGGTGTCGAACTCAAATGGTTCGGCAGCAAAGAGCCGGTGGGATTTACCAGTGCATACGAAAGCTGGCGATATTTTGGGGAATTGCCAAACCTTGCAAACACCAAACGCATCCTTGCCGTTATGTGTGATATGCGCATTCCGTTGACTTTCAGCGAGGATGACTGCCGGCTAATTTTGAAAATCATAAGCGATGTTTCAACAAATATTTTGAAATGAGGAGAAACCAACATGTCCAAACAAGCGATTCAAACGGATAGTTCCCCGGCTGCCATCGGTCCGTATTCTCAGGCCGTTGTTTCAGGCGGATTCCTGTTTACTTCCGGCCAACTTCCCATTGACCCGGCGACCGGAAAAATTCCCGAAGGCAGCATTGAAGATAAGGCCCACATTGTCTTCAAGAATCTTGAGGCGATTGCCAAGGCAGCCGGGACGAATTTAGACAATGCGGTCAAAACGACCGTCTTTCTTGCCGATATTGGCAACTTTCAAGCCGTCAACAAGGTCTATGCCCAATACTTCAAAGAGCCGTATCCCGCGCGCAGCGCATTCCAGGTGGCAGCACTGCCGTTGGGTGCGGATCTAGAAGTCGAAGCCATTTTTCAACTTTGACGGATTCGGGAAAAGCCCGATATCTGCGTTACGCTTCATCCTTCGTCACTGCGGCGCACCGTAAGTACGCCTCATTCCTTGCGGATGGAAAATGAATGTTCGCCGTAAGGATTAATAGCGATTTGCCGTTCGCTCGCTCAAGCTCGCTATCGCGGTTCGCAAGCCTTGATCTCGGGCTTTTTCCGAATCCGTCGGAAATGTGATTTATTACAAATTCTTAATTTTAGAGCAATTAAACAAGGAGAGAAAAACCGATGAATTTTACCAAATTTCCCAGAAGAAGTTACCTTCAGGGTCCGACCCCCATCGAGAGCATGCCCTCCCTGAGCAAAGCACTCGGCGGAAATGTTAATCTATATGTCAAACGTGACGACCTTCTTCCGGGATCCGGCGGCGGCAATAAAACCAGAAAGCTCGAGTTCTGCATTGCAGATGCGCTCGATAAGGGTGCCGACGCGATCATCACCTGTGGCGCCGTACAATCTAACCATGCCAGGCTGACTGCTGCCTGGTCGGCCAAAGAAGGCCTTGACTGCCACCTGATCCTGGAAGAACGCGTCAAAGGTTCCTACAAGGAAGAGGCCAGCGGCAACAATTTTCTTTTCGAGCTGCTTGACGTAAAGAGCATCGCTGTCGTTGCCGGCGGCTCCGATATGATGGCCGAGATGGGCAAAAAGGCAGATGCGCTCGCGGCTGCCGGCAAAAAACCGTATATTATACCAGGTGGCGCCTCCAATCCCATTGGCGCCATGGGATACGCGGTCTGCGCGGAAGAGACGATGGGCCAGCTCAATGAGATGCGTCTTGATATCGATCACATCATTGTACCTTCAGGCTCTGCCGGGACCCACGCTGGAATGGCGGTGGGCATGGCCGGCGTCAGCGGGGGAATCCCCATCAGCGGGGTCAATGTTTCCCGGCCGAAAGATGTTCAGGAAGAGATTGTTTACAAGCTATCCCAGGAATTAGCCGAAAAGCTCGGCGTAAAAAGCGGAATTGTCCGTGAAGACATTGTCTGCTTCGACCAGTATGTCGGTCCGGGCTACTCCCTGCCGACCGACTCCATGGTCGAAGCCGTGAAACTCTTTGCCAAAAATGAAGCCGTTCTCCTTGACCCCGTGTACTCCGGCAAAGCGGCCGCAGGGATGATCGACCTCGTGCGTAAGGGGCATTTTCCCGCTGGTTCCAATGTGCTGTTCCTTCACACCGGTGGATCGCCTGCACTTTATGCCTATATGGATACATTCAGACAGGGTTGACCGATAGTAAAGATAAGAGCCCCTAATGCCAGGGGCTTTATATAAACTTTTCTTGATAGGTGGATTACAGGATGACGGAATCCAAAGAGAAAATAGTCGGGATTTTAGGCGGAATGGGCCCGGAAGCCACGGTTGATCTGATGCAGCGCATCATCCGCCTGACCCCGGCCTTAGATGATGCCGATCATATCCGCTGCATAGTGGATAATAATCCCAAGGTGCCATCCAGAATTAAGGCCATTATCGAAGGGGATGGCGAAGATCCCGGCCCTTGCATGGCGGACATGGGCCGGCGGCTCGAATCCTGGGGGGCGGATTTCCTGGTGATTGCCTGCAACACCGCCCATTACTACTATGATGCGGTGCAGCAAGCAGTCAACATTCCGGTGATCAATCTGATAGACCTGGTAGCCAGCTATGTGAAGGACAATTTTCCGAACCATCGCAAAATCGGAATACTGGCCTCTCCGGCGGTTGCCATGACCGGGCTGTATACGCAGCGATTCAGCCGATTGGGAATCGAGGATGTATGGCCCGATCCGGACCATCAGACGCATTTGTTGAGCATCATCAAAGCGATCAAAAAAGGGGACACCAGTTCCAAGGTGCGTAATGAATATAGTAAAGTGTGTCAAAACTTGGCGCATCATGGGGCGGAAATCGCGCTGATCGCCTGTACCGAACTCAGCGCCCTTGGAGGGGGTCTTCCTTTGCCGTCCCTGGATGCCGCTGAGATTCTGGCAATCGAAATCGTCCAGGTGGCAACCAACCGGAAAGCGCTTGTAAATCGTGCAGACCGTGGCGTATAGACCCTGAACCGCGACAGCGAGACTATTCAAAGGAGCTTTCAACTTGGCTGACAACAAATCCTTCATGAAGTCCCTGCAGGCTTATGAGAAGATAAGGGATATGATTCTCAGCGGTGTCAAGCTCCCCGGAACCCGCCTGGTGCTGTCTGAACTCGAAGTCGAACTGGACATTGGTCGCGGTCCCATCCGAGAAGCCCTCATGCGCCTCGACCGATCCGGACTGGTTAAAAATGTCCCCTACAAAGGAGCGATTGTAGCCACGCCGCCGACCATCAAGGAAGTCCTTCATATTTATGATCTGCGGGCGGAATTAGAAGCCACGCTTGCCGTCGAGGCCATCGACAACCTGACTGATGCCGATTTTCTCAAGCTTGAAGAACTGCAAGCGATGATGGAGGAAATTCCCCAAAATCACTATCAATTGGACAGGCAGTTTCACTATGTTATTTTAAATGCATCCAAACTTCCCCACCTGTGCAATATCGCCCAGGCATTGGTTCAGTCGGTCGAAAGCGTATTGAATATCTATCGGCGGGAGATAGACCATTGCACTAAATTTAATCGGCAGCACCGGGCAATCCTTGATGCCCTCAAAAATAAGGATCCTGAAGCAGTCAAAACGACCTTCGAAGTCAATATAAAAAGCGGTCTTGAAATTATCAAAGACACCTACAGCAAATTATTGAACGTCCCTTTCGAGTAACTTGAAGCGCACCTTTGTCGGTTGATTGATCCCACAATTGAAGGCCCTTCCGACTATTGACTATTATTTGATGTACGACGCCGTATAGCCGTCATCGCTGTGTACCTGTATGGACTTTGTTATCCCGGACTGGTGCATCTGCAACGGTCCAACACGGGATGACCCCCAAAAAAAACAGATCGTGCAAAAAATGATCTTGACGCACCTTCTGATATGTGATGTATCAGATATCAGAAGGCTAACCTATCAAAACACTACGTCACTATAGGAGGGTTTACCAATGGCAACCATGAAAATGACCACCGAAGAGGCTTTCATCAAAGTCCTTCAGATGCACGGCATCGAACACGCGTTTGGTATTATCGGCTCGGCGTTTATGCCGATATCCGACCTTTTTCCCAAAGCCGGCATCACCTTCTGGGATGTCGGACATGAAGGCAACGCAGGTATGATGGCCGACGGGTTCACCCGCGCCTCGGGCAAGATGTCCATGATGATCGCCCAGAATGGCCCCGGCATCACCAACTTCGTGACTCCGGTCAAAACCGCCTACTGGAACCACACCCCGCTGCTGCTGGTGACCGCCCAGGCAGCCAACATGACCATGGGTCAGGGTGGCTTCCAGGAAGTCCCCCAGATGGCCGTGTTCGAAGAGATGGTGGCCTACCAGGAAGAAGTGCTGCATCCGTCGCGCATCGCAGAAGTGCTCAACCGGGTCATCATTCAGGCCAAACGGGCCTCAGCCCCGGCTCAGATCAATATCCCGCGTGATTTCTGGACCCAAGTGATCGAAATTGAAATGCCTGCCATCGTTGAATTCGAACGCCCGACCGGCGGCGAGGAAGCCATCGCCCGAGCCGCCGAACTGCTGTCCAAGGCCAAATTCCCCGTGATTCTGAACGGTGGTGGCGTGGTCATCGGCGGCGCCATTCAGGATTCGATCAAGCTGGCAGAGCGTCTCGATGCACCGGTCTGCTGCGGCTACCAGCACAATGACGCCTTTCCGGGCAGCCATCCCCTGTTCGCCGGCCCGCTGGGTTACAACGGCTCCAAAGCCGGCATGGAGCTGATTTCCCAGGCGGACGTGGTTCTGGCCCTGGGTACCCGCTTGAACCCGTTCTCCACCCTGCCGGGCTACGGCATCGACTACTGGCCGAAGGATGCCGCCATTATCCAAGTCGATATGAACCCCAACCGCATCGGCCTGACTAAACGGGTCAGCGTGGGCATTGCCGGTGACGCCAAAAAAGTGGCCAACGCCATTTTGGCCCAGCTTTCTCCTACCGCCGGTGACAAGGGCCGTGACACCCGTAAGGCCACCATCGCAAAGACCAAGGCCGACTGGGCCCAGGAACTGGCGACCATGGATCACGAAGAAGACGATCCCGGCACGACCTGGAACCAACGTGCCAAGGACAATGAGCCGGAAAAAATGACAGTCCGCATGGCCTGGCAGGCGATCATCAAAGCCCTGCCCAAAAATGCCATCATCTCTTCGGATATCGGCAACAACTGCGCCATCGGCAATGCCTATCCGACCTTCGATGAGGGCCGCAAGTATCTGGCCCCGGGCATGTTCGGACCCTGCGGTTATGGTTTCCCGTCCATCCTGGGCGCAAAAATCGCCAAACCCGACGTACCGGTGGTGGGTTTTGCCGGTGACGGCGCCTTCGGGATCTCCATGAATGAAATGACGGCTTGCGGACGTGATGAGTGGCCAGCCATCACCATGGTTATCTTCCGCAACTATCAGTGGGGAGCCGAGAAACGCAACACCACCTTATGGTATGATGACAACTTCGTGGGCACCGAGCTTGACACCAATGTCTCCTACGCCGGCATCGCCAAAGCCTGCGGCATGGAAGGTGTCCAGGCGACCTCCATGGATGACCTGACCGAGAAACTGAATACTGCCATCAAGGCCCAGATGGAAAACGGTACGACCACCTTCATCGAGGTGTTGAACAATAAGGAACTGGGCGAACCCTTCCGTCGCGATGCCATGAAGAACCCGGTTGCCGTTGCCGGCATCGAAAAGGCCGATATGCGTCCCCAAGAAGGCGTGTAGGGCCGAAGACAAACGACGCGATTGAGGCGCTGTATTAAACCAAGACCATTCCTAAAAGGAGACAAACCATGCAATCGACCGTCAATTGGAACGATTACGATACCGAAGAGATGGTTCGCGGCGACCGGGACTACCTGTGGCACCACATCAAACCCCATAAGGTATTCCAGTCCGCCGAGCAGATGATCATCGTCGAAGGCAAGGGCCTCAGGGTAACTGACATCAGGGGCAAAGAGTACCTCGACGCGACATCCGGCGGCGTTTGGAGCGTGATGGTGGGCCATGGCAGGGAGAGCATTGCCAAAGCCATTTACGATCAGCTCATAACCATGGGTTACTACGCCGGTGCGTTTGGCAATATCCCCACCATCAAATTTGCCGCCAAGCTGATCGAACTGCTGCCCAATCTCGGCAAGGTCTATTTTTCCAACAGCGGGTCCGAGGCCAATGAGAAGGCCTTCAAGATCATCCGCCAGCTGTCCAAGATCGATCCTGAACGCAAAGGCAAATACAAGATTCTCTTTCGCGATCGGGACTATCACGGCACGACCATCGGTGCCCTCAGCGCCACGGGCCAGCTGGAGCGCAAACAGGACTTCGGTCCGTTCGCCGAGGGGTTTGCCGAGTTTCCCCACGCGCTGTGCTACCGCTGCCCCTTTGACAAATCCTACCCGGGTTGTAACATCGATTGTGCCCGCAGCCTCGAAGATGTCATTCTCAAGGAAGGACCGGACACCATCGGCGGCTGCATCGTGGAACCGATCACCGCCGGCGGCGGCATCATCGTACCGGTTGCAGAGTATTATCCGATCCTGCAGGAGATCTGTAACCGGTATGGTATCTACCTGATCATGGACGAAGTGGTCTGCGGATTCGGCCGTACCGGTAAATTCTGGGGGTTTGAACAGTACGACGTGGATCCCGACATGGTCACCATGGCCAAGGGGCTGGCCAGTTCCTACATGCCCCTTTCCGCCACAGTCACCCGTCAGGAGATCTTTGACAAGTTCCTCTGCGATCCGGCCGACCCCGAAAAAGGCATCAACTACTTTCGCGATATCAGCACCTATGGCGGCTGCGCCGGTGCCACCGTTGCCGCGCTGGAAAGCACGCGCATCATCGAAGAAGAAAACCTGGTGGAGAACAGCCGGGTCGTCGGTGAATATATGCTGGAGCGCCTGCAGGCCTTATCCGACATGCCCCTGGTGGGCCATGTGCGCGGTAAAGGACTGTTCTGCGGCCTCGAGCTGGTAAAAGACAAGACCACCAAAGAACCCATCACCGAGGCGGAAATGGGCCGCATCATGGGATTGGTAGCCGCCGAAGGCGTACTAATCGGCCGAACCAACAGTTCTCTGCCGGGCAACAACACGATCATGAATTTTGCGCCCGCGCTGATCGCCACCAAAGCGGACATCGACGAGATCGTGGCGGCGGTCAAAAAGGCCATTGAAAAATTTTAATTTTCTTGAACCCTGAAGCTCAATGCAGCAATTGTGCTATCCTACAGGTAAACGGCAGTAACAACTTGCAAGGGAGGAAAAGATGATTGTCGGAATACTCAAAGAGATCAAGACGGAAGAGAACCGCGTATGCATGACCCCGGCAGGCGTTGAAGTGATGATCCACAACGGCCACACGGTGCTGGTGGAGAAAAATGCCGGTGGCGGCAGCGGCTTTGCCGACGAGGCCTACATCAAGGCCGGGGCCAAGATGATCGACACCCCCAAGGAGATCTTCGATGCGGCCGACATGGTCATGCATGTCAAAGAGCCGTTGCCGCCGGAGTACAATCTGATCCGCGAGGGCCAAATCGTCTTCACCTACCTGCACCTGGCCGCCGACGAGACCCAGACCAATGCGTTGATCAAGAGCAAGTCGGTGAGCATTGCATACGAGACCATCCAGAAGGCCGATGGCAGCCTGCCCCTTTTGACCCCCATGAGCGAAGTGGCCGGGCGCATGGCCATCCAACAGGGGGCCAAGTACCTCGAGATGGCCCAGGGTGGCCACGGGGTGCTGCTGGGCGGCGTGCCGGGGGTGGACCCGGGCACGGTGGTGGTGATCGGCGGCGGCGTGGTGGGCGTCAATGCGGCCAAGATGGCCTGCGGGTTAGGGGCCAAGGTCTACCTTTTGGACATGAACCTGGACCGGCTGCGCTACCTGAGCGACGTCATGCCGGCCAACTGCTTCACCTTGATGTCCAGCCCGGCGACGATCCGCAGGCTGGTCAAGGAGGCCGACGTGGTGGTGGGTGCCGTGCTGATCCCCGGGGCCAAGGCGCCGCGGCTGGTGACCCG
>JAQYWF010000093.1 GCA_030145105.1 Desulfosarcina sp.
CGAGTATGGTGTGGATTTGATCGATGTACGATCGCTGAATGGGATCGTCGATGCCGATCAGATGCTCACCATCGGCTATTGCCTGCTTCTTGCCAGGCGATTGAAGCTGGCGGCAACGGGCCTCTCCCCCTCCGCTCTGGCACGAGAATTGATTGACGTTCTTCGCGAAAAGGGACTGGACACATTGCAGCTTCCCCAGTCTCCTCCCGTCTTTTTTGCCGAGACCCGCCTGCTTGAACTGGCCGGTGTAATCAATCGCCTGCGCAGCCTTGCCGTTCAGATCGCCGAACAATGAGGTCCGTGATTGCTCGTCCCAGGGTGTGCCTTTCCTTGACATTCATTACAAGGGCCTTACACGTTAATCTATAGCGATTCAAACCCAATTCTGTTTTTAAGATTCGCTTCCAATTAAAACGGAGGCTACGTTCAGTGAATCGTCCCCTTGACCATAGCCAGAACGGATCGACTTATTTTTTGATGGTCAGCGCCTGTTTGCTTCTGTTGCTCTCCTTCGGCTACCGATCGAGTTTCGGCTTGTTTGTCAAGCCGATCACCGAGGCTAATGGCTGGGGGCGCGAGGTCATCTCCATGGCCCTGGCCATTCAAAACCTCTTCTGGGGTATCGTGGCCGTATTTGCCGGGGGGCTGGCTGATCGCTTCGGCAATGTCAAGGTCGTGGTGGCCGGCAGCCTGTTTTATGCCCTGGGCATGGTGATGATGGCCGGGGTGGACAGCCAATGGGTTTTGCACAGCTCGGCCGGTATTCTGGTGGGTGCCGGTATTGCCGGTACCTCCTTCGGTATCGTGCTGCCGGCCATGGCCCGGGCGGTTGGTGAATCCAGACGCCAGATGGCGCTGGGGCTGGGCACGGCCGCCGGCTCGCTGGGGCAGTTTGCCGTGGTGCCGTTGGCCCAGCAGATGATCAACGGCTCAGGCTGGATCACCGCCCTGAACATCCTGGCGGCATCGGCACTGTCCATGGCCTTGCTCGCCATCCCCCTTGCGCCATACTCCGGAAAATCGGAAACCGTTCCCTCCCGCCAGGACCAGACGGTCTTGCAGGCCCTGCAGGAAGCCTTGAATCATCGATCTTTTCTTCTGCTGGTGACCGGTTTTTTCGTGTGCGGATTTCATGTGGCCTTTATCACCGCCCACATGCCGGCCTTCCTCAGCGACAACGGTTTTGATGCCCGATTGGGCGCCTGGAGCATCGCCATCATCGGGTTGTGCAACGTGGTGGGTGCATTTCTGTCGGGGGTCTGGTCCGGCCGGATTTTCAAACGCTATCTGCTGGTGGGCATTTATATCGGCCGTGCCATTGCCATCAGCCTTTTTTTACTTCTGCCCATGACGGTGCCGTCGGTGCTGGCCTTCAGCGCCGTGATGGGTTTCTTGTGGCTGGCCACGGTCCCACCCACATCCGGGCTGGTGGCCGTCATGTTCGGCACTCGGTACATGGCCATGCTTTACGGCATCGTCTTTCTGGGCCATCAGCTCGGCAGTTTCAGCGGCGTCTGGCTTGGCGGCTGGCTATACGATCGCAGCGGCAGCTACGATATGGTCTGGTGGCTGGGCGTGGCCTTCGGGGTGATGGCCGCCATCGTGCACTGGCCCATTCAAGAGCAACCCGTTTTGCGGCTGGCCGCCCAATTCGAAGAATAATGAGACAACGGAACATGTCAGCGACGGGTAACCCGTCCATGGCGGGTGATACGGTGAAGATCTGTCACACATGTGACCAAGTGCCAACACCCTGCTAACCCATTAACCGATCAGGAGGTGAATTGATGCACTGGAAAAACTTGTTTTCACCCATCACGCATATGGACACCAAGCAGGTGCAGTCGTTTATCGAATCGCATCCTGAAGGCACCTATACACTTTTGGATGTGCGGCAGCCCGGGGAATACGAAAAGGCACGCATCCCGGGCAGTAAATTGATCCCCTTGCCCCAGCTGTTGAATCGCCTGGCGGAATTGGATACTGAAAAGCCTGTCATCGTCTATTGAGCCGTTGGTGCACGCAGCCGTGCCGCTGCGCAAATCCTGACCGGCCGGGGATTCAATTCGGTGGTCAATTTCAAGGGAGGCATAAAGGCCTGGAAAGGGCATTCGGTGAGCGGGTCCGCAAAGATGGGCATGGCCTTGCTCAAGGGAAACGAGGACCCCGCTGAGATTGTCCTTCTGGCCTACAGAATGGAGGAGGCCGTGCGACAGTTCTATGCATCCAGTGCTGCGGCGACAGACGACCCGGATGTATCTGCATTGCTGGGTCAACTGGCGGAGATGGAGACAAACCATAAAGACCGCCTGTTTGATATGTACCAATCGATCGAGGACTCCCCCCTCGACAGGGAAAACGTTGAAGCCGACAGTGTTTCTCCTGTCCTGGAGGGCGGTGTTCCCGCCGATGAGCTCAAGGCCCATAAGCGGTCCGCGCTGCCAGCGACGGAAGACGTGCTCAGTATGGCCATGATGCTGGAAGCCCAAGCCGTGGATCTTTACTTGCGGTATGCCGACAGGCGCGTTGACCATGAGGCCAAGAAAATCCTCTGCCAACTCGCAGATGAAGAAAAAGCTCATCTGTATTCCCTGGGGGCCCTGCTGGAGCAGAAGATCTGAAACACATCTTAAAAATAGTCTGACCGCCACATTCGACACGTCGATGGGAAGCCCCAACGCTCGTCGCAGGTGAAGATTGCGTGTCGATATATGTCGGTCTAAATCGAAGAAATGACGCCGATGAATAATTCTGTGAGACTGAACGCATTTCTAAAAGCAGTAAAGAACAAGTTCGATGTATACAACAGCTTGTTTATTAATCTTCCTTTCCCGAAGGTCAGCAACACCGGAATGCTCATTCCATTGCTGCAGCATTTATGCAAACAGGGGCTTGACTCTCAACGAGATCCGATCGAGATATTGGATTCATTTTTCAGCCAACACACCGATATAAAAACGCAAGAAAAGAAAATTGATTTTATGTTTCATGTCATCCGGTATGTTGAACGGCAGGTCGTGCTGTACGACAGTGTGGAGGATGCCGCATTCGAGCAAATGGTGCAGCTCGGCAATCATTTATCGCTGAAAGATTGTATCACTTTGCTTGACAACGGTAAAAAGGGTCAGAAAATATCGGACAACCTGTCTTGTTTCAGTGCTCGCATCGTATTGACGGCCCATCCCACGCAGTTTTACTCTCCTGCAGTGCTGGATATCATCGGCAAATTGAATTCAGTGATTGCACGAAATGATATCGATCAAATCGATCTGACCCTGCAACAACTGGGATTGACATCACTGATCAATGCCAAGAAACCGACACCCCTCGATGAAGCCAAAAATATAATCCACCTGCTTCGACATGTATATTACAAGGCCGTCGGTGAGCTGTACGCAACGATCAAGAAGAACGTCCCGAATACGATTTTCAATTGCCCCCAGATCATCCAGCTTGGATTCTGGCCCGGCGGCGACCGGGACGGAAATCCTTTCGTCACCTCGGAAACGACCAATGACGTCGCTGATGAGCTGCGCATGAGCTTGATGAAATGCTACTACCAGGACGTGAAGCAATTGGCGCAGAAACTGACCTTCAGAGGCATCGAAGAGGTCCTCGACAATCTGCGGACCGGGCTTTACGGGGCGATGTTCGATCCGAGAAAGACGATGCGATACGATGAGATTGTCGATCCACTCGTCGGTATTCAAGCCTCCCTGATAGAGAACTACAACAGTCTGTATCTTGACGAACTGGAGACCCTGATCGACAAAGTCAACATATTCAAAACGCATTTCGCCGCTCTGGATATTAGGCAAAACCATGGCGTCCACAAACAGACCGTCGAGGCTATTCTTAAACAGGAGAACCTGATCGCACATAGCCTGGATGAGTTGGGGTCATCCGAAGCAATTGCCATGCTTGTGAACGCAGACATTTGCGTTCATCCCGATCAGTTTGACGATGCGCTAATCAAAGATACGATCCGAACGATTATCCAGATCAAGCAGATCCAGCGCAATAACGGGGAAGAAGGGTGCAACCGGTATATCATCAGTCACGCGGAGGACATTTTTTCGGTTTTGTTTGTGTTCTGTCTTTTCAGGTGGTGTGGCTGGGGAAAAAGTGACCTGCCTGTCGACATCATACCGCTGTTCGAGTCGATGGAAGGCCTGAAAAACGCAGGATCCATCATGCAGGCACTCTTTGATGTGCCGGAATACCGCGCCCACATCGTCCAGCGGCGTAACAGACAGACCCTCATGCTGGGCTTTTCTGACGGAACCAAAGACGGCGGGTATCTGCAGGCCAACTGGTCGATCTACAAAACCAAAGAGAGGTTATCGGCGGTTTGCGATCGTTACGGTATCAAGGCCATATTCTTTGACGGCCGGGGCGGCCCGCCCGCTCGAGGAGGAGGCAAAACCCATCGTTTCTATGCCTCACTTGGCAAAAACATTGCCAATCATGCCATTGAACTCACCATTCAGGGCCAGACGATTACCAGCATGTATGGTACGAAAGCGCACTTTATACACAATTGTGAGCAGCTGCTCACCGCAGGGTTGTCCTCGCGCCTGCTGGAACAGGAGAACACGATTTCCGACGATTCAAGACAACTGATCGAGAAATTGGCGCATTTAAGCTTTGAGAAGTACACGGCCCTTAAAAACCACGAAATGTTTATTGCCTACCTGGAAAACAAAAGCACACTCAGCTATTATGGCAGGACCAATATCGGCAGCCGGCCCTACAAAAGGGGCGACAAGGAAAAACTGGACTTCAGCGACCTCCGGGCGATCCCGTTCGTGGGTTCGTGGAGCCAACTGAAACAAAATGTTCCCGGTTACTACGGTATTGGCACGGCAATCCAATCCTTGGTCGAGGAAGGCAAGACAGAGCAGCTAAAAGGACTCTTTAACGACGTACCATTTTTTAAGGCATTGATTCTTAACAGCATGATGGCCCTGTCCAAATGCTATTTTGAACTGACCGGCTATATTGCCGGGGACCCTGTCTACTCCGATTTCTGGAACATGCTGGCTGAGGAATATCGACTGTCAAAAGAGATGGTTCTGATTATTTCCGGCTACCGGGTGTTGATGGAAGAGGAACCGGTGTCGAAAAAATCGATCGAGATCCGGGAAGGCATCGTTTTGCCGCTGTTGGTCGTCCAGCAGTATGCGTTGCAGAAAATCGAAAAGCATTCCACGCATAAACCGCTTTACGAAAAAATAGTTGAACGGTCCCTGTACGGCAATATCAACGCCAGCAGAAATTCCGCATAGTTTGCATTTTTTCCCAACCACCCACGTCTTACGATTTGGACCGAGCCGGGTTAACATGCCGGTTTTCAGACGGTTCGATTCCCAATCGCCGCGTGACCAGGCAGAACGCAATCATTGGCGCTATATCGCGTACAGGTAGTCCAGGGCGCCGTATATCATTTCGGTGACCTGCTGGTTGCCCTCCAGGGAACCGGCCAGGCCGTACAGGGCCGTCGTTTCGGCTACGGTGCCCGCTTTGGCGCGAGCGTAGATGACGGCTTCTTTCAGGTCGGCCACCATGCGGTCCGCTATACCGGGAACATTCGTTTGGGGCATGGTTACGCAAAAGTGCAGGGCCGGCGGAAGCTGCAGGCAGTTGTAGCGCCAGCCTCTGGTCTTCATGAAATCGTTGACGTGGTAGATGTCCACGTCGTCGGAGCGGAAGCTGATGACGAAGGTGGGTTCGCCGATCAGGGTCAGTTCGGGGATTATGTCGATGCCGGCCTTGAGGGCGTCAGCGACGTCCATGATCCGACGGGCGGCCTGCAGGTAGCCTTCTTCTCCAAGGTAGATCATGGACGCCCATGTCGCGGCCGTCAAACCGCCCGAGCGACTGCCGGCCGCCGTGGGCGAGGCGTAGAGTCCACCGGACCAGTCAGGAACGTTGAAATACTGGTAGCGACGCAGGTTGCTGTTGCAGTAGAGCACCACTGAGGTGCCCTTCAAGCCGTACCCGTATTTGTGGGTGTCGGCGGACATGGAGGTGAGACCCGGCAGGCGGAAATCGAAGAGCGGCAGGTCGTAGCCGAGTTTCTCGATCCAGGGAAGAATGAATCCGCCCAGGCAGCCGTCCACGTGAAAACCGATCTGGTGTCGCAGGGCGATGTCGGACAGCTCTTCCAGGGGATCGATGAGGCCGTAGGGGTAGTTGCCGGCGCTGCCGACGATGGCGGCAGTATGGGGGGTGATTTTTTCCTCAACCGCCTTGGGGTCCACCCGGAAATCAGGCTCCGAAACAGGCACATGCACCATGCAGATTCCGAAATATTCCCCCGCCTTGTCAAAGGCCGGGTGGGCCGTGTGGGGGATGATAACCTCCGGCGCGGCAATGCCCTTTTCTTCGCGGGCCCAATCCCGGTATACTTTCATGGCCATGAGGATGCTCTCGGTGCCGCCGGATGTCATGGTGCCGCAAACCGCGTTCTCCGGATTGTGCTCCCGGGCGCTGTCGCCGTGCAGCATGTTGGCCGTCATGGCAATGATTTCGCTTTCCATTTTAAACATGCTCGGGCAGATGTCGAACTGGATCGTGTTCACATGGGTGAAGAGGGCGGCCACCCGGTTGAGGAATTCTCGGTGGGCGTCGCCGGCGTGATAGAAGGTTCCCGACACCTGGCCGGTTTTCCAGCGAGCGTTTTCCTCTTCTGAAACGGTGGCCAGTTCGTTGAATATTTCGTCCTTGGCCCGGCCCCTGGCCGGTATGGCGGCATGCGATTTAAAACGTCCTTTATACGGTTTCAACGGATCGACGGCCTGGTCTGACATGATATCCTCCTTCGGATCTTCGGTGGACTACTCTTCCGCATGCGCATTCAAGGCGGCAAAGATGTCTTTGTTTTTGGAAAAAAGCCTGCGGTATTGGGTATAGAGTCGGTCGTATATGGCTTTGTTGGATGGGTCCGGCTCGAACACCTGCTTGATGGGAACCATGGCAGGCAGCTGGTCCACGGTCAGGTGCCCCAGGGCTGTCAAGGCCAGCAGGGCGGTTCCCCGTGCGGTGGAGTTTAGCGGGTCGGCCACCTGGTGAATGGGGACACCCAGGATGTCGGCGTGGATCTGGGACCAGAGGTCGGAGAGCGCGCCGCCGCCGGAAAAGATAAATCGGGTGAACGGGCGGCCCATCATTTTTTCCGCCGGCTCGCGGGTCCAGCGGCTGTTGAAGGCCAAACCCTCCATAATGGCACGGGCCAGATGACGGCGGCGGGTGTCGATGGACAGGTTGACAAAACCGCCGCGGACGTGCGGGTTTTCACAAGGGACCATGGAGCCGTTCAGCCAGGGGAGGAAGATGACGCCGCCGCTGCCCGGCGGTGCACTGGCGGCCACGGTGTTGTAGCGCAGATAGGCATCTTCCGGTTTCGCGGGCATTTCAAAATCGTCCGTGGCGTACAGGATGTTCTCCAGGAAAAACTCCACGCATTTACCGCCGAGCCCCTGTTCCCCAAGTAAAATGTAGCGGTCCGGAAATGCACTGGGCAGGGCTGTCATCATGTGGGCAAGGTCGGTCTTTTTAAACGGCATGTGACAGCTCATGTACAAGGTGGTTCCGATGTAGATGATGGCCTCGAAATCGCCCACTGCACCGGATCCGATGATGGAGGCATGGAGGTCACCGACGCCGGCAACCACCTGGGTGGCGGGCGTCAGGCCCAGTTCGCCGGCGACTGCCGGATCGATCGTTCCCACGATGCCGTTGTTGGCGATCATGTCCGGAAACTTGTCACGGTCCAGTCCCGCCATGCGTAAAAGCTTGTCGCTGTAACGTCCTTCTCCGACACGATTGTCCGTGATGACGAACGGAGCCATGGTTTTCTGGGTGGCGACGATTTTCCCGGAGAGGCGGGCCGTCAGATAGTCCATGGGTTCGAGAAATTTGAAGGTTTGCCGGTAGATGTCCGGCCGCTCGTTTTTGATAAAGAGCACATGTCCCATGGAATCCATGCCGGTATGCGTGGGGGCCAGTCCGGTCAGGCGGATCCAATTCATCAGTTTGAATACCTGGTACCCCTGAATGGCCGGAAACCCGCCGGCGACCTGGCGGTTGTACTTGCCTCCCCGGGTGTCCAGCCAGTGAACCGCGCCCATCAGCGGCTCGGCATTCTCGTCTACCGGTACGACGACAGACCACTGGGAATCGCAGGCCACGGCCACGATTTTTTCAGGTGGAACACCAGCCTGCGCCATGATGGCCACCACCGCCTTTTTGGCGTTGTTCCACCACTGCACCGGGTCCTGCTCGGCACCACCTCCCGGGAAAAGGGTGGTTCCGGTAGGTTCGTCCGCACGGGCCACGATGCGTCCGTCGCTGCCCACCAGTGCGGCTTTCAGGTTGCTGCTGCCCAGGTCGATGGACAGCACGTATCGCTCTGTGGTGGTCGTGTTCATGGCGTCCTCAATCGTCGGCTCGTTGATATTCAGGGAGTACCATGCATGTCATCAGTCCCATAAATGCGCTAAAAATTTCGATGTAATAATTATTGAACGTGTGATTGATGTATTTACTGAACTAAAGAAACGATTCGGTCAACAGGAATTGCCCTGTGCCTGCAAGTTGACAGTCCTGCAGAGATGGAAAGGTTGTTGGGCCAGGCAGCATTGACACGGGTATTCGATATATTCACTCGGCATGGATCGAGTAGGAATGGACACCTTTGAATTCGTGTTTACCTTCGATAACCAAGGAGGTGTAAAATGGATCTTGGCATACATGGTAAAATTGCCCTGGTGACTGCTTCAAGCCGGGGGTTGGGACATGGGTGCGCGGAACAGCTGGCCGCTGAAGGGTGCCGGGTAGCGATCTGCTCCCGTGATGGTGCAGCAGCCTCGCTGGCCGCCGAGGAGATTTCAAATAAAACCGGAACAGACGTGTTGGGCATGGCTGCCGACATGAGCAAGGCTGAAGATATCAGCCGCCTGATTGAGGACGTTCGAGGGGCTCTGGGAGAACCGGAAATCCTGGTGACCAACGCCGGCGGTCCGCCACCGGGAACCTATGTCAGCACCGCCATCGAGGAATACGAAAAGGCCCTCAACCTGACCTTGATGAGTGCCGTACACCTGATTCGTGGCGTCACACCGGCAATGAAAAGCAATGGTTGGGGCCGAATTATCGCCATCACCTCGATTTCGGTCAAGCAACCCATCGGTACGCTGTTGTTATCCAATATGGCTCGGGCAGGGTTGACCGGTTTTTTGAAAACGATTGCATCGGAATTGGCACCCGATGGCATCACCGTCAACGCATTGCTTCCGGGTACCCACAAAACATCGCGAATCGATCAGTTGGCCAAGTTCCGTGCCGATCAGGAGAAGAAGTCGTCCGAGGCGATCATCCAGGAGATGATGTCGGCCAACCCCAGCAATACCATCGGCGACCCATCTGATTTCGGGGCTGCCGCTGCCTTTCTGGCCAGCGTTCAGGCGCGTTACATTACCGGCCAGAATATCTTGGTGGATGGTGGGAACTATCGTGGGCTGCTTTAATGCCTTGTGGGGTTAGCATCGAATCGCCCAACGAACGCATACGCATCGCAGCTGCTGCCGCGTTTCCCCCGGGGTGAGCGATAAACAATCTCAAAAAGGTTTATTGCCCCAATATCTGTGTTGGGTCCTCGTTTCAAGTCCTCGACATACTTCAGTATGCCTGCGGGTTGAAACGAGGACCCGCCTTGATCTTGAACCAAGATCCTTTCTCTGGGATGGCTTCTAAAGAGAATTGGCGTTTTGCTGGAGAATTTTAGTTAACTTGTAGAGTTCTCTTTGCATGTCGAGAAGCTTGCCCTGCAGCAACATTCCCAGCACAGCCATGCGGCCTTCAGGGTTGCCTGACTTATCCAGAACCCTATCGATTTCCGCCTGATAGGCACGCAGGTGCGGTTGGCGATTCAGAAATCGCTCTCGTTCCGCAAGGGCCTTCTGCAAGCGTTCGTTGGCTGTGGTGGGCTGCAGGTGTGGCGTTTTATTGCCTTTGTTGAGATCTTCCGGCATGCTTTCTCCAGATCTATCCTCTTCTTTCGGTCGTTGCCCTGTGTGCGCTATTGTTGTAGTAAAAGAGGGTGATGATCGCGGCCGCTCGAATTCAATGATGGGCCCAACGACTATTTTAAGAATAAGCAAGCTATGGGCCAGAACCCAAAAATTTAGAATATAGTAAAAATTTAGGTAGTTAACATTTCCCTGCGCCATCGATAGCGGCTGGTTATGAAAAAAAGTACATAGTATTATTTGATATTATAGTATAATTATATGTCAAATAATACCCATAAAATTATAAAAAAGTTGGGGCTGGGTTAGGCCCCGCACTGTTTAAAAGAAAAGATCAAGTCAACAATTTCACGATTGCCGCTTTCAATTGATTTCGTCCTTGGAACCCATGAAGAGAGGCAGCATGCGATTAGCTACTATTTTGGTCAATGAAAAAGAGCAGTTGGCTATCTGTCGAAAAAACGGATGGGTTCGCATCGCGGATCTCAACCACGCATTTGAGAGTCAGTGGCCTGAAACGATGGAGGAGCTGTTAGCGACAGGCCAGCTCACCAGGCTGAACGCCTGGTATCGGGATGCGGGAAGCAACGCGTTGGATCAGCAGGGACATCTGTTTTTAAGCGCCCAACCGGGTATTTACGCCGCCTTGTATCGGCATCCGCCGAAAATATGGGGTATCGGGCTAAACTACAGGGCTCATGCCAGCGATCTTTCCGAGACTGCGCCGACATCATCGCCGGCCAGTTTCATGAAGCCGGCTACCACCATTATCGGGCCCGGAGAGACGATACGGATACCGATGCTTTCTGAAAAGACAACCGCGGAAGCCGAGTTGGGTATTGTCATCGGCAGTCGATGCAAAGATGTACCCCGCGAGAAATGGCTGGACGTGGTGGCAGGTTTTACGACCATTCTGGACATGACGGCTGAGGACATTCTGCGCCAAAATCCACGCTATCTGACCATGTGCAAAAGTTTCGACACGTTTTTCTCATTTGGCCCGCAGCTGGTCACGCCGGACGAGGTCGACGATGTGCTGCGCCTGAAGGTCTCGACGGTTATCAATGGGCGTGTGCATGCGGAGAATACGGTTGACCACATGACGTTTACACCCGATGTGCTGATTGCCTATCACTCCAAGGTGATGACGCTTTTACCGGGCGATATCATTTCAACCGGAACGCCTGGAGCTGCCCAGATCCGCCATGGAGACCAGGTGGCCTGCCGGATATCAGGTTTTGAAAGCTTGAACAATCCAGTTGTCGATTTAAAATACGCCTGACGGCTTGGTAAAACCACTAATCTCAGCGAAACATGTGCGCTAATTCTATTGAGCAAGGGGGAAGGTGATGCATCTTAAAGGCATATATCCCATCGTTCCGACGCCGTTTCTGGATCAAGGCGAGATCGACTACCCCAGTATTGAGCGTCTGGTCGAATTCATGGCGCAAAAAGGGGTGCATGGCCTGGCCATTTTGGGTGCCCTGGGTGAAGGGCACAAGCTGACGGACCAGGAACGCACAGAAGTGATTGCCCAATACCGTAAGTTGCTCCCTAAGGGAATGGGACTGGTGGTCGGGGTGCGGGCGCCCGCCACGAATCCGGCGATGACCATGGTGCACCGTGCGCGGGAGCTGGGGGCGGATGCGATCCTGCTCGGCCCCCACAACGTCCAAAAGGATGCACCGCTGCTTGAATACTACAACCAGGTTTCCGATGCCGCACAGATACCCTGCATTATTCACGACTATCCAGCTGTGACCGGTATTTCGATGACCGTGGCACTCATCAGCCGTATATTCGAGATCTCTGCAAACATCCATTACATCAAGCTTGAAGATCCGCCCACGGGGATGAAAATGCAGGCCCTGGCCGAAACAGCGGGACCCGGGTTGAAGATTTTCGGAGCGCTGGGCGGCATGTATGCCCTCGAGGAGTTGGAACTGGGGGCTGTAGGGATAATGACCGGGTTTGTTTATGCCGAATTGTTGGTTCAATTGTTCGAACTGGTCCAGAACCATCAATTGAAGCAGGCCGCCGAACACTTTTATGATTTCCTGCCGTTGAACCGCTGGGAATTTCAACCCGGTATCGGCGTCTCGCTTCGCAAGCAGGTGTTAAAACAGCTGGGAGTTTTCTCGACCGCTAAAGTAAGGCACCCCGGCCCTGATGCCGACCCCAAGACCGTTGCGCAGTTGTTCCGGATTGTGGCGCATCTGCGTGGAAAAGGCTACCCCCTGGCCATGTAAGCCTGAATGGATTCCATCCCATCGCATGGCCCGATACAAATGAAATCGGGCAAGACCCAGAGGAGGGTCTTGCCCGAAAAAAAGTGTGGAACAGGTTTGGTTCTCTGCATCTTGCCGAGAACATCAGAAAACCATTAGGTTGGAGCATGGATCAGATTACCTTCGCTGTTTTTGTTAACAGCATATCATGTGCCATCATTTGAAAATTTTTTTATAGTTTATATAAACAATATGTTGTGAAATAGTAGCCGAGAGAAAGACTGCGAAAATGGGAAACCTTTTTCACATCAGGTGGGAAATGATGGTAACAAATGAAAGCCCCTGCAGGGGCTTTCGAGGGTGTGGAATGGAGGTTAATGGCATTACCACGCTATACATGAAGACCCAGTCCATTCCCATTGGTTACAATTTTTATGATTTTACCTGTAAGCGGATCCGCTCAGTCGCCCTTATTGAAAGACTTTTTTTAGTAAATCCGTGACACGGGCAGCGGGATCATTTCTGATTTTTGCCTCTTCTTCGCCCAACCGGATAAACAAACCATCGATAGCCTTTTCAGTGACATAGGCGTCCAGGTCGACGGCGTAATCACCGGCAAAAGGAATCGATTGAATTTTTTCGGACAGTGATTGGTAGATCCGGGTAACGCCGACGCTTTCTATGGATTGTTCGATGATCGGTTTAAACAATGTCTGTAACCTGCCCGCTGTTTTGTTTTCAAAGTAAGCGGTGGCCGCGTTGTCCCCACCCTTGAGAATTGTATCCGCATCTGAAAATGTCATTTCCTTTATGGCATCAACAAACAAGGTCTTGGCTTCAGGTGCCGCTTTTTCCGCCGCCCGATTCATGCTCAGATCAAACGCATCGAGCTCAGAAGAAAACCCGGTGGAGCGTAAAATTTTTTCAAATTTTTGAAAGGATTGGGGCAGGGGGATTTTCAGCTGCGGATTTCCATAGTAACCATTCAACTGTGAAAGCGCCTGAACCGTGTTGTCAGTGCCGATTTCCAGGGCCTCCTTCAAGCCATCGACAATTTCATTTTGGGACACACCCGAACTCCCGCCGAGGGTTTTCTGCACCTTTTTAAAGATACTCCCAAAATCAGCATATCCGGATGAAGAGAAAATCAAGAGCAGGATAAGCAGGTATCCACCTGTAATTAATAATTTTATATTCATTATGGGCTCCTTCTGCCGTTTGAACCGCGATAGCGAGCGCACTCCTCGCCGCTTGCGGCGGGGTTAGCGAGTGCCCATCCATAAATGGTTATTTTGCCCGACCTCTGCGTTGCGCGAAAAATTTTATCCTCGGAATATCAACTATATGCACCCCAAGGGTACTTCTTTCAGGGCGCCTCCGGTAAAATTTTTCGTACGCCTTGATCTCGACCAAAATCCCTCATTTCTGGACGGACACTAGCGAGCGAACTGAAAATAGACTTTCATCCTTACGGTGCCGCGCAGCACTGCCGTTATAGGCAGAACATTCCCCGCGGCTTGCCGCGGGGAGGGTTCAAATAAATAGGGGGATTCGCTGGCACTGGCCAGGCGATCCCCCGTTTAAAACCTACCTGTTAAAGGTTTGGCGAGTTATAAAATCGATTAATGCTGATCGTTGGCAGGTTCCGGGTTTTCGTCGGAACCATCGACCTCAGGCGTGTCTTCCGCCTGCTGGGGGGTAGCTGCTTCTGCCTCAGCCTCGGCAGCTGATTGTTCAGCAACTGCCTGTTCAGAAGCTGATAGTTCAGCAGCTGCCTGTTCAGCGGCTGCCTGTTCTTCCAGTGCCTCAATCGCGGCTTCATGGGCGGCAATTCTACGGGCGACCAATTCCTCCTGGGCCTCGTCTGTGATCAATTTGTCGGCTGCGTTGAGAAATCCGATGGCCGCTTTCAGGTCATCGATGGATCCACGGCTGGCGGCCACATCGGCTTTATAGGTGAGAATCAACCGGTCGATGTTATCGAGGCGCTGATAGGCCAGGGTGCGAAGGGTATCGGTGGACCCGTATTCGAGGGCAGTTTTCAGTGTGGCCTTGATTCCTTCGAAATCCGGTATCCCGGGAACCTCCAACAGCGCATCGGCTTTGTCGATGTAATATTGGAACACGATCGGATAGACATCACCGGAGCGGTAGGTCACGAGAGTGTCTTCGGGAGCGGGCACGCCGGGCAGAGCGATGACCAGTTTTTTGCCGATGGGCGAAAATTTGCCTTTCCAGACTTCCAGTGCGCCCTGATTTTCTTTCAGATAATATTTGAAGGAGTTGGAGGTGCTGCCGCCGATCACCAGCAGAATGAGGAACGCCAGTCCGGCGGCGAAGATCTTCATGGTGTTGTCAACTGGGTCAGATGGCTTCTTGGCCGACGCCTGCTCAGGCGGCGGTTCGTAGGCAACCGACACGTCAGATTTCTGGGCGGCGGCTTTCTTGATCTCTTCCGCCTTCTCAGCAGCGGCTTTCTCTGCAGCGGCTTTCTCAGCAGCGGCTTTCTCAGCAGCGGCTTTCTCAGCAGCGGCCTTCTCAGCGGCGGCCTTCTCAGCGGCGGCCTTCTCTGCAGCGGCTTTCTCAGCGGCGGCTTTCTCAGCAGCGGCCTTCTCAGCGGCGGCCTTCTCAGCAGCGGCTTTCTCTGCAGCGGC
>JAQYWF010000314.1 GCA_030145105.1 Desulfosarcina sp.
AGCTATTGGGGCGCCGAGTAACGCAGCGAGTCGGGATGCATCGGCGATTGAATGCCATCGTATTTACGAACAGGGGTAATAAGGTTCAGGAGGAATCAAACCGGCGTCCATCCCGCACTGACAATCGACCAAGCCAGCAGAAGGGCGAAGGCTATCTGAAGCAGCCGCATGCCGCGCCGTCGGAGCCGCCAGGGAGGCAGGGCGAATGCAACGATGAAGCCGTTTGCCGCGTACAGGGGGCTTAGAACCGCGAGGCTGCCAGGATACCAGGCAACCACCAGAGCCGCCAGGTAAAGGTACCCCGTCCATGCCACGCTTACCGCCTTGAGCCGCCGCGGCCCTCGAACCAGGGCGTAGATCATCGAGGGCACCACCAACAACAGGGCGAAGGGACCGAAGCCCATACGTCCGCTGCCTGAAAAGATCAAGGCAAACGAACCCTCCACCCCGGCATTGCCGAACACCGGCGCCACCAGGCTGTTGTATATTCCCATCACCAGACGACTCAGATCCAGTCCGACCAACCACACCAGCATTCGCTGCACCGGTTCAGTGGGGTCGAAGCTGATGAAAAGGTAGCGGATCAGGTTAACGGCGGCGCCGAGGATGCCGTCGTTGTCGAATGCGATGGCCGTGCCGATAAGCGGGTGATCATGGGCCAGATTCAATGCAAAAACGGGAATCTGAGCCAATCCCATGGCCGGCAAAAAGATGAGCACGGTCAAAAGTGGTTTGGCCGCAAGCAGTTCTCGCCACATGAGCCATCCATGCCGGCGAATCATGACCACCAGAAGCAGCAGTCCCATCACCGGGACCAGAGCAATACTCAAAGGGTTGGCATAAATGGAAAACAAAATGCAAAGCAAGAAAAAACGAAGGTCCCCGGACTGGTGCTGCTCCAGGAGTCGATAGATCAACACCATGGAGAAGGCAATGGCCGCAGTGGATACCAGCTCCGCCGAGGGCGATAGTCCCAAGGAAGCCAGTCGAGGCATGCTCAGTACCATCAGGGTGACAGTCAACGCCATGGGCGGCCAGGTGTACCGACGGGCCAGGGCATAGGTGGAAAAACCCACCGCCATGTATGCCAACAAACCGAAGCCACAGGCGTTGGGTCCCAGGCCAAAACGGGCCGTGTGGTAAAACAGGGCCGTGGCATTGATCGGGGGGATCGGATCGGTAATCGCCATTCGAACAAGGCCACCATGAAGTGAACCGGTCATCAGTCCGTTCCATGGAGGGGCAGCCAACAAATGATCCGTCGACAACCATCCCACCGCCACCAGGCCAGCCATCACCGACCATGCGGCCGCGATGGTCAACCCTGAAAATAGCTCCTGGCGCACCAGGCGCATTGCCGATGCCAGTTTCCGGGTCAGACGCGGCAACCGGCGGATTCCAAAAAAGAAAAATGCTGTCAGGGCAGCTGGCTCCAGAATGAAACCGGGCAGCGGTGATCCAATAAAAAAAGAGATCTGATGGATCAATGATAGGGCCATGAATACGATCACGACGGCTCCTGCACCGGCTTCGGCAAGGGTGTACCCCATGGACAGAAACCATGCGACGCCCGCCAAGATAAATATCGCCGTCTCAGCCGTCAGGATCAGAGCCACCCAGGCCATCACCGGTGCCCGCCCGTATCGAGGACCACCCATACCTGTCGCGAAATCCTCACGCTTGATCCCCGCTTTCAGCCGCCGCTCGCTGGGCCTTCAGATGGTCGACGATCTCGACCATAAAGTCTCGCATGTTGCGGGCCAGCCGTTCGCATTCCGGGCAGTAGACTTTTCGAAACATCTTACCGTGAACATCGTTCTGGTGCCAATACCATTCGATGTACGGTGATCCCTTGCAAAACTTTTTTCCCGTATACCGGGCAATGGGGCACCCTGCGCAGACAAGTACGTAAAAGATGCGGCAGGGCGGACAATCGAGGACACCGCCGTCGGAACCTTTGCCGGCAATGATGCGGTCCCATTTACGGACAGACGCTTCCATGATGCTGATTCTGTTCATGTGGCCCCCTGCCTTGTGAGATTGGGTTGCGATCGGTTCTGCACTGGTTTACGGATTGTTTCTGTGTTTGGATTATCATCGATTCTTGGACAATTGCCCATCCAGTTCCTTCCAGAACCGCTGGTGGGTGTGGATGCATCGATCCACGATGGTGTTCAATCGCCCAGGATCGGCACTTGCTGCTATGGCATCCACATCGGTAGATGTTCGGCCGGTGAGTTCATCGATCATGGCCAGTGCCGAGTCGGCCAGGGCATCGGGGTGATATCCCCCCTCCAGACAAAAAACCACCCGACCGGCGCAGGTCTGCCGGGCAATGTCAAGGATCAGTCGAGTCAAGCCGGCGAATCCTGCCGGGGTTACCTTCATTCCACCCAGTGGGTCGTCAGCGTGGATATCGAACCCGGCGGAAACCAGGATCAATTGCGGTTTGAACGCATGCGCCACGGGTATAAGCAGTCGTTGGTAGATAGCGGTAATTTCACCGTCCCCGCAGCCGCGGCTCAAGGGAACGTTCATGGTGGTCCCCTCCCCCGGTCCCTGGCCGGTTTCGGTGAAGTGGCCGGTGCCAGGATAGTGGGGAAACTGGTGTGAAGAGAAGAAAAAAACCGACGGATCCCGTTCGAACATGTGCTGGGTGCCGTTGCCGTGATGGAGGTCCCAGTCCACCACCATCACCCGCGCCAGCCCCATGGCTGTTCGCGCCGCCATGCTGCCGATGGCCACATTGTTGAAAATGCAGTAGCCCATGGCCCGCGTTCGTTCGGCATGGTGGCCGGGCGGACGGCCCAGCACCAGCGCATGGGACAAGGTTCCGGCAACGACTTGCCGGATCGCCTCGGTGGTGCCGCCAGCAGCCATGGCCGCCACCGGGTAGGAACGGTCACAGGTCAGGGTATCGGCGCTGAGCGCCGACGCTGGTAGGGTCGCGGTCGCCTTGACCTGGTTCAGGTAGGACGGGCTGTGCACCAGAAGGATCTCTTCGTCTGTGGCTGCTGGCGGGGCAATGGTGGTAAATCGGCAGTTCACCAACGGATCTTGCAGACGCCGATATAGGGGTTTGAGTCGGCGAGGATGATCAGGGTGACCATCATCGGTCACATGCTCAAGATAGACAGGATCCCATACCACGCCTGTGGCCGTCATCGACGATGGTCTCCGGTCTTTATCGGATCCAGCGGTTCGGGCACCGTCAACACACTACAGGGAGAACGGCGCAGCAGCGCCTCGGTCGTAGAGCCGGATATCCAGCGGCTCACCTTGCCGGAACGACGCACACCCACGACGATCACATCTGAAGCCAGTTCCCGGGCATGCCTCAGCACCATCTCTTGGGGAACACCGGGGGCGATGGCGACGGAAAGTTGATCGGCATGGGAAAACATCCGCCGCCCCTGATCGCGCAACTGACGGTCCAATCGATCCTGAAGCGCCTGCTGAACCTCGCCATACGATACCGCATCGGAATCCGTCGTCACTTCTTCCAGAGGTCCTTCCATGGCATGAACCATATGGATTCGTGAAGCGGCATCGGGCTGAAGCAAAGGTAGCAGCGGGGCCATCCGCTGCCAGTAACCATGCCCGTCACAGCTGACCACGGCTGAACGAAAACCGCTGAACCGGTCGTGGTCTTTACCCTCGCCAGGCTTGACCACCAACATGGGACGGTTCAGTGCACGCGTCAGGCGTTCCACCACCGTACCGATGAAAAACCGCCGGAACCCGGACACGCCGTGGCTGGCGGATATCACGAGACACGGTGGCAAACTGTTGACGAAGGCGACGGTCTGCTCCACCGGTTCCCCGAAACGTACCACCGGCTCCCAGTCCACAGGAACATCGGTCATCAGTGCCTGGATTCGCTGCCGGGCATCGTCGGTATGATGGGCCAGGTCTCCTCCCCGCTCGAATACCGTTGTCGGGTGAGCCCCGTCCTGAGGATCGTACACCGCATGGATCAGGTAAAGACGCACCCCGGCCCGCTGGGCCAAGGCCACCCCGCTACGAACCACCAGAGCGCTGAAGGGAGAGAAATCCACGGTACAGACGATGGCTTGAATGGTCATCGGCATGATGGCGTTCCTTTGTGTCGCGCTGGGGGCAACATAATGGTGGGGGAGCAATGAAAAGATGCCCCGTGTGCGCGTTGCATGTAAAGTGTAAGAAAAAGGTTGGGGCCGTGTCAATCTGAATATCAGAGGATCGATGTCCCACTAAAATTTGAACCGGCGGCATGAACCATCTCCCCACGCCGATACCGCTGCCGAGATGCTTGAATTTGAAAATGTTCGCTCAAGCCTTTGCAAGATTTTTCAGCCGCGTCAAGTCATCCCAGGAAAAGGTCTCGCTCCGGCAGGGAAAAATAGCGTTATTGGTGAAGATGGGATCAGCCTCCAGATCGTAGCGTGAAGCGGCCACGGCCTGCGTCCACATGGGTGTACCGGGAATCGGCGTGTAGTGGGCGATCACCGGGGTGACGCCGGCCTTTTTCACCAGAGCAATGGAATCCTCGATCCCCGTGAAATCCTGACCGGGAAGTCCGGCCAACAGGTAGGCACCCACCTGGCCGCTGCTGAAACCGGCAGCCTTGAGATGCCCCACCGTCTGAACGAACTCAGCGCCGGTCACTTTTCGATCCATGGTCTGCCGCCCTTTGAATGCCGTGGTTTCCAAGCCGAGTCGAATGGTGTGGAACCCGGCCCGAAACATCAGCCGGGCCAGAGGACGGGTCATCTCCCGGATATGCAGGGCATTGGGGGTGTGAAATCGAACCTCGACGCCCGCTGCGACAACCCCCTCCAGCAGGGGAATGATGTGCCGTTCGGCATCGATCAGCAGGGCGTCATCGTAAAAGGCAAAATCGTGAACGCCGTGGTTATCATGCCAGTGGACTATTTCATCCACGACCGATGCGGGACTGCGGCGCATCCTCCGAGGCTGAAGCCGGTGGGAAGCGCAATAGGCGCACTGAAACGGGCACCCGCGTGAGGTCAATACCGGTGCATGTACCAGGCGGTGTTCGAGGTCCAATACCGGCCGTGGCAACGCATCCAGGTCCTGCGGATCAAACCGGGGCGAGGGTGACCATCCGGTCATTTCGGCCACCAGCGGCAGGATGGCGCTTTCTCCCGGGCCGCTCACCACCCGATCCGCACCGCAGGTATCTCTCGCATGATCGGCACATAATGTGGCATAAACACCACCCAGCACCACCGGCACCTCCGGGAAAACCGATTTGACGACGTCGATCGTTTCACGAACGCCTGGATACCAGTAGGTCATCAGGGAGGTGACCAGCACCAGATCCGGCGGTTCCAGTGACGCCAGGTCCCTGCGGAGCCAATTGACAGGGATTCCGTATCGACAGTAATTGCGCGGGATGTCATCGAGTCCCCTCGGTTTGGCGATAACCGTCTTCCGGTAAGGACCGCGGCCGCAGCGCGCAGGTGGCAACGGCCCTGTTGCGGCGAGAGGATGGAATCGGTCCAGGCAATCCAGGTAGGAAATCCGGGCCCCGTGATCACGCAATATTCCCCCCAGCGTCATCAACCCCAGCGGTTTGGCCCAGAAATCATAGGCAGCGAAATCGTGAATCCAGGGATTAACCAAAAGGATATGGGGGGATTGGGTTGAATTCATTGAGCTGACGTGGACGGTTCCGTCTGAAACCATGATTGGTTTAAGGCATGAAAACCACCGTGTTACCGTGTTCGTTCAGGGATGGTAGCTTGGGCGCCGGATCAAGGCCGCAGCGTTTTTGAAACCGCAGGCGTAGCAGCGCTACGCTGAGGATTGCAAAAGCGTGAGAACGCAGAGCCGGCGATCAAGATGCCATTCATGAATGGACACTTTAGATGGCATCCGGGAAGTAGGTCATCGAAATCTTTTTCAGCTCCTGGCGGCTGAAGAGCAACTGGTAGGTTTCCACCCCTGATTTTTCGGACATTTTTCGGGCCGTGTTCCTGCAGTCCTCCTCGCTCTTGCCGTGGATCATGGTATACAGGTTGTAAGGCCAGCCGTCGGCCGGATCGCGGCGATAGCAGTGGGAAACGGCCCGAAACGAGGCCATGATTTTGCCCACGGCTTCGATACGATCCTCC